>NZ_CALUXO010000050.1 GCF_944324745.1 uncultured Thomasclavelia sp. | reverse complement strand
TGCGGGAACATATCAACTGGTATCATCGTATTGCCATAATAACCAATCTTTTCAAAATATTTAAGATCTCTAACTTGAGTCGATGGATCGCATGAGATATAAACTACCTGTTTAGGTTTTAAAACCTTAATAGCATCAATAAATTCTTTAGTACTGCCACTTCTAGGGGGATCCATAATTACGGCATCAATTGGAAATTTTTCTTTAGCTAAATTGATCATAAAATTAGTAGCATCATCATTGACAAATTTAATATTATTTATTTTATTAGCTTTAGCATTGTTTATAGCATCTTTGATGGCATCTTTATTTAGCTCTACCCCAATTACCTGCTTAACCTTACTGGCAGCAATCATTCCAATCGTTCCGATTCCACAATAAGTATCAATAATTGTTTCCTTACCAGTCAGCTTTAATCCAGACAAGGCCTGTTGATATAATTTAACACATTGATCATGATTAATTTGATAAAATGATTTGGGTGAGATCTTGAATTTCAAATCACATAATTCATCAACAATAAAACCTTTTCCATATAATATCTTTTCTTCATCACCTAAGACAATACTAGTTTTTCTCTTATTAACATTTAAAACAACTGTTTTTATACTAGGAAAGCTCTTAACTAATTCATTACAAAAATTCTTTGATCCTTTAAAAATATTTTCATTGCAGACTAACACGACCATCGTTTGATCAGTAACAACTGCTCTTCTAATTAAAACATGTCGCAATAGGCCTCTTCTAGTTTTTTCATCATAAATACTTACTCGATATCTTTTTAATAAAGTTTGGATTTTCTTGATAATTTGATCACTAATTTCTTCATGTAATAAACAGCGATCATAAGGAACGATTTTATGACTATCTTCTTGATAAAAGCCAAATTGATAATTTTTATTAAAAGCAACAATTATCTTATTGCGATAGCTATAGGGAGATTCCATCTTAATTACATCTGACACTTGATATTTAGTTAAATGATTATCTTTCAATAATTTTTGACAAAATTGCTTTTTTATTTCTAATTGTTTTGAATACTCGGTATTGATATATTTACAACTACCGCATTTCTTTTCAATCTTACACTTCATATATTCACCTTTTAAAATTAAAGATGATGCTAAGCATCATCTTGTTGTCTTTTTTTCTTTACTTTCTTGTTGTCTTTTTTTCTTTACTTTAAAATAATTAACTATTCCATAATAAACAGGAATCGTCAGAAAGATGATCCAGGTTGGTGACCAAATGTTTTCAAAAAAGCCCTCATATAAAAAGTATAATGCTGTTAGAATTGGATATGGAAATCGATTTAGATCCCGATATTTGATAGCCCCATAAGCTCCATCAATTAACGGAATTACTAATAACATGATCCATAATGGATGCCACAATGATGTTATTGCTGAGGCAATAATATAAATAACGATTACTATTAAAGCTGTTGGAAAACGATTATAGTTAGCATAATACTGGGTCCAGTCCTTTTCATGATAATGCTGTTTATCTTTATCATTGTTTTTAGCATTATTAACATAAATTCCATCCCATCCAACATGAACTTCGCTACCATCTTTATCAATTACATGAATTCCATGACGTAAACTGACATGAACTGATTCTTCTTTTTGAGGGTTATCGGTTTCAGTAGTGTTTTTACTACTTTCAAATTCTTCTTGATTAGTTTGTAATAATTCATCTAAAGATACGTTATAAATCTTTGCCAGCATAATTAAATTATCAGTATCTGGAGAAGCTTCAGCTCGCTCCCATTTACTAACCGCCTGACGACTAATACCTAACTTATTAGCCAAAGCTTCTTGGGAAAGATTATTTTCTTTTCGTAACTTCACTAATCGATTAGCAATTTCTATATTCATTATCTGCTCCTTTCTAAGTCACCAATATTATTAACTAAAAAGACCTGGTTGCCCAATAAACTTTGGTTTTCATTTTAGGCAACTACCAGTTGCGCCTTAATTTTTTTCTTCATCATACTTCTTTTTAGCATTATAAGTAATTTCAATTCCCAGATTACTAAATACTTTGGCATCCATCGGTCCAATAGATGATGTAATATGGGCTTGAGCGCCATTTAGTTTTGGTAGTTGTTCTAAAGCTAAACGCGCCTTTTCATTTTCAACAGCACTTAATGATAAAGCAATTAAAACTTCATCACTATGTAAACGAGGATTGACACTACCTAGGTATTTAGTTTTTAAATTTTGAATCGGACCAAACGCTGTTGGTGAAATTAAAATTTCATCATCATTGATTTTAGCTAAATGTTTTAAAGCATTAATCAAAATAGCTGAACACGATCCCATAAAATCAGTCGTTCTACCAGTGATGATCGTTCCATCTTCAAGTTCAATTGCTCCAGCAAAGCAACCAGCTTCTTGTGCTTTTTGATTAGCAGCTGCTACACATTTACGATCTTCAACAACTACTTTAGCCTGATTCATTACCAACTCTTGTTTATTTACTTCATCAATAGTACATTCTTCATTAACATAGCGATTCATTGTATTGTAAAAACGACGAATGATTTCCTGACGGCTAGCTTCACGACAAACCTCATCATCACTGATACAAAAACCGGCCATATTAACGCCCATATCAGTTGGTGAATTATAAGGACTAGTTCCATAAATTTCTTCAAACATATTTTTTAAAACTGGAAAAATTTCAATATCCCGATTATAATTAACGGTTACTTTATTATAAGCTTCTAAATGATAAGGGTCGATCATGTTGACATCATTTAAATCAGCTGTTGCCGCTTCATAAGCTAAATTAACTGGATGATTTAAAGATAAATTCCAAATCGGGAATGTTTCAAACTTAGCATATCCAGCTTTTATTCCCCGAATATGTTCATGGTATAATTGCGATAAACATGTCGCCATTTTTCCACTACCAGGCCCTGGTGCGGTTACAACTACCAATGGCTTAGTTGTTTTAATGTAATCATTTTTACC
Organism: uncultured Thomasclavelia sp.; assembly: GCF_944324745.1. Taxonomy (GTDB): domain Bacteria; phylum Bacillota_I; class Bacilli_A; order Erysipelotrichales; family Coprobacillaceae; genus Thomasclavelia. The sequence goes on along the minus strand of NZ_CALUXO010000050.1, from coordinate 29,757 downwards.
AAATCCATCTTCACTAATAATTCTTTTAGTATTTGTTGGATAGCCATCGATTAGATAATGCAAATAAACATTAATATTACGATTTTCTAATCTAGCTTTAAAAACATCCGCTGCCTTTTGACCATCGTATTGAGTAATAACGACACTACCTACATATAATCCTTTATCGCGATAAACTTCAATCAAACGTAAAACATCGTTGTCATAGGTGATTCCTAAATCACCACGAACTTTATTTCGTTCAATATCACCAGCTGAAATTGCAATAACTACTTCTGCCTGATCTTTTAATTGCAATAACATCTGTAATTTACTATCAGGGGCAAACCCTGGTAATACTCTAGAGGCATGATAGTCATCAAACAACTTTCCACCAAACTCTAAATACAACTTGTCACCAAATTGATTAATTCGCTCTTTAATATGAGCTGATTGCATTTGTAAATACTTGTTATTATCAAATCCTATTTTCATAAACTCCTCCCACTGCTACTATTATTAATATCCTTTAATTTACAAATTTTTTATCTCCATTCAAATTCAGTATAATAGCATATTTTCCACAAATATTGTAGTTATTTTAACTAAATTAAAATACTATTGACTCATTTTAAAACAATTTAGCTTACTATCGCTTATAAATTAAATCATAAAACTAAAAAAATCAACTATTAATCAATATTAATTCAAAAAAACATCTCTTAGCTACTAATTATGCTATAATACTTTTGGTGAGATAAATGAAACAAAACGAAAAGAAAACGACAGTTGTTCATAAAACGATAAAATCTGGTATTACCTTTGGTAGTGCCTTAGCTATGGTCATTAGCTATACGACCTGGCAATCAATTGGCTGGGCTATTTTTCATGGACTATTAAGTTGGATTTATGTTATTTATTTTATTATTCGCTATTAAAAACGAGCTCTGTGCAGCTCGTTTTTTAATAAAAGATCTATTCAATAATCCCAACCATTTTTAATAAAAACTGTGCATTGGTCGTTTGACTCCGTCCGGGTTTAATTAGATAATCAAATTTAATCTGATTATCTTGGTAATATTCTTCAAAATGATAGTTTTTACAAGACACTTCATTTTCTAAATCACACAATTCAAAATCATGAGTCGTAATCAAAGTGAAGATATTACTTGATGATAAACGTTTGACGGTCTCTAAAGCGCCAATAATACGATCAGCTGAATTAGTCCCTTTAAAAATTTCATCAATTAAAGCAATTATTATTCGCTGACTCTGGTTAGCTTTAACCATTTCCTTGATTCTAAGTAATTCACCATAAAAAGTAGAAATTCCCTGAATATCATCTTCAATACGCATCGAAGTAAAGATTTCCATTAAAGAACAACTAAAATCCTTTGCTATGACCGGTCCACCTGCATAAGATAAAACCAGATTGATTCCTACCGTTCTTAAAAAAGTCGTTTTACCAGACATATTAGAACCAGTGATGATAGCTACCTGAGATTCCATGGTAAAACTATTAGCTACCGCTGTTTTTTCTAATAATAACGGATGTTTTAATTCTCTAAAACTTAATATTGGTTTCGATTCATCTAATAGTGTAGGCATAGTAACATCATCTTTAACTTGATATAAAGTCTGTAAACTTATTAAAGATTCCAGCTCACCTATTTGATTTAGCCATTTAGACATATTGACATTTGTCTGTAGCCAATTATCTAAGCGACAACAACAATGATAATCCCATGACAATAAACCATTAAGTAATAAAAATGCCAAAAGATTACTACGTTGTTTGATCATATTACTAATTATTTCTAATTGTTTTAACTGCTGGTAAGCTTCTGACAACATTTTTTTGATTTTTAAAAGATGATTAGCTTTAAAATCAGTTTCTACTACTAAATGACAAACTTGTAAATAATATGACAAAGAAGAAGACAACTTACTCACACAATCAAAAATTGCTTGATGTCGCATTAAATTAACAAGTGAACCAATTAACTGTCCTAAAAATAAAACACCAAATATTAATAAAGAAAATCTAGTTTCTAAATTAAAACAAAAACTCAACAAGGCGATAATAGCAATAATTGGAAACAAATATCCTAACCATACTTGATGATTTTTATTTTGATAGTCTGTTGTAAGTCTAATAAAATCATTGATTGCCCGTTCGCTTCGCTGATATTCTAAAACGGTATTAGCCACTGTTTCTACTTCCAAAACAAAATCCAACTTATCACTTAATTCCTTAACTGCTGCTTGTTCATCAAACAACAATTGATAATTTAAATCACGACGTGTCAGTTTAGCAGCCAAGCGTTTTTTTCCAAAAGTTGTCAAGGCAGTATTAAGATATTGAAATAAAGAATTATTTCCTGCTAAATCCAAATCTTTTACTATTCCATCATTGACCAAAAACAAATCTTTTCCCGTTTCTGCAAACTGGTTCCAGTCTTGATTAAATCGAGCTAAATAACGTTGTAATACCACTAATCGAGCTTGATGATAATTAAGTAACTTCATCAAACGATTATAATAAACCACTAAAATGATAAATCCTATAAGTAATAATAAAGACAAATAGAAAAAGATCATCACTTGTCTAAAGTAACTAATTAATATAAATATAATAATGGCAATTCCAAAAACTAGACGCAACATTGAAATTTTAAAAGACTTCGTTTCTAATTGCTTAATCTGGTTTTGAATGATCGTTACCTGTTCATTAAAATAATCATATTTCATTATTCTTGCTCCAATAATTTTTCAATACATTCATCAATCCCATCGACTAAATATTTAGCCGCCTGCTTAACTTTTTCAGGCGAACGATTAAAAGTAAACGCCTGATCAACAACAGCAAACATTGGTAAATCATTATATGAATCACCAATGACTGCCATATCTTGATTATCTACTTTAAAATATTCGATAATCTTTAAAATTCCTGCCCCTTTTGAACATCCAAGCGGTGCAAAATCTAAATGCCGTTCATTTTGGTATACAGCAATTACATCACCATATTTTTCTTTAATTTTTAAAGATTCCTGATAAGCCATTTCTTCATTATCTAAATGCAATGAAAAAGCTTCTAAATTATCACTCACCTCATCAAGACTAGTAATTAAACGATGATTTTTATTCACTGGATCATGATGATTTAAAAAATACATTTCTCCCTTATCCACTACGCTAGTATCGACATTAGAATAATCTTTTATAATTTCTTTAACTAATTTAGCCGGAATAAATTTTTGAAAGATAACTTCACCATTTTGATCAAGAATTTTAGCCCCAGAGCAAAGAATAAAAAAATCATATCTAATATGATGATAATTATAATTAGTAACTCCTTTATAATTTCTTCCAGTACATAAACCAAATAGATTACCAGCCTGTTGAAATTTTTTAATTGCCTGAATATCTGCTTGATGATAATAATCACGCTGTCCATCATAAAAATATAATGTATTATCAAAATCACTTGCTAATATTTTCATAAATTCCTCCCAAAAAATAAAAACAGTCAAAATTGACTGTTTTTAATAATAACATACAACCGGACAACCAACTTCGATATTTTGATATAATTGCCCTGCAACACCAGTAGGTAAATTTATACAGCCATGAGATCCATTATTTAAATAAATATCGCCACCCCATTTTGAACGCCAGCTTGATGAATCGTGTAAACCAATCCCACCATTAAATGGCATCCAATAAGATACTGGTGTTTCATATTCATAAGTACCATCAGCCTTTTTAGCTCCTCTTAATGTTCGATTTCTTTCTTTACTATATAAAGAATAAACACCTGCTGGAGTCCGACGACTTGGATCATTGTAAGTTCCAGAAACAATGTCTGACTCTAATAAAATCGTTCCATTTTTATGATACCACATATGCTGACTAGATAAATCAACTTCAACAAAAGTATCACCTAAGCCACCATTAACACCACTTGGATCACCACCAGAAGTTATCGGTGTTCTAGTAGTTACTTTATTAGCATAGATATCCTCTAATAAACCACTAACTTCTTTACTGTTTTGTAACCGTACTCCATAACTACCACCACTAACTGTAATTGTTCGACCATTAGCGCCAGTAAATGTTCGTTTACCACCAACATCATTGATTTTTTTAGCTAAACTGCTGACAAATTCTGTTGCTTTTTCTTTAAAAACATTGTCATCACGATAATAATTACCATTTTCATCAATTGATAGCCAAGTAATTAAAGTACTTCCATCTAAAACAACATCACCAGATTTAGTATTATATGTAATTGAAGCTGAAGCATAATTTTGTGCCGTTTCATAAAGTTGTTGAATTGAAGCATCAGCTGCTTTAACACCAGGTTCCACATAACATCCTTTTTCAGTTAAATCTAAAGTAGCATTGCCTTCACTAAACGCTGCAACAATTTCACTTACTAACTTATCAACATTGATTGTAGAACCATATACTTCATCAACGATATTAAACTGATTATTAGCGTATTCCACCCGGGCATCGACTGGAGCAACTTGAGCATCAGCTTGAAGATGTGCCAAAGAACCTAACTTCTCTCTTAGAACTGTTTCATCAACTTTTGCCAGATTTTCAACCGTGTTATTCGATTTTCCAAATAAAGCATTGACCCAGGCAAAAGGACTTTGTTTCTTTAAAATGTTGGCGACGTTATTGTCCTCATTGTAAGCAACGCCACATTCCGTACCTAAAATCGATTCCGTATTCCCATCATTAAATTTAAGTTCTAACGTATAGTCATCAACCAGATCAGCCAATTCGCTATTAGCCTCATCAATAGTCATAGCACTAACGTCAACTCCGTTAATGAAAGTATTATTTAAAAACTTTTGATTAAAATAGAGACTACCAATCAAATATATTGCAACCACAACTAGTAAAACAGCTCCAATAATAATAAATTCTTTACGGAATTTTTTATTATTGCTTTTATTTTTACTTCTTTTAGATTGCTTAGAATTTTTGTTTGCAACACTATCCATAAAAAGTTCTCCTATAATAAGTATTTTTTCTACTAAATTCTAGCATTTTCACTCTAATTGTCAACTAAAAAGTATGGTATTTTTCATCAAAGATGACAATTTCTTTATAATTTTACTTCTCTTTTATTATTCTTGATTTTCTGGCTATAATTACTATAAAAAAGTACCTTCTAAAATTAAATCATGCTATAATGGGCCAGTATTTAAAAAGAGGAGGATTTTATGAAATACATCCATCAATTTCTTATTATTATTTTAATTTCATTTATTGGTGAATTATTAAGCTTTTTACCATTACCTATTCCAGCAAGTGTTTATGGCTTATTGATCATGCTCATAGGTCTATATACTGGTTTAATTCGGTTATCAGCTGTAGAAGATGTCGCTGACTGGCTAATTTTGATCATGCCCGTTTTGTTTGTCCCCTCAGCTGTTAGTTTAATGAATGTTAAAGATGAATTATTAGCTGATTTACTAATTATTGCCATTGTTTTAATTGTCAGTACGATCGTTGTCATGGTAATAACGGGAAAAGTAGCCCAATATATTATCGAAAGGAAGCAAGCCGATGAGTAATTTTTTAACTGAAACTGTTTATTTTGGATTAGTTTTAAGTCTGTTAACTTATTGGGTAGCTGTCCAGATTCGTAAACGTCTGCCTTACCCAGTATTTAATCCATTATTGATTAGTGCCATCATGACAATTATTGTTTTATATTTATTCAATATTGATTTTGAAACTTATAATCAAGGGGCCCAGATGCTAACATACCTGTTAACTCCGGCAACAGTCTGTCTGGCAATTCCCCTATATAAACAAACCCAAGTTTTGGTCAAACACTTTTGGGCTATTATCATAAGTTTATTTTGTGGCTGCCTTGCGGGACTAATTAGTATTATTATTCTTTGTTTACTTTTAAAAAGCAGTGAAACTTTACTATGTTCCTTAATTCCTAAATCAATCACTACGGCAATCGCTATTGGAGTATCGGAACTAATCGGTGGTAATTCTACGATTACTGTTGGTGTTGTCATTTTAACCGGTATCTTAGGGGCTGTAATCGCTAAAAATATTTTTAAGATCTTTCACATCGACCACCCTGTTGCCAGAGGTCTAGCTTTAGGCAACAGTGCCCATGCTATTGGAACTGCTAAAGCAATAGAATTCGGCGAAATTGAAGCTGCTATGAGCAGTTTATCAATCGTAATTGCCGGAATCTTAACTGTCTTTTTAGCCCCAATAATTATTAATTTAGTCTTGTAATGGCAAAAAGGGCTGTAACGATCTATAAATAAAAAAGTAGCAAAAAACGCAAAAATGTACGAGGAATCGTACATTTTTTGGTATAATTGAAATATGAAAACAAATAAATTATACAAGAAAGATTATAACTCATATCAACCAACATTACCAGTAGATTTTACAGTTTCTTATAACATTGATATACCAAAAAACAATATTTCAAAAATAGTTAAGAGTATCGTGGAATGGATAAATCTGGCAAAATATATCAATTTTCTAGCAAAAATACTCCCAATCATGATATTTAAAAGTTACATTTTTGAAAAAAGAAGAATATAGGCGTCAAATTAGAGATAATGCTGGTTTTGATAGGATTAAATATCATAAAATGATGATAGAAAAGTGAAAAAAAGAAGCTGTAGCACTTCATTAAAGGTTATAAACCTCTTTTTGCTGCAGCTTCTTATTTTAAAACTGATTTTAAATATCTTTTTAAAGCTTCAATATCCCCATTAAAAAGATAAGCTTCCATTCCTGTTTGTTTAGCTCCATTGACATTTTCTAACATATCATCAATAAATACTGATTCATGAGCCTGCAGATTAAATTCTTGTAAAAAATCTTTAAAAATTGCTATATCAGGTTTGACTAATTGATGCTTAGCTGATAAATAAAAGTCATCAAAATAACTAAAAGCCGTTACTTTTTGATAATATTCATCAAATTGGATATTACAATTAGATAACAGATATAAATGATAACCACGTTCTTTTAAATCTTTAACTACGGGAATCATCGCTTCGATTGGTTCAAAATAATCATACCAATGATATAAAGCATGTTTCAATAAATCAAAATGTTCTTTTTTAAAAGAGGCCACCACTTCATCAAGACTAATTTTACCAGCATCTAATAATGCCCAATTGTCAGAGGCAAACAGTTCTAGTTTGATAATATCTTTTTCATTATCATTATTACTTAATTTACTAGCAATATAATCCGGATCCCACCGTAAGATCACATTACCCATATCAAAAACAATATTTTTAATCACGCATTAATTCTCCTAAAATAGCTACCCCTTTAACAATATCTTCATCACTAGGCATTGAAAAATTCATTCTAAATGATTGGCAAGGAAGACTATCATCATCATAGAAAGCATTACCAGGTACTACAGCTACTTTATGTTCGACTGCTTTTTGCACAAATTCTAACATATCAATTCTTTCAGGTAACGTTACCCAAATAAACATTCCACCATCAGGTTTGGTCCATGTACAATCTTTTGGAAAATTCTTTTCAATTTCTGATAACATCAAATGACATTTTTTATCATAAACCGCCTGTAATTGTTTCAAATGCTCATCCATATCCGTTTCCTGTAAGAAACGAGCCATGACACTTTGAGCCCAGGCATTGGTATGAACATCATTTGTTTGTTTTGCAATGGTACATTTAGCCATTAGATCTTGATGTCCTATCATGATTGCCACCCGCATACCTGGTGAAATAATCTTAGAAAAACTAGCAGCATAAACAACAATACCTTCATCATCAAGTGATTTAATTGATGGAATTGGTTCATTTTTAAATCTTAAATCACCATATGGATTATCTTCTAAAATCGTTACTTGATATTTTTTAGCTAATTGATAAATAGCTTTTCTTTTTTCTAATGATGTAGTAATTCCAGTTGGATTTTGAAAATTAGGAATTAAATAAATTAGTTTTGGTTTTTTAGGAGCACTTAAAACAGCTTCTAATTTTTCCAAATTAATACCATCGTCTTCCATTTCAATTCCCACTAATTTAGCCCCATTACTTTTAAAAGCATTTAAAGCCCCTAAAAAGCTAGGATTTTCACAAACAACGATATCCCCTTCATTACATAAACATTTAGAAACAAAATCCATAATTTGTTGCGAACCAGATGTAACCATCACCTGATCATATTCTTTAACGATATTTTCATGACGTGAAAGAAATTTAACAGCAGCATCTTTAAAGCTTTGATCACCTTCAGTAATACCATACTCTAAGACTGAATTAGGATTAGTAGCAAAAATATCATCACTGATTGCTTTTAATTTAGCTACCGGAAAAGTTTCACTAGAAGGATTTCCACCCCCAAAACTAATGATTTCTGGATCATTCATTAATTTTAAGATTTCTCTGACCGCAGATGCTTTAACCCCACTGATTCTATTTGAAAATTCAAAGTTCATCTTAGCTTCCTCCTCTTATATATTGTTTATTATAAACCAAATATTTCTTAATGCAAATAACAAGAATTTAGTTTATAATAATTAAAAAGGAGGGAGTTTATGCAAGCACTTTTCTTAGTCCTTCATAAAGTTGAAAAACTCGATGATTTACTTTGCGCCTTACAAGATAATGGTATTAGTGGCGGTACCATCATTGAAAGCAAAGGAATGTTAAATGCCCTAAAAAGTCAAGACAACTTCATTCTTGATTCTCTGCGCATATTTCTAGAAGATCCTCGAGAAAGCAGTCGTACCTTATTTTTCATTTTAAAAAAAGAAGATGTTGCTAAGGCTCGTCAAGTCATTGATGAAACTCTTGGCGGTATCAATAATCCCAATACTGGTATCATGTTTGGCATCGATTTGGCCTTTGTCGATGGACTAAATAAACGCTAAATAAAAAAAGCCTATCACACTGTCACATTTAATGACTTTTAATGATAGACTTTTTTATTTACCATTGAAGCATGGTCATAAAGGTTTCTGGTGATGATAACGCTTTTTGATATTCCTCTACCTGCACCATCTTTTCTTTACTTCCATCAATTGAAGCAATATAAACACTATCATAATCACTTTCTAACAACAAAGACTGTTTATAATAACTCAATTGACCATTGACAATTCGATAAAAACTTTCACCAGCTTGATTTTGATATTCTACTATATCACCAGTTAAAACTAGAATATAAGCCTCATGGCTTGGTTTTTCACTATTATGATTTAACAATGGTGAATTGTCATCTGGTGGTAATAACTGCATCACTTTTATAAAAGTCTGGTCATCTTCCATTAGATAACCTAGTACTTCTTCATCCTTTTCTACTTCCAATGCAACTTCCTGATAATCTTCTTGATAATTACGATCGTTGACATAATCTAGTAATTGTACTTTTAAAATTTGATTTTCAACAACAAGATTGCTGACTGTTTCTTTTACAGCAACATTTTCACTACTATCAGGCTGTTTTGACGTTTTAGTGACATAAAAGATGGCTGCTATGATTAAAATCACTGCTAGAAACGCTAAAATAATTACCGATAAACCTCGTTTAGATAGTTTAACTTTTTTAGTCATAACACTCACCTCAAAGATATTATATCACAGTAATAAAAAATTTTCTTAAAATCAGCCTAAATAAAAATGCTTGTAGATGATTACAAGCATCTTTAACTATAAAACTTTTTCTAAATGATTAACAATTTCACTTTCAGGTACGAAACCAGTAATTTGATCAACGGCTTTACCATCTTTAAAAATAATTAAATTAGGAATAGCTTGAATACCATATCTTCTAGCAATATCACTAGAATTATCCACATTTAATTTATAAAAAGATACGTTAGTCATCTTGTCAGCTAGACCTTCAATTACCGGCGCTAACATTTTACATGGTCCACACCAATCAGCATAAAAGTCAACTAAAACAACACCAGTACTAATTGCATTATCAAATTCATTACTATCTAAAATTTTCATTTTCATCACCTCTAATTACATTATCCCTATTTATTAAATAATTACAACTAATTTGCTTTAATTTTATAAAATTCCTCAACTGCACGCTCAAATGGATCATTAACTGAATACTGTAAATAATATTGATTAACTGAATTTTGTTCGGATTCAAAAACACAATAAACTGTTCCTAAGCTTTTCTCCTGGACCTCAGTAACTAAACTAGGAGTATTTTCAAAAGATTGTAACTGCTGTAATAATAAATTTTTAAATAATAATATATCCTCCAAACTATCAATTGTATGATCAATAATTCCACTAGAATATTCACTAAATTCAATCTGCGTTGTTTTATCAAGAATAGTTAATAAATCATAATAATCACTGTACCAGCTCTTGATCATTTCACTATCAAACTTCGATACCACAGTTTGATAGTCGTTATAATTTAATTTATAACTACGAGTAATCTTTCTGCCATTATTTAACTGATATATTATTCCAACTTCATAATCACCATAACTCTCTTTATCATCTAAAATATATTGATGAATATCAGTTATGTTGGTAATTACCTGTTGATTAGAAATATAAGCACTATCACTTAGCTGATTTTCATTTAGATTATAAATTAAATTATGATTCAAAGCTGCTGATTCAATATTATCAGGAATATAATTTTCAATCGATACTTTACCAACAGCAAAAATAAGTAAAGTTACTATCGAAATTAATGTTGCTTCAATTGTATTTTTAAGATAACGGATTTTTTTAACATATAAATATTGAATCAAATAAACGGTCATAAATGTAGCAAATATTGATATAGCAATAAAAGCACCTACCGATTGCCCAGAAAAATCCATCAAAGCAACTATTGACCACGAGATTACTATAATTATTACTATTTTAATTATTCGACCAATTATCCGGTTACTAAAACCATGATAACTCTGTAACGGATTGCGCTTAATACAAGCTAAATATGCTCCGATAAATAGAATAAGACCATAAACACAATATATAATAATATTAATTGATGGTAACCATTCCTGTTCAACTCTAAACATCTTATAAAAAGGAATCAAACCACTAATTACAAAATCAGGCATGCCAGTTAAAACTACACCTCTAAAGAACCCTTGACAGACCAGAAAAATACACAGAAAAATAATTATTGGGGTCAAAAACAAGACAATCTGGAAGATCATATTAACAATGATCGTCGTGGTCAAATAAGCAGTAAAACAACATAACGTATAATAAATCCATATGTCTAATAATACAGTAATCAATAGACTAGAAATAAGTTTTGAATCAAAAAACGCTAACACTAATCCATATAAACATAAAGGCAATACTAAAATCAATAACCCACTAAAATACTTAATCAAAAAAGACTGTTTTTTACTAATTGGTATCGATAAATACAAAGCACATTTATTAGCATCAAATAAATAATTAAGGTTAAAAGCTGGCACTACTAATGAAAAAATAAATACAATTGAGGTTAATAAAGCGGCTGGAAATTCTTTTTCATACGAAACAACAATAATAATCAGGTTTAATAAAACAAAACTATTATAAATAATCGCAATATTTTTTAGTTGTCGCAAATCATTTTTAAATAAACTTTTCATCTTATCCACCTGCCTCAATTGCCGTAATAACATAATTACCACCAGCATTACTTTGAGCAATAAAAATTAGGGGTACTGTCAATTCCTGATTATTTTGGGTAACTACATGATAAGTTATTTGATAAAGCAACTGATCATCATCAAAACTAAGCAAGCCATCATGATCCACTTCACTATCCACATAAAAGATGCTTAATTGATCACGAGCCGTATTTTCTAAAACCTCAGCAATTCTTTGGTTATAACTGCTATTATTTTCTAGTAAAATATTATCTAATAATGCTACCGCTTCATTGACAAGCGGACTTTGTTGCTGCACTTTATCACTATTAATAAATTCTAATGCCTGATCATTTAAATATGCCAGATAAGTAGTTCCATTAGTATAGAACTCATCTACCTGCTTATTAACTAACATTTCTGGAATAACTTCAATATTACCAATTATATCAAGCAATTGTCCAAGATCATCATGATTTAAATATAAAGTCGTATCCCATAAATAGATTAAAGCATATTTTTGATTGGCCAAAGCCTCATAATTAAATAACCGTTTAAAATAATCAGAACCATCTTGATAAAAATAATTAATCAAGACATCTTTTTCAACATATAACTCATAACTCATATCATCTGTTTGAAACCACAAATCAATATCATCATTACCGATATTATAATAATGAATTGAACTACGATAATTATCTAAGTAAGCCATTAATTTTTTAGCTTCATCTTGTTCCATAGAAATGCTACAACCACTTTGATCATCAAAAGCATCTATTTCCACAGAAACATCATAATCATCACTACTATAAATGTTAATATAACGCTGATTAACTAAATAATAATTAAATCCAAAAACCAATGTCAATACTGGTAAATATAAACAAAGATTGCGATAAACATGTTCATTTTTAAATAATGCTTCAATTGTAAGGGTTGCAATCATCCCAATGATCAAATAAATCAACAGCATCAATAAAACACCTGAAAAACCATAATTAATATCAATCTTTAGTTTTAACATCATTAAGCAAAATGCAAAAATAGTAATTGTGATAATTAAAACTAACTTTAATAAAAGCGTTATTTGATGAAAAACTAACGGCTCTCCAACGTATTCATTTTCCCGATTCTTATAAACATAAAAACTAGCTACAAATAACCCAATCACAACAATCAGATGATAAAAAAGATAATTATTACCTGATTGAATAAAATCAATTCCCGCTGCAAGTGGAATAAACATCGTTAAATAGACAGAATTAAAACCACTTTCACCATAAGGGACTAATTTAGGAGTAATATAAACAAATCCGGTCAATAAAACTAACGGCAAACAATAAATCATTAAACTAAATAAAACTTGTCCTAGTCTACGTCCTGATAGGCAACAAACAAAAAAGGTAATTGTATAATAAATAAATAATAAAATAATGATTGCCAGTAAAAAACGCATCAAGACCCAAGGCTGATTAAAATTTTGTAATCTAAATATTTTTATTCGAACAATGAGCAAAAAACCTTCGATCAATAAAGTAACCAGTGCTAATAAATAACCAACTAGATATGTTGTAAACCAAATACTTTTAGTAGTTAAGGGCAATGAAGTCATCAATGCTGATTTAGTTTTATCAATCAAATAGCTTTGAAGATAACAAGGATAAATAATCGTTAGAACTATGGCACTAAGACCAAAAATAAAGAGATTGACCACTCCGATATCATTATTAGAACCTACTAAAACAGTTAAAGCAAAAATACCTGCAAAAATACTAAGAGAAATTTTAGCCGGTAAAAGATTGTTTTTGACAATCAGCTTTAATAAAGGAACATTAACCCATGACTTCCTTAAGCTCATCATATTTTCCTCCTAGTGTATATAAGAAGATTTCTTCTAATGTTAGTGATAACATCTCATTAACAAGCGGATGAAATTTAGCAACAATCTGATTGATTTCATCAATCTTACCGACAACGATCAAGGTATGGACCCGCCCCATCATCTGGTGAGCTAAAATATTTAATTTTTGTTCTAGAGCATACATTTCATCGCTATTTTCTAAAACAATCTGTAATTTATGATAATCTTCTTTTAATTTATCTAACGCTTCTTCAAAAACAATCTTTCCTTTACTGATTAAAGCAATGTGATCACACATACTGTCTAGTTCATTAAGATGGTGTGATGAAATAAAAATCGTCATTTTTCTTTCACTGACATCTTTAATCAATATATCCCAAATCACCTTACGAATATGAGGATCTAAACCATCAAAGGGTTCATCCATGATTAAATACTCCGGCTTAATTGAAAGAGCTAAAATAAACATTATCTGTTTTTTCATTCCCTTAGACAATTTATTAAAATTTTCATTTCCAGAATATTTAAATAACTTTAACAGCTTTACATAACGAACTTGATCAAAGGCCGGATAAATACCCTGATACAATAATTTTATATCATTAGTATTTCGTCCAAACAAATCACAAAATTCATCTGGCAAATAAACCAGTTTTGCTTTAGCTTCGGAATTATCATATACTCGCATTCCTTCTACTTCCACAAATCCCATATCACCTTGATAAGCACCTACTAGATGACGAATCAATGTTGTCTTTCCAGCACCATTTTCGCCAATAATTCCATAGATCGATCCCTTAGGTATATTTAAATTAATATTGTCTAGAATTAATTTATGATCAATTTTTTTAGATAGTTCCTTAACAACTAACATTATTATTCCTCCCACTTTTGTTCTAAAAGCAAACATAATTGCTCAAAAGTCATTCCTAAATATTTACTTTTAGCGACAATTTCTTTTGACAATTCTTCAATCTGGTGATTAAACAGCTCATTTTGAAGCGTCTTATTAGAATTAACAAAACTTCCTTTACCGGGAATCGAATATATAAACCCCTGTTCTTCTAAAAGATGATAAGCTTTAACTACAGTATTAGGGTTAATATGAATTGATGATGATAATTCTCGTACTGACGGTAATTTATCATTTGGACGCAATAACCCTTTGGTAATATATTCAAGGATCTGACGATAAATTTGTTCATAGATTGGGATATTATTATTGTGATCTATCTGCATATAAAACACCTTTCAAGTCTATTTATTTATAGTATAGCAAATTTAAAACTGTATTACAACAGATAGAACGGTATGATGCTGTTCAATAAATTTTAATAAAAAACTTAAATAGTTTGCATTTTTCAGTAATTCAAGTAAAATATGGGTTATAGATAGAAGATAATTTCAATTTAATAAATAACTATACTAATAAAGTAGATCATTGATAAATAACAGGTAATATTTCTATCTCATTTAAAAATTAAGTCATCCATATCTTTAAATAATGTTTTATCAAGATATGATTTAAAAATTATAAAAAATAATTAAAATTAAGAAAGGAGAAGCTACTAGACAGAATATCAAAAACAGATATTGAAAATGATAAAATTCAATATCCTGGTATGGTTATATTTGTCCATATTTACAGTAGCAAACTTTTTATGAGCAAAGTTGCAATTATTACTGATAGTAATTCTGGAATTAGTCAAGAAGAAGGAAAAAAATTAGGAATTCGCGTCTTACCAATGCCTTTTACGATTGATGGGCAAACTTTTTATGAAGATATCAATTTAACTCAAGAAGAGTTCTATGAAAAATTAATGAGTGGTGCTGAAGTTTTCACTAGCCAGCCATTAGTTGGTGATGTCAGCAAGCTATGGGATGAGGTTTTACAAGAATATGATGAAATTGTTCATATCCCTATGTCCAGTGGTTTAAGTGGTTCTTGCCAAACAGCCACGATGTTAGCTAAAGAGTATGATGGTAAAGTTCAAGTCGTTGATTCTCAAAGAATCTCTGTTACTTTAAGATGGGATGTCTTAGATGCTATTGAAATGGCGAAAGCAGGTAAATCAGCTAAAGAAATCAAAGAAATCCTTGAAGCCAATAAATTAAATGCTTCAATTTATATTACTGTTAATACCCTTGAATATTTACGTAAAGGTGGACGAATTACTCCTGCTGTTGCTATTTTAGGAAATATGATGAAAATCAAACCTATTCTACAAATTCAAGGAGAAAAATTAGATACATTTTCAAAAAGTCGTACAATGTCTAAAGCTACTAAAATTATGATCGATGCTATTAAAAAGGACATTGAAGAAAGAATCGACCCTGAAGGTCATGGTAAAAATGCACGTTTATGTGTTGCTTATACTTATGATCGTGATCAAGGTTTAGAATTGAAAAAAGAATTAGAAACTCTAGACCATGATTCAATTGTTTTCTGTGATCCGTTATCGCTAAGTGTTTCATGTCATATTGGACCACATGCTCTAGCTCTTGCAGCATGTAAAAAGATTATTTAGGCAAGAAACTTTGTTTCTTGTCTTTTACTTTATATGTTATAATTATAACCAAAGAAGACAAAATAAGATTAAAGGAGGTTTTTTATTTATTATTTTGCTGAAATATTATAATAATGCTACAATAAAAATAGATAATTACCAAATATAAAAAAGATTTATTATCAGCAATTATAATTACTGCGTTGCTAACGAGAAAATACGTTGGAAAGAAAAACGCCAAAAATTAATGAAAGGAGAAGCTGCTTGACATACAATGTCCATATTTTAAGCAGCAGGATTTATATGCAAGAAAGGCCAAATAACAATAATAAACAATCTGGCAAACCAAGAAAAAGAAATCATCAAAGAAAGAATAATAATCAAAAACAACATAACATTGATACTAAAATTTTTGCTTTAGGGGGCTTAAATGAAATCGGTAAAAATACTTACTGTTTTGAACATGATAATGAGATTTTTATCGTTGATGCCGGTGTTAAGTTTGCTGAAGAAGGGTTACCAGGAATTGACTATGTTATTCCTGATTATACCTATTTAAAAAGAAATGAACGAAAAATTAGAGGATTATTAATTACTCACGGTCATGAAGATCATATTGGCGGTATCCCCTTTTTAGTACAAATCGTTAAAATTCCTTTTATTTATGCTACTCCATTAGCGAGCGCTATGATTAAAAGGAAGTTAGAAGAAAAACGGTTAACTAATGCGACAAAAATCATCGAAATCGATGATGAATATCAAATTCATTCCAAATATTTCAATATTGGATTTTTTAAGACTAATCACTCAATCCCCGAATCACTTGGGGTCATCATTAATACTCCTAATGGAAGAATTGTTGAAACCGGAGATTTTAAATTTGATTTATCGCCAGTTGGTGATCCTGCCGATTATCAAAAAATGTCATTTTTGGGAGAAACCGGGGTAACATTATTGATGAGTGATTCAACTAACGCTGAAGTTCCTAGTTTTTCTATCAGTGAAAAAAAAGTTGCAAATAGTGTTCAAGAAGAATTTCGAAAAACTGAAGGTCGTTTGATTGTCGCTACCTTCGCTTCTAATGTTCATCGGGTGCAGCAAATCGTTGAAGCTGCAGTTAAATTTAACCGTAAGATCTTAGTTTATGGTCGTTCAATGGAAAATAATATTCAAGTATCTCGGGCAATGGGCTATATTAAATGTCCTGATCGTTTCTTTATTAAAAGTGACCAGGCTAAAAAATTACCAGATAATGAAATTTTAATTTTATGTACTGGTTCCCAGGGAGAAGCTTTAGCTGCTTTAAGTAGAATTGCTAATGGTACTCATAAGTTTGTTAAAATCAAACCAGGTGATACGGTAGTCTTTTCATCAAATCCGATTCCTGGAAATGCTTATAGCGTCAATGTCGTAGTTAATAAGCTATTTAGAGCTGGAGCACGAGTTTTAACTAATACGGCTTTTAGTAATTTACATACTTCAGGTCATGCCTCTCAAGAAGAACAAAAATTAATGATGCTTTTGACAAAACCAAAATACTTTTTTCCAGTCCATGGTGAATATCGAATGCTAAAAATTCATGCTGAATTATCACAAGATGTTGGGATTCCACCAGAGAATACCTTTGTTTTATCAAATGGCGATACTATTTTATTAAACAACGGTACTGCCCGATTGGGTCCACGAATTCATGTAGAAGATATTTATGTTGATGGTAATGATATCACCGGTCTATCAACTGCAGTATTACGTGATCGACAAATCTTATCGGAAGATGGCATGGTATCTATTTTAATTAGTATGGATTCACGCAGCGGTAAACTTCTAACTCGTCCAGTTATTATCTCACGGGGATTTGTTTACATGAAGGATAGTTTTAAAATGATTCGTGAAGCTGAATATTTGGTTGAAAATAATTTATCTAAATTACTACAGGGTAAAACTACTTTTGGAGAGATTAAAAACACAACAAGAGATATTTTATCTTCTTATTTCTATCGCAAAACAAAACGTAATCCAATGATTATTCCGGTAATCATGAATAAAAAGGTATGAGATTAAAGTTAAAAGTTATTAAATTACTGATTTTAGTTATTATCATTATAGCTGGTACTTTTACCTATTATTATGGTCACTTTCTGGCTCCGGTTGATTTTGATGTGGTGACAACTACCATTTCTAACAGTACGTTACCAGATGAGTTTGCAAATTTTAAAATCGGTTTTATTAGTGATATTAATCTTGAAGAAAGTAGTGATTTAGATCGTTTAGAAGATATTGTAACTTCTATTAATGATCAAAATATCGATATGTTGATTTTTGGTGGTGATTTATTTCAAAGTAATACTTTTGAAACTGATCGCGTAATCCAAATATTATCAAGCATTCAATCAAAATATGGAAAATTTGCCGTCCTGGGGGAAAAAGATTTAGCCATAGCTAATGATTGCATTGCCATTTTAAATGAGGGTGGTTTTGAAGTCTTACGAAATGAATATCGTCCTATTTATTATAATAATGCGACAATTGCCTTATTTGGACTTGAAAGTAACGGTGATTTAAGTGGTTTATTAAATGAAAACAATCAAGACAGCTATAAATTAGTTGTTGTTCATGAACCAGATTATTTTTCTACAACAGCTACAAGCAATATTGCCTTACAGCTTTCAGGTCACACTATGGGTGGCTATGTTCGTCTTCCATTTATTGGCGGTCTCTTTAAAAAAGAAAATGGTACTACCTATGTCAGTGGTCATCATTCAATAGATGACAGCCAGTTATTAATTTCTAATGGTTTAGGAATGGAAAGTGGTTATGGATATCGCTTATTCTGCCCTAATCAAATTAATATTGTTACTTTAAGCAAATAAAAATTTAATTCAATTAGTATAAAACACCTTTAGAATCCTAAAGGTGTTTTCAATAACTATTTATTTTTTAATTTCCGTACCTACTCCACTAGTAGTAAAGATTTCAATTAATAAACTATGTTCCAATCGTCCATCAAGAATATGAACTTTCTTAACATCTTCCTGTACTGCTTCTAAACAGTTTTTAAGCTTAGGAATCATACCGCCAGTAATTACTCCCTGATCAAATAGTTCTTTAGCTGATTTTGTATCAATAATGGAAATACGGGTACTAGGATCACTAGGATCCTTTAAAACCCCTTCGATATCAGTTAAAAATACTAACTTACTAGCTTTTAAGCTTCTGGCAATAGCAGTTGCCACATCATCAGCATTAATATTAAAAGCATTATATTTACTATCTAAACCAATCGTGGAAATAATTGGCGTATAATCTTTTTCCAACAAAGTTTCAATCAACTCGATGTTAACATCAACAATCTCGCCAACAAAACCAATATCTTCACCTTTTGGCATTGCTTTTTTTACAGTGATCAAATTACCATCTTTTCCTGATAAACCAACAGCATGGGTACCAATTCTTTCCATATGTTGAACTAATCCTTTATTGATTTTACCAGACAAAACCATTTCGGCTACTTCCAACGTATCTTTATCAGTTACCCGTAATCCATTTTTAAACTGACTTTGAATTCCAACTTTCTGTAACCAGCGATTGATATCATTACCACCACCATGAACAATAACCGGTTTAATACCAACTGATTTTAAGACGGCAATATCTTTTAAAACACTTTGTTTAATAACTTCATTAGTCATGGCACTGCCACCATATTTAATGACAACAATATCACCATTAAATTTTTGGATATAACTTAAAGCATCAACTAATACTTGTGCTTTATTTTGTTCACTCGTTCTATTTTGTACCATATTTCCCCCTAAAAACTAAGACCGATAATCTGCATTAATTTTGACATAATCATATGTCAAATCACAACCCCAGGCAGTGGCACTAGAATTTCCATCATTTAGATCTATAATAATTTTTACTTCACTGCTTGATAAAATTTTTGTTGCCTGCTCTTCACTATAGTCAGTTGCCATTCCCTTAGCAACTAATTGTAATTGTCCAAATTCACTTTCAATTTCAACATTGACATTGTAAGGATCAAAATTTTCACCTGAATAACCCATTGCGCAAAGAATCCGACCCCAGTTAGCATCATTTCCATAAATAGCAGTTTTAACTAACGGTGATGTACAAACACTTTTAGCAATCACTTTAGCTTCTTTAATACTGTTAGCCTGATGAACTTGCACTTCTAATAATTTAGTAGCTCCTTCACCATCCCCAGCAATCGCCTTAGCTAAAAATTCATTAACATAATATAACGCATCTTTAAAAATCTGATAGTTTTCGTCTTCAGCAACAATTTCTGGATTATCAGCTAATCCATTAGCTAATAATAAAACTGTATCATTAGTTGAAGTATCCCGATCAACAGAAATCATATTAAAAGTATCCGGAATAATCTCTTTTAATGCTTTATTTAATAATTGTTTGGAAATATTGCAATCAGTCGTAATAAAACCTAACATTGTAGCCATATTAGGATGGATCATTCCAGAACCTTTACAACATGCTCCAATAGTTACTGTTTGACCACCAATTTCAATTTCTACTGCCAAATGTTTAGCTTTAGTATCAGTTGTCAAAATAGCATTAGCAACATCTAGACCACCTTCATTACTTAATTTATCTTTGACTGTCGGAATTCCTGCTTCAATTACCTCCATTGGTAATTGTTTTCCAATAACTCCAGTTGAACAAATTAAAACTTCTTCTTTTTTTAAACCAAAATTATTAGCAACAATGCTGGCAAACTCTTCATTATTTTTGATTCCTTCATCACCAGTACATGCATTAGCAACCCCACTATTAATTGCAATCATTTTAACTGTTTCATGATTTTCCACAATCATTTTATCCCATAATACTGGTGCAGCTTTAACTACATTTTGAGTAAAAGTTCCAACCGCTTTAGCTGGTACTTCACTATAAATTAGTGCTAAATCTTTTTTAGCTTTTTTAATTCCTATATGAACCCCAGTTCCTAAATAACCTTTAGGTGAGGTAACTGTTCCGGCTTCAATTATTTTCATTTTCAAATCCCCCTATAAAATAGCTGGAGCTAACATTAAACCAGCTTTTTCATCCAAACCAAACATAATATTCATATTTTGAATTGCCTGACCGGCGGCTCCTTTAACTAAATTATCCATTGCCCCCATCATAATAATTCGATTAGTTCGTGAATCGATTTTATAATTAACATCAACAAAATTACTAGCTTTAACGTTACGTACTTCAGGAACCACTCCTGGTTTTAATACCCTTACAAAGTATTCGTCATCATAACATTGATAAGCTTTAGCCACATCTTCTTGACTAACTCCATCTTTTAATTTAGCATAAGCAGTTATTAAGATTCCCCGATTCATTGGTACTAAATGTGGTGTAAAATTCAAAATCACATCTTGATTGGCCGCATAACCTAACTGTTCTTCAATTTCTGGAGTATGACGATGGTTAGTTACTCCATAAGCTTTGATACTTTCATTAACTTCACAATATAAATTAGCAACTTTAGCGCTTCGCCCAGCACCACTAACCCCACTTTTAGCATCAATAATTAAACTGTCCATCTCAATCAAATTAGCTTTAGCTAGTGGATAGATTGATAAAATTGAACAAGTCGGATAACATCCCGGATTAGCGATCAAACGAGCATCTTTAATTTTTTTACGATTGATTTCACATAAACCATAAACTGCTTCTTCAATAAATTGTGGTGTCACATGTTTGATGCCATACCATTTTTCATAGGTTGCAACATCTTTAATTCTAAAATCAGCACTTAAATCAATGACTTTAACTTTGCTTAAGACATTTTCATTGATCATTTTAGCGCAGACACCTTGTGGTGTTACAAAGAAGACAACATCAACATCATCAAGATAATTTTCAAGATTTTCATCCACACACTTTTGATCAAGTAATGTAAAATAACTAGCATAAACAGAACTATACTCTTGATCAGTGTAAGTCCTTGATGAAACCCACTTTATTTCTACATCCTGATGAGTTAATAAAAACCTAACTAACTCACATCCTCCATATCCTGTTGCTCCGACAATTCCTACTCTAATCATTTGATAGTCCCCCTTTTTCCTTATCATAAAATAAAAAACGTCTCTTGAATCAAGAGACGAAATTAACCGCGTTACCACTCTAATTATCATAAGTTGACCTTATGATCACTTTCATCGATAAGGGCGATAACCCGAAAGCGATACTACTAATTCCCGCTTTCCTCTCGTAAATGCGCTTCATCTTAACTAGATTACTAACCTTACACCATCGTTAGTTCGCTAAAAACCGTCATTAAGACTACTCTTTTAGTCTTCGAGTTTGATTAATATTATAGTACGTAAATTCATTTTGTCAAACAAAAATTTTATGCTTTAACTAAATTTGCACGCCTAAAGCTGTTCAAATCTTTTAATTCCCCAGGTATTTAATAAATAATAACCATAAATATCCAATATTACAAATAAGCCAAAAATAATATAAGTATATAATGAAATATCAATGAACTTACTGAATATTAAGACGTATCCAATAACAATCAACACTGCTATTGCCATACTACCAAATATAGCAATTGTTACCGCCAGACTTTGCTTAACAACAACAGTTTCATTTACCCAATCAAATTTAGGTTTCCACAAATTAACCAATAAACCATAAACTGCTTCAAAAACTGTAAACACCACCGGAACAAGTAAAACTAACAGAGCATCGATAACATTCAATGAAAAAACAATCACCGCAACTAAAGAAAATAAAATTCCCGCTGGAAGACATAACACTAGATGCAATAATAACTTGCTATCTAAAATATCTTTACTGCTTATTGGTAATGATTTAATAATCCATAAACGATTTCCTTCTAAAGAAATCAAACTAGAACTAATCGTATTAAAACAACTACAACAAATAACAACCAGACATAATATAGCCACTAGCCATTCATTTAACATATATGTTAATTCCACTGGAATTTCATCAAATAACAATAAAAACTCATGACCTTTAACTAATAAAGCTCCAGCTAAAAAAACGGTAAATGCAATTCCTAATCCCGTATTTAAAATTACCATTGGATTAGACCCATAATGTCTTAATTCACGAATAAATAAAGCTTTTTTAGCTTTGTTTGTTTTAATATCACTAATTTTCAGTTTTTCTTTTTTACTTCCAGTCTTAGTAGTCGTCAGTTTAATAAAATTATGTGACAACAAATTAACTACGATTACAAAAGGAATAATAGCACAAAGTAAATATATTAATAAACTAATTAAATTATTTTGACAAATTGCGATTGCCAGATGATAAATTGGAAATAATTTACTAGAAATAATTTCACCAATTGTTTGACCACTAGCAGCTAATGTCACTAAATAACCAGGAATTCGATTAACCAAATAAAAATAGATACCTAAAAACGCTAATGATAAAATTAATGTGATAACCGTTTTATTATTGATTTTTTTCAATACCATCGCTAATAACCAGCCAAATACACAAGTTAATGCCAAAACAAATAATGGCAGTGTAAGCATAACAATTAAAAAAATCAAAAATTGAAAAATATCAAAAGGACGATTCCAGTAATAAACAACAATTCCTGGAAGAGCAATTAAGGCCTCATAAATATAATTTAAAATCAAGACTACTAAAATTCTACTTAGTAAAATATCTCTGGTTTTAATTGGCATTGATAGTAAGAGTTCATTATCTTTTGCCCCATAAATTTCCTGTTGTGTAGTAAAAACACTACCGACAAAGCAAAAAACAATTATTACCACTGCCATCAAAGCAAAAAATAACCACTCATAACCAATAGCTGTAAATGGATCTAAAACCAGATAAAACAAATATCCAAAAGCCGCCGTTAAAATAATAGCTACATACAAAAACAACAATGAAAATAAAACTATTTTTAACTTACTAACCTTCTTTTGTTTACTGCCAGATAATGATTTTAAAAACAATCCCTGTAACCGAACTTTAACTAATGTTTTAAGCATGGTCATCCTCCAATTCCAAGAAGACATCTTCTAATGAATCATTACCAATTACTTCTTGGGTATTACCGGCAATAACTAATTTTCCATTTTTTATAATAGCAATTTGATCGCATAATTTCTCAGCCACTTCCAATACATGAGTAGAAAAGAAAATAGCCCCACCTTGATTGCATAATTGATGCATTAATTCTTTTAATAAATGACTAGCCTTAGGATCAAGACCAACAAATGGTTCATCCATAATAAGTAATTTAGGACTATGGATCAGTGCTGAAATTACCGCCAATTTCTGTTTCATCCCATGCGAATAAGCACTGATTGGTTCTTTTAAAGAATCCGCAATTTCAAACATTTCACTATATTTTTGAATCAGTTCCTGTCTTTTAGACATCTCAACTTCATAAATATCAGCGATAAAATTTAAATACTTGATTCCGGTTAAATATTCATACAAATCAGGATTATCCGGAATATAAGCCATAATTTTTTTACATTCTAACGGATTTGTTTTAATTGATTTTCCTTCAATAAAAATATCTCCCTGTTCAAATTGTAAAATACCAGCAATTGACTTTAAAGTCGTCGTTTTCCCCGCCCCATTATGGCCAATAAAGCCGTAAATATGTCCTTTTTCAATATGTAAAGACAAATCATCTACTGCTTTTTTATCTCCATAAAATTTGCTCAAGTGTTCAATTTTTAACATAACTACCTCCATGAATCACATAATAGATAAAGCATATCAAAATTATAGCACAATCGATCAATAAATAATTCTTTTTTCAGACTCTTAATATAATTTTAATATCAAAAAAACGTCTACAAAGAGACGTTTAACTTTCGAGATTTTCTTGTTGTTTTATAAGTAGATGTTCTTCCCGTTTTTTTAACTGGGTCTTTATCAAACTATAAATTACTGATACTACCGGAACTCCTAATAAAACACCAGTAATCCCAAACAAGCCACCACCAACAGTAACCGCAAACAAAACCCACAATGATGGCAGTCCAATTGAAGAACCAACTACCCGTGGATAGATCAAATCCCCCTCTAATTGCTGTAAAACAATTAAAAAGATCAAAAAAATCAAAGCTTGCATATAATCAACAGTAAAAATCATAAATACACCGATAGCCCCACCGATAAAAGCTCCAACAATTGGAATAAATGAAGTTATTCCGACTAAAGAACCAACCATTGGTGCATATGGAAGTTTTAAAACAATCATCCCCAGAGTACATAAGCCACCTAAAATAAAGGCTTCGACTGTTTGACCGATAATAAAATTAGAAAAAGTAGTCCGAGCTAGACGGGCTACTTCTAAAACCCCGTTAGCAACATTTTCTGGTAAATAAGCTCTAACTAACCTAGTGGTCTGTCTTTTTAAAGACTCTTTAGACATTAAAATATATAAGGCAAATACTACTCCTAAAACAAAATTGACAATTCCATTAAAAAAGACCGAAATTACATTTACAGTTGAATCCAGCATATCACTAAAACCAGTTTGCGCTAAACTTAAATAACTAGTAAGTTCTTTAGCTACACTATCTAAATCAACTTGTTCAATCCATGTTTCTAATTGAGGAAAATAAGTATTATGCTGATTCGCCCAGTTTTGTAAACCATCAACTACCTCTGGCAATGAATCTACAATTACTCTTATTGCATTAAATAATTCAGGAATAATCAAAGTTATTACTAAAGCAACCACCCCAACTACTAACAAAATAGAAGCTAAAATGCTTAAAACCCGTTTTACTGCCAATAATTTAGGACTTTTGATTACTTTAGACAATATTTTTTCAAACCGAATCATTAACACATTTAAAACAAATGCAATCATAAAGCCAAGAATAAATGGCATTAAGATTGAAATAAGCCAGCTAATAAATCCAAAAACTTCACTATAATGATCTAACAACCAATATCCCAAAATTGCCAAGATGACAACCTTTAAAATCTTACGATAATCCAATTCTATGTTATTCATATAATAATCACTCTCCTGATGTTTCATAATTGTATTCTAGCATTGTTATCTAAATATGAACAGATAGCAAAATGGCGTTTATGTCGATAAATCATTGCATTTTAGATAACTTTAGTTTATTATAATGATAACTTAATGTAACTTTAGGGGGAATATAAGATGAAAGAGAAAGTTATTCTTGCTTATTCAGGAGGATTAGATACAACAGCGATCATTCCTTGGTTAAAAGAAAACTATGACTATGATGTAGTATGTTGCTGCATCGACGTTGGTCAGGGTGATGAATTAGATGGTCTTGAAGAAAGAGCCAAAGCATGTGGAGCAAGCAAACTATATATCAAACATGTTGTTGATGAATATGTTGAAGATTATATTATGCCAACAGTTCAAGCAGATGCCGTTTATGAATATAAATATCTATTAGGTACCGCTACTGCTAGACCATTGATTGCCAAAGTATTAGTAGATGTAGCTCGTCAAGAAGGAGCTACTGCGATTTGTCATGGGGCAACTGGTAAAGGAAATGACCAAATTCGTTTCGAATTAGGAATTAAAGCATTAGCACCTGATTTAAAGATTATTGCAGCATGGCGTGATCCAAAATGGACAATGGATTCAAGAGAATCTGAAATTGAATACTGCAAAGCTCATGGTATCGATTTACCATTCTCTGCTGATTCAAGTTATTCACGTGATCGTAACATCTGGCATATTTCACATGAAGGATTAGAACTAGAAAACCCTGAAAACACACCAAATTATGATCATTTATTAGTATTGTCAACTTCTCCAGAAAAAGCACCTGATGAAGCTGAACACGTTGTAATTGAATGGGAAAAAGGTGTCCCAGTAAAATTAAATGGTAAAGAAAAATCACAAAGAGCTATTTTAGAAGAGTTAAATGAACTTGGTGGTAAACACGGAATTGGAATTATCGATATCGTTGAAAACCGTGTTGTTGGTATGAAATCACGCGGTGTTTATGAAACACCAGGGGGAACTATTTTAATGGAAGCTCATCGTCAGCTAGAAGAACTAGTTTTAGATCGGGAAACATTAAAATATAAACGTTTAGTATCTGTTGAATTTGCAGAATTAGTCTATGGTGCTAAATGGTTTTCACCACTTAGAGAAGCTTTAACAGCTTTTGTTGATAAAACACAGGAAGTTGTTAGCGGAACAACAAAATTTAGATTATATAAAGGAAATATTATTAAAGAAGGTACTACTTCTCCATATTCTTTATATGATGAAGATATCGCTAGCTTTGCAACTGGTGATTTATATGATCATCATGATGCTGAAGGATTCATTACATTATATGGTCTTTCAACTAAAGTTAGAGCTATGAAATTAAACAATAAAAAATAAAAATTAAGGGCTTTAAGCCCTTTTATTATAAGGAGGAATATTTATATGAATTTATGGGGTGGTCGTTTTACTAAACCAACCAACCAGCTTGTTTATGATTTTAATGCATCGATTGATTTTGATCAGACCTTTTATCGTCAAGATATTCAAGGAAGTATTGCCCATGTTAAAATGCTTGCTAAACAAGGCATTCTAACTGCTAAAGAAGGCCAGCAGATTGAAACCGCACTAAAACAGATTTTAGAAGATATTGATAATGGAAAGTTAAAAATTGATAATACTCAAGAAGATATTCATAGTTTTGTCGAATCAACATTAATTGATCGAATTGGTGATACCGGAAAAAAACTACATACTGGTCGCAGTCGTAACGATCAAGTTGCTTTAGATATGCGCTTATATACTCGTGATCAAATCATCATGTTAAATACTTTAATCCATAATCTATTAGTAACTATTAATGATATCATGAAAGAACATTTAGAAACTATCATGCCTGGCTTTACCCATTTACAAAAAGCCCAACCAATTACTTTAGCTCATCATTTTGGTGCTTATTTTGAAATGTTCAAACGAGATAGCAGTCGGTTAGAAGATATTTATCATCGAATGAATATCTGTCCATTAGGATCAGGAGCTCTAGCTGGAACTACCTATCCATTAGATCGTGAATATACAGCTAAACTACTTGGCTTTGATGGACCATGTTTAAATAGTATTGATGGTGTCAGTGATCGTGATTATTTGATTGAATTATTGAGTGCTATGGCTACTATGATGATGCACATGTCTAGAATTAGTGAAGAATTTATTATTTGGAACACTAATGAATATCAATTCATTGAATTAGATGATACATTTTCGACTGGTTCATCTATTATGCCACAAAAGAAAAACCCAGATATTGCTGAATTAATTAGAGGTAAAACTGGAAGAGTATATGGAGCTTTAATGGGATTATTAACTACGATGAAAGGTATTCCATTAGCTTATAATAAAGATATGCAAGAAGATAAAGAACAGTTCTTTGATGCCTTAAATACAACTAAAGGTTGTCTTCAACTATTAAATGATATGTTGAAAACTACAACTTTCAATAAAGAAAAAATGCGTAAATCAGCTACTGGTGGCTTTACTAATGCTACTGATGCTGCTGATTATCTAGTGAATAAAGGGGTTCCTTTCCGTGATGCCCATGGAATTATTGGGAAATTAGTTTTATATGCTATTAAACAAAACAAAGATCTTGATGATTTAACGATTGATGAATTTAAAGCTATCAGTGATGTTTTTGAAGATGATATTTATGAAGCTATTAATGTCGAAACATGTGTTAATAAGCGAAATACTATCGGGGCCCCAGGAATCGAAGCAATGAAACAGGTAATTGCTTTAAACAATCAATATTTAGCAACTTTTAAAAATGAAGAATAAAAAGACTAGATTTTTACCAATTCTTATTTAATAATAGACAAATAAAATCAGGAAGGAATAAAATTTGTTGAGTTCATCAACTGATTTTATCCTTCCTTTTTATGTATCACTCCAAAGCAAGAAAGAGCCTTAATCACTAAACCAGCTCTTTCTTTTCATTAATAATTCTTTCTATTGTTATCGTAGTGGGTTTGCCATTGATATATCCTTCTTTTGATCTTAAATCTTCTATCAGACGTTTTGTCATTTCTGCAATTTCCTCGCTTTTTACCAGCCCAACTAGCCTCATTATCTTATCTAATGATATATCAGTCTGCTCCAAAAGGTTTATTAGAATCTTATATTTCTCTTCTTCTTTACCTTCAATTCGTCCTTCATCTCGTCCAATTACACGATTTTCGATTATTAATCCCTGCGCTAAATTACACATGTTTTCCACTCCTTCCTTTAATTCTGCACTCATTTTAAATTTATATTCATTTTCTAGAATCTTCCTTATTTCCCTAGCACTTGCTCCATTCATTCCAAACAGTAACATTACTGGCCTTAATAACGCATCATTTTCTTCATATTTTTTGCTTATTACATGTTTATTACTAGTATAGATCGTTACGATCTTGATTTTATCATAAGCTTCTTGATCATTTAGTGGTTTTCCTGACGCTACTTTCTCCTGTAATTTATAGCTCCTTATTGTTCCATCATCTTTTAGCGGTGCCTGTGGCAGCAACTAGATTGAATATACTTTTTGCATCCTTTGATACTTGCTGGCCCTGATTACAGTTTTAAACTGTTGTGATATCAGTCGACTGGTATAAGCTATACCTCTAGTTACGATTTCATATTCGTTATAGATACTATTTTGGGCTTCGATATTAATCTGTAATCTGGTATTTGTACCAGGTATATCCAGTTCAAAATGAACATCGAATCTAAGCAGCCCTTCACCTA
>NZ_CALUXO010000049.1 GCF_944324745.1 uncultured Thomasclavelia sp. | reverse complement strand
TGATTGATTGATTGATTGATTGATTGATTGATTGATTGATTGATTGATTGATTGATTGATTGATTGATTGATTGATTGATTGATTGATTGATTGATTGATTGATTGATTGTGTCTTTATGCATATTTTTACTCCTTTTATTCTATAATCTATTCATATAAAAATTGACCAGTACCAGCATTATAAAAATACTGTTTTGAAACCAAATCATATAAACATGAGACATTGGACTTGTCTAAAGCGGGGCGTAAATCAAATACTAAATTATCATTTTCATCCCATACTTTAAAATAATACAATTTGAATACACCATATTTATCTAAGTATGTTGTATAATAAGATTGAAATATTAATAATGGATAAGTATGTTTAGTATTTGGATTTAACAAGGGTTCATGATATCCAACTTGTAGATCATTTACATAAAAAACATTTTTATCAATAAATAATTTATTAATTATGTTGCCATTCATTGTATACGTTGCATCATTAGTATAAGAAAATATTATTTTCCCATTATTTGGGGATGACCTAAGAACTCTTACACCAGCATTAGAAGTTCCAAAATAACTTTCATATATTGTACTATTTTCATCTAATAAACCCATCTCATATTTATGATTATAATTTGGATAATAACCAGTATTAATATATTGTGTGCCTGTACTAATCAAAGCATTTACAAAATTTATATTATCGGTATTATCAGATATTAAATTTCTTCTACGGAGTCCCCCCCCCCGCAAATTTTGTAGCTTTCGCTCATTAATTAAAATCCTCCTTGTTTACCATGCGCACCAATAGTATGTTTCATTATTAAAATAATGAGTTGATGGAAGTGAGATTGTAATATTATTGTCATTAAAAGTAACGGTATTATTTAAGAATATCATAAAAGAATTACCAACTAAATTTGTAGATAACAATACTTGTAATAAACCATTCAAAGCTATAATTCCATAGACATTTCTTCTATCACTAGTTAAGTTCTCATTTTCTTTTTGAATCACAATGTTTGTCACTTTACCATTAATTGGAATGACATAATTTGTAGCCATATCATCTGGTTTAAAACTTCCACTATACATATTTTCACCTCCATCAAGAAAAGACATTAGCAGTCTACGTCTTGCTAATGCCCCCCCTCAACGAACTCATAAGATTAATTTTCATTATGTTTTTCTCCTTTATCGAGCATAAATCTTCAAATTGCCTGTAACGGGTTTGTAATTAGCATTTAATATACCAATATCTAATGTTTCACAAATACCTAGATTTAATTTATTTGCATAAGGTCTTTGTATGTTTGTAAATAGTCTATAATAATTAGTTTCATTGTTTGAATTAGATTGAATAAATGTTTCCCAAAACAATCCATTCCATTTCATATGAATCCATTGGTTGCTAGTATCTAATGCTTTGGTATGATTGATGTTTATTTGTCCACAAGCAAGATTGTTAATTGTGATAACTATATTACTTGTGGTAGTTCCATCTGCATTATGTTTTATACCTGTTGCAAGAAAATAAAACTCTTCAAAATTTAAATTTTCATATTTTAAAGGAAAATCCAATTCTTCAGAAAAATTAATTTCTTTCCACAAAATCCATTGTTTAGCCATTTTTTCATCTCCTTCAATGGTTCTACGTCTAACTTGCATTGCTTACACCTTTAATATAAGCTATATTTTCCATAACACTAACTTCATATCTGGTATTAGCCTCAATACTGTAAGTATCTGTATAAATAGGATTGCTATTTTGATTTTGTAAACTAAAAATGATAAAAATTTTATAAAAAAGAGAGGGCATATTTGCAATATAACCATCGATTGTCATTAAAATCTTAACTTAATGACATTGCAAAATAAACCAGTTCTTTTTTTTAAGTTTAAAGACGTATCGATAATTGGGATATTTAATGATTGTAGCTGGATTAAAATCTGTGAATCAAATTCTAGCAGTAATGTATAATCTTCAAAAAATAATGCGATATCTTGTTTGCTGTATTGAACTTTTTTTAGTGTGTGTAAATCAAAAATTTGATTTTCATAAAAGAATCTTTGAAATTCATCAACGATAACTAGATGAGTACTGATGGTTTTAAGTTCTCTGTTTTCTTGGCGTAAAAGCCCTAATGCTACAAATTCTAAGATTGTTGTTACAAAGATGATTGAAAAGCCCATTTCACTTAAATTATATAGTGGCAACGTTATAAATAAGCTAAAACTAATAATAAATAACATGTATGAACCAATTAAAAAATAAGTATTTCGTTTACTGATTCTACTATCAATGAGTCTTTTAATATGCAATTCCATGAAATCCCCCTCCCTCTTTAATTGTTAGTGTATCATGATATTACACATTAACAATGCTTTAGAAAAAGAAAACTAAAAAATTAAGTAAAATTAAGAAATAAAACTAGCTGATTATCAATGCCTAAAAGTAATGACGCATCATATATTTAAAGTATTAGACTTTATTTTATAGTCTATCTATAATTATTTAAAAAGAGGTGAGGTTGATGAAAAAAGTTATTCTAGTATTTATATTGGCAGTAGTAATTGCTTTTTTGAAAATCAATGTTGCGGCTTCAAATCAAGCTCTACCCACAGGGGCACTATTTAATATTGCCAATCTACCAGAGTCACAAGATGATAGTAACCAAAGAATACTGATTTTATCAAGACAAGAAAATGAAATTACCAATTATCTTGTAAATCAATTACAATGTGATATTAGTGGTTATGAAGATGTCAGTCTTGATAATTATGATATTATCTTAGTAGATTTAATCGATATAGATGATTTTATGATTGAGGAATTAGAAAAATTATACAATAGTAATTATGATAGCCAGGAGGTCTCTTATTATACGATTAGTGATCAGGATTATTTTTGCTATGAAAAAGAGTTTTCTAATCGTTATCCCAAGGTTAATTTAGTATCTGGATTGGTTTTAAATCCAGATGATATAAAAGATGATATAGTTGATCAATATGTCAATGGCTGGTTAACTAGTGTTTATTATTAAAAAAAGGAGTGGTATAAATGAAAGTTTTAGTTTTAGAGGGAAGTCCTCACAAAAAAGGGTCTTCTAATTTACTGGCAGATGAGTTTATTAAAGGAGTTAAAGAAAATAATCATCAAGTCGAAGTATTTGACGTGGCCCACGCTAATATCAAACCTTGTCTTGGATGTGATTATTGTGGTATGAATGGTCCATGTGTTCAAAAAGACGATATGGAAGAAATTTTAAAGACTAAGATCATGGAAAGTGATTTATTAGTATTTGTAACCCCATTATATTATTTTGGAATGTCGGCGCAAATGAAATTGATGATCGATCGTTTTTATAGTTTTAATGGTAAATTGACCGCTAAACCAATCAAAAGTGTTTTAATTGCGGCAGCTTGGGATCAGGCTAAAAATACTATGACTGATTTATCATCTCATTATCAGACAATTTGCAATTACTTACATTTTGATAACCTGGGAGAAATTTTAGGTTTAGGTTGTGGTACTCCTGAAATGACAAAAAGAACTAAATATCCAAAGCTGGCTTATGAGTTAGGAAAAACAATTTAAAGAGCATTTAGTTGTTAGTTAAATGAGGAAAGAAAATGATTAGAAAAATTATCAAGGTATTATTAGTAGCCGTGATTTTATTTGTGGGTGGTTGTCAAAGTAGTTCATCAAATGAAAACAACCAAGAAGAAGTTAATGAAATTAATGAATCAGTATCAATTGTCCAATCAATCAAGTTTGAATTTGATGATAAAGAGATTATTGTCAAATTAGAAGATAATTCTGCAACTCAAGATTTGATTTCTCGCTTGCCGATGGCGATGCAGTTTGAAGATTACAATAATACTGAAAAAATTTATTACTTAGATAAAGAGCTGGATTTAAGCGATATTAATCCTGGCTGCACTCCTCTTAGAGGAACTTTGGCTTATTATGTACCCTGGGGTAATCTTTGTTTCTTTTATCATAATTTTGATTACTCGGATGATTTAGTGCCATTAGGCAAAGTTAGTGAGGGACTAGAATATTTAGAACAGTTGGATACGGTTACCCAAGTACAAGTATCTTTAGTATAGACCATATGTAACATGCATATGGTTTTTTATTTGGATTTTAAAGATAGTTTTTATGTGATTTAGGTGGTAAAATGGTATAATTAAAGAAAGTATTGATTAAAAAGGAGACATGCAATGAGTAGAATTGAAAGAAGTAAAGAAAAATATGAACAATTATTTCAACAAGAACAAAAAGTAGATCCGAAAGATCCAGAATTAATGCAACAGCTGCAACGATTAATTTTTGGTGAAGTCTTTGATATTGGTAATCTAACTGATCAACAAAGAGAATTAATCACTTGTACCATTTTAACTGTAATGCAAACATTGCCGCAATTAAAGGCTCATGTAGGAGCAGCATTAAATGTAGGGGTACATCCACTAGAATTAAAAGAAGCGATTTATCAATGTGCTCCTTTTATAGGTTATCCGAAAACTCTTAATGCCATAGCAGTTATTAACGAAGTATTTGAAGCTCGTAATATTTCATTACCACTAGAAAATCAAGGTGATTTTCCTGATGAAGAAAGATTTGCACGAGGTTTAGCTATTCAAAAAGAATTATATGGGGATGAAATTAAAGAACGGTATCAGTATTTGCCAGAGGAATTCGCTCAGGCTTTGCCAAAATTTTTAACTGAATGGTGCTTTGGAGATTGTTATACTAGAAAAGCTTTAGATATTCCAACTAGAGAGTTATTGATCTTTTGTATTTTAACCACTTTAAATGCCGGCGGCCAATTATATGCTCATGCGTTAGGAAATATTAAAGTAGGTAATTCATTAGAAACATTATATGCAGCTTTGATTCAATGCTTACCATATTTAGGATTCCCATGTATCTTTAATGCTTTTAATGCGATTAAAGAGCTGGCTAAGTAATATGTATTTATTTCAACAGATTGAAGAAATCATGGTGCAAAATCATGATGCTAAAAGTGTTATTGCAGAGTTTTTATTGAATGAAAAAGAACATTTATATCAATATACCATGGATGACATTGCTCATTATACTTATACCTCCAAATCCACTTTGGTCCGTTTTGCCAAGGCTTTAGGTTATAAGGGTTGGAAAGATTTTAGTCGAGCATTGATTGAAGAAATTAAGTATCAGGAAAATAAACAAAATACTGTTGATGTCAATTTTCCTTTTTTAGCTAATGATGATTATAAAAAAATAATTAATAATATTGCTAATTTACAAATAGAAAGTATTCTAGATACAGTTAATTTAATTGATGAAAAAATGCTGGAACTGGCAGTCATGCGTCTTGCTAAAGCTAAAAATATTATTTTATTTGGGATGCGGCCAAATTCCTATTATGCCGAAAGTTTTCGGTGGAAATTTTTAAGTATCGGTAAACATATTCAAATTGCCAGTTATGGTGAATTTGGAATGCTGGCTAGAACCATGAACAAAGATGATTTAGCTATATTAGTATCTTATTCAGGCAATAATACTAGTAAAGATCCCATGGCTCAAGTTCCTATTTTAAAGCAAAATAATGTTATGATGATTGCAATGACCAGCGGTGGTAATAATTATTTACAGCAAAATATTGATTGTGTTTTTGAAATATCCGCCCAAGAACGTCTTTTCAGCAAAATTTCTACTTTTGCTACGGAACAGTCGTTGTTATTAATCTTTAATGTTATTTTTGCTTGCTTTTTTAGAAAAGATTATCATCGAAACTTAGTTTATAAAATTGAAAATTCTAAGGAACTGGAAAACCAAAGGCGAGCAACATTAAAACAACTGAAAGAAGAATAAACACCATTTTATGCTAAATGGTGTTTTTGTTTCAAAAAATTTCATCAACATCTTAATTTCTTGAGCATTTTTATGAAATAAAATTTTGACTTTAAAAAGTTGTTTTAGTTTTATTGTTATAAAAAAATTGTAATGATAAAGTATGACTGTAAAAACAAGGTTTATAAAACAAAATTAAAGCAAGGAGAGATAAAAATGTTCTATTCAAAATTAAAAGATTTTCCTCAAGATTTTTTCTGGGGTGCTAGTACTTCAGCCTATCAAGTCGAAGGTGCTTATAACGAAGATGGCAAAGGATTATCAGTCCAAGATGTACATGTTAGTCCTGAAGGTATTACTGATTTTAAAGTTGCCAGTGATCACTATCATCGCTATCAAGAAGATGTCGCTTTAATGGCAGAGTTAGGAATGAAAGCTTATCGTTTTTCTATTGCCTGGACCAGAATTATTCCTGATGGAGATGGTGTGGTTAATCAAAAGGGAATTGAGTTTTATAATAATTTGATCAACGAGCTGTTAAAATATCATATTACTCCTTTTGTAACTATTTATCATTTTGATTTACCATTGGCTTTACATGAAAAAGGTGGCTGGGCTAATCGTAAAACGATTGATGCTTATGTTAAATATGCTCGAGTATTGTTTGAAAATTTTGGTGATCGAGTTAAATATTGGCTGACAATTAATGAACAAAATGTCATGATTAATCATCCAAATGCAATGAATCCTGGTCGGGTTCCTGATAAAAAAGAATTATACCAAGGATGTCATAATATGTTTGTAGCAGCAGCTAAAGTGACAAAATTGTGTCATGAAATGGTTGCTGGTGGTAAAATCGGTCCTGCTCCTAATATTACTGCTATTTATCCTGAAAAATGCAACCCAGCTGATGTTATTGCCGCTGATAATTGGGAAGCAATTCGCTGTTGGCTGTATTTAGATGTTGCAGTTCATGGCCGCTATAATAATTTAGTTTGGGCATATTTACAAGAAAAAGGATATACTCCAGAAATCTATGAAGGAGATATGGAAATAATTGCCAAAGCCAAACCAGATTACCTGGGAATTAATTATTATGCAACGGCTACAGTAGCCGCAGCTAAAAATGATGGAACTGATTGTCAACCTAGAAATGGTGATCAGCAAATAATGATTGGTGAAGAAGGGGTTTATCGGGCAGCTAAGAATGATTATTTAGAGATTACTGATTTTGGCTGGATGGTTGATTCAGTAGGAATGCGCGTAACTTTAAGAAGAATCTATGATCGTTATCATTTACCAATTTTAATTACCGAAAATGGTTTAGGAGCTAAAGATGAATTAGTTGATGGTAAGATTCATGATCAATATCGAATTGATTATTTGCAAAGACATTTTCATCAAACTAAATTAGCGATGATGGATGGGGTTGAAATCATTGGATATTGTCCTTGGTCATTTATTGATTTAGTTAGTACTCATCAAGGCTATGGTAAAAGATATGGTTTTGTGTATGTAGATCGTGATGAAAATGATTTAAAAGATATGAAACGCTATAAAAAGGATTCTTTTTATTGGTATCAGCAGGTTATTAAAGAAAATGGAAAATCAATCTAACAGTGATTAATATCACTGTTGGATTTTACTTTTAAAAACGATAATTATTATTTAAAATAAAAGAGGTGAAGTTATGAATAATAAAAGTATCAAACATTATATCGTTGTTTTAGTATGTTGTGGTCTAGCGGCTTCTTCAATTGGAATTTCAATTAATTCATCAGGAATTTTTTATACTCCAGTATCTGAGAGTTTAGGAATCTTACGGGGTTCATTTTCAATGCATATGACTATTTTTTCATTGGTGACGGCTTTTAGTGCTTTTTTCATTCCCAAAATAATGGAAAAAGTTCCGTATAAATTAATTTTAACCGTCAGTGTTTTAGTAGCCGTCTTGACAACAGGAGCAATGGCTTTTGCCAGAACTATTCCAGTGTTTTATCTTTTGGGAGCTATTCGGGGATTAAGTACTAGTTTCTTTTCTATCGTCCCATTGACTTTAATTATCAATCAATGGTTTGAAAAAAGTCATGGACTGGCAACCAGTATTGTTTTTGGTTTTAGTGGATTGGCTGGTTCTATCTGCTCACCAATATTATCATCTTTTATTGAAACTTTAGGGTGGCAAAGTGGTTATTTAATTAAAGCAGCGATTATTTTATGTCTCTGTCTGCCAGCTATTTTATATCCATTTCATCTGGATCCTCGTAAAGATGGTTTATTGCCTTATGGTTATAGTGAATCAATGAAGACAGAACAACAATCGATACCAGCCTTTAAATTTGTTACTATTGCTTTTATTAGTTTCTTTATTTTTAGCTTACTAGCTAGCTGTATTACTAGCTTTACACAACATTTTCCTGGATATGGACAATCATTAGGATATAGTGGAGCTACCAGTGCCCTGCTACTTTCAGCTGGAATGATTGGAAATGTCGTTTCTAAATTAATTATTGGGATTTTAAGTGACTGGTTAGGCGCCATGAAAGCTACGATAGTAATGATTGCCGCAATTATGGTGGGAATTTTGTTATTATTGACTGGTTCGAATTTTTATCTATTGGTTGCTGGAGCATTTTTATTTGGTTCCAGCTATGGAATTGGTGCAGTTAGTTTACCATTGCTTACCAAATATTTCTTTGGTGTTAATAATTATGCTAGAGCATTCCCAAGTATTTCGTTTGCTTCAAATTTAGGGGCTGCGATTTCGTTATCAATGGTTGGTTATATTTATGATTTCTTTGGTTCTTATTTTTATGGCTTTATTATTGCAATGGTCATGATTATTGTTGGAGCTGGATTATTAATGATTACTAATCATCAACGTTAAGCTGTTTAAAACAGCTTTTTTAGTAGACGATTTATAAAAAAAGTCAAAATTTTGACTTTTTGAATTTTTGGTAAATTGTCTTTTAAATAAGAAGCGGTAAAATAATAACTGTAAAAAGGAGATGATCAAGATGACAAAAACATTATATTTAATGCGGCATGGTCAAACGTTATTTAATGTATTAAAAAAAATTCAAGGATGGTGTGATTCACCGCTTACTGAAGAAGGAATTCGCCAGGCCAAGATTGCTGGAAAATGGTTTAAAGATAATAATATTACTTTTGATCACGCTTATTCATCAACTAGTGAAAGATGTTGTGATACTTTAGAATTAGTTACTGATATGCCATATGTTCGTTTAAAAGGATTAAAGGAACATAATTATGGGATTTTAGAAGCTGAAGGGGAATTTTTAGCGGAGAATGATCCTGAAAAATGTAAAACATATTATTTACAATTTGGTGGTGAATCTTCAGAAACAGTTAAAGAACGAATGATAAAAACATTGACAGAAATAATGGAAAAAGAAGATCATCAATCAGTTTTGGCAGTTAGTCATGGTGGTGCCTGCTTTAATTTTTTAAGAGGCGTTGAAGATGATTATCAAGAACAGCTTAAAAAAGGTTTTGGTAATTGCTGTATCTTTATTTATGAATTTGACAACCATCAATTTAAATTAAACGATGTTATTAGACATCAATTTTAGGAGGAAAAAATATGAAATACGTAAAATTAGGAAATAGTGATTTAATGGTATCAAAAGTTTGTTTAGGTTGTATGGGATTTGGTGATCCTCAAAAAGGAATGCATAGCTGGACTTTACCAGAAGAACAATCCAGAGAAATTATTAAATATGCATTAGATAATGGAATCAATTTTTTCGATACTGCTATGGCTTATCAAGGTGGTACCAGTGAAGAATTTTTAGGTAGAGCAATTAAGGATTTTGCTAAAAGAGAAGACGTAGTTATTGCTACTAAATTTAGTCCTCGTACAGCTAAAGATATTGAAGAAGGAATCAGTGGTCAAGAATATGTAAAAAAATGCTTAGAAGCCAGCTTAAAAAGATTAGGTATGGACTATGTTGATTTATATATTTTACATTCATGGGACTATAATACTCCAATTGAAGATTATTTAGAAGGATTACATGAAATGATTCAAGCTGGTAAAATTCGTTATATTGGAATTTCCAACTGCTTTGCTTATCAATTGGCTAAAGCTAATGCAATTGCTCGAGCTAATGGGTATGAAGAATTTGTTTCTATTCAAGGACATTATAATTTGATCTTTAGAGAAGAAGAAAGAGAAATGGCTAAATTGTGTCAAGAAGATAATATTGCCATGACTCCATATAGTGCTTTAGCATCTGGAAGATTGGCTAAACATCCTGGAGAACAATCAAAACGATTAAAAGAAGATAGTTATGCAAAAGGTAAATATGATGCTACTGAAGACCAAGATAGAATTATTATCGATCGAGTAGCCAAGTTAGCTGACAAACGTGGAGTTACGATGACTGAAATATCATTAGCGTGGTTAATGTCTAAAGTTACATCACCAGTTGTTGGAGCAACTAAAGTACATCATATTGATGGAGCAGTTAAAGCAGCTGAATTACAATTAACTGATGAAGAAAAAGCTTATTTGGAAGAACCATACAAACCTCATGCTTTAGTTGGAATGATGGCTTCAAAATAAAAGGAGTAATGAAAATGGCATTAAGTAAAGATTTTTTATGGGGTGGTGCAACGGCTGCTAATCAACTGGAAGGTGGCTATGATCTTGATGGTAAAGGATTAAGTACAGCAGATGTTATTTGTGCTGGAAATCGGGATACTAAACGACAAATTACTTATCGTAATTTAGATGGGACTAAAGGAAGTCAAGTAATTATGCCATATGCTAACTTGCCTGAAGGTGCTGTTTGTGATTGTTTTGATGAATATTACTACCCAAGTCATGATGGAATTGATTTTTATCATCATTTTAAAGAAGACATTAAATTGTTTGCTAAGATGGGTTTTAAATGTTTTCGAATGTCAATTAATTGGAGCCGTATCTTTCCAAATGGTGATGAAACCCAGCCCAACGAAGCCGGTTTACAATTTTATGATCAAATCTTTAATGAATTAAAAAAATATCAGATTGAACCAATGGTAACTATCTGCCACTATGAAAATCCAGTAGGTTTAGCTAATAACTATGGTGGCTGGGTCAATGAAAAAGTAATTGATTTTTACTTAAATTATTGCAAGACCCTATTTACTCGATATCGAGGAATCGTAAAATATTGGATTACTTTTAATGAAATTAATATTATGAAAGTAGTACCATTTTATTCAGGAGCATTATTAAAAGCGGATAGTCAATCATGTGCTACAGCTATCAATAATCAATTTATTGCCAGTGCCAAAGCAGTAAAATTAGCTCATGAAATTGATCCTGATAATAAAGTTGGAATGATGATAGCTCATGGAGCTATTTATGGCGAAACTTGTAATCCTGATGATCAGGTTTTAGCAATGTTAAAAGAAAGAGATCGCAAATTCTTCAGTGATGTCATGGCACGTGGTTATTATCCAGCATACAAGTTAAAAGAATACGAGCGTGAAGGAATTACTGTAGATCTAAGTGAAGAAAATAAACAAATATTAAAAGAAGGATGTATCGATTTTATTGGTTTTTCTTATTATGATTCCATGACGGTTTCTAATCAGGCTACGGGTAGTATCAGTAATGTTATTTCATCAACCGTTAAAAACCCTTATTTGGAAATGACAGCCTGGGGACGTGAAATTGATCCTCAAGGTTTACGAATTGTTTTAAATGATTTGTATGATCGTTATCAAAAACCATTATTTATTGTCGAAAATGGACTTGGGGTTCAAGATGAGCTGGTTAATGGAACTGTCGAAGATGATTATCGAATTGATTATTTAAGAAAACATATTATTGAGATGAAAAAAGCAGTAGAAGAAGATGGTGTTGAATTATTAGGGTATTTGGTCTGGGGCTGCATTGATTTAGTTTCAGCAGTAACTGGTGAGATGAAAAAACGTTATGGTTTTATTTACGTTGATCGTGATAATTATGGTAATGGATCATTAAAACGATATCCTAAGAAAAGTTTTGAATGGTATCGACAGGTCATTGCTTCTAACGGTGAAAAGTTATAAAAAGTTAAAACAAGAAGTTTTTTACTTCTTGTTTTTAATTAGGAGATGATATTAATGGAACTAAGAGTATTGAAATATTTTTTGATGGTAGCTCGTGAGCAAAATATAACTAGAGCTGCAAATTTGTTGCATGTTACTCAACCAACCTTATCAAGACAGCTGATGCAATTAGAAGATGAATTAAACGTTACTCTTTTTCATCGAAAACGCCATAAGATTGAACTCACCGATGAAGGAATGTTATTTCGGCGTCGTGTTCAAGAAATGTTAAGCATTGAAGCTAAAATTAAAGAAGATTTTAGCAGTGATGCCCAACATTTAACAGGTTTAATTACTATTGGTTGTGGTGAAACACTGGGAGTCAAATGTTTATCTAAAGTAGTCAGTGAGTTTTCTAAACTTAATCCTTTGGTTCGATTTGAAATTATTACTGCTAATTCTGATATCATCAAGAGTAATCTTGATAAGGGGATTGTTGATTTGGGGTTATTAGTTGAACCAGTAGATATTACTAAATATAGTTTTAAAAAGATGAATCAAAAAGAGCGTTGGGGTATTTTAGCCAAAAATGATTCTTTATTGGCTCAAAAAGAATATATCCAACCTGAAGATTTATTGGGATATCGTTTATTGATGTCTAATCGTTCTATGGTAATTAATGAAATTGAAAACTGGTTTGGCAGTTATTATCAAAACTTGCAAATAGTAGCTCATTATAACTTAGGTTATAATTTAGTTCATTTTATCAAAAATGATTTGGGAGTAGCTTTCTGTCTTGAAAGCATTGATGAAATACGTGATTTGACTTTTATTCCCTTAAAACCAACTTTAGAAAGTGGTTCGGTAATCGTCTGGAAAAAGGATCTAATGTTATCACCGGCCGTTAAAAAATTTATTCAATATTTAAACGAATATCAAGAAGATACCAGCAATGCTTTTTAATTATAGTTGCTGATACGATATAAGTATTGGTTAAATGAATATTCTTATATTAAGATTAATTTATCAGATAATTTTCATTTAGAATTAACTGTCCTGGAAAGGAAAGCTTAAATGAAAAAATTAATTATTGGTATTATCGGTGGAATTGTAATAATATGTTTGATAATCGGGGTAAATA
Source organism: uncultured Thomasclavelia sp. (assembly GCF_944324745.1). GTDB lineage: Bacteria > Bacillota_I > Bacilli_A > Erysipelotrichales > Coprobacillaceae > Thomasclavelia. The sequence continues at coordinate 8,814 of NZ_CALUXO010000049.1, read as the reverse complement.
TTTTTGTCTTGAATAATTTTTCTAATGATGATCAAGCTGCAACAACAGCTTTTCATAAAACTAGTCAAGAAGATAGCAGAGATGTGGCAACGGTTTATATGACTTCTAGTATTACACCAGAAAAATTAGTTGAGCTATATGCAGCTTTGAATTGGCATCCTACCGGAAATGTAGCGGTTAAATTATCAACCGGTGAACCTCCAGCTAGTAATTACTTAGATCCAGCTTTGATCAGTGATCTGGTTTTACAAGTTAATGGAACAATTGTTGAATGTAATACTGCTTATGGTGGTTCTAGAAGTAATACCAGTATGCATTATCAGGTAGCACAAGATCATGGTTTTACGGATATTGCCAACTTTCAAATTTTAGATGAAGATGGCTCAATGAGCATACCTGTTAATGAAGGGAAACATTTAACGGAAAATCATGTCGGTAAAGCATTTAGCAACTATGATTCTTATCTAGTTTTATCACATTTTAAGGGTCATTCGATGGCTGGTTATGGTGGGGCTATCAAGAACATTTCAATCGGTTTAGCATCAAGTGAAGGGAAATCATGGATTCATTCTGCTGGTACCAGTCGTTCGGGTATTTCTGGTAATCATGATGATTTTTTAGAATCCATGGGTGAAGCTGGTAAAGCGGTTAGTGATTATTTAAGTAATGGACGTAATATCGTTTATATTAATGTGATGAATCGTCTTTCAGTTGATTGTGATTGCGATGGTAATCCTGCAGAGCCTGATATGCATGATATTGGAATTTTAGCATCTACTGATCCAGTTGCTTTAGATAAAGCCTGTATTGATCTAGTTTATGAAGCTGATGATGGTCAGTCTCTAGTAGAACGAATTGAATCTAGAAATGGTCTACATACTTTAGAGTACAGTGAACAAATAGGTCTAGGAAAGCAAGATTATTATCTGGTAAATATTGATGATTGAGATTATAAGAGGACAGTTAATCTATTTTTGGTATTATTTTGATTTACAATTTAGGCAGATATTTGTTTATTGGTTACAAGGAATTTTGATTGGTTCTGGGATTTCAGTTTTTGCTAAAGTTAGAATTAATCATTTATTTGAGCGCTTAATTAGCAAAGATTTTGGTCTCATTGACTTGTTAATTGCCAGTATCTTAGGTATTATGTCACCGCTTTGCATGTATGGGACGATACCGATTGCCGCCAGTTTTGCTAAAAAAGGAATGAAAGAGAGATTATTGGCATCGTTTATGATGAGTTCTATTTTATTAAATCCTCAATTATTGATTTATAGTGGGGCTTTAGGAACTACAGCAATGATGATTCGATTAAATGTTGCTATTTTAGCTGGATTTATCGCCGGAATATTAATCAGAATACTTTTTACAAAAAAATCCTTTTTTAATTTTACTGGATTTGATTTACCGGCTAGTCGTGACAATGATCCTAATGTCTTTATGCGTTATTTAAAAAATGTGGGAAGAAATATTAAAGCAACCGGCTGGTATTTTTTACTTGGAATTATTTTGACAGTATTATTCCAAATGTATGTTCCTCAAGAATTGTTCGCTAATCTGTTTTTTAATCAAGGTTTTGGGTTGTTAATGGCGACAACCTTGGGAGTTCCTGTCTATGTCTGTGGTGGGGGTACGATTCCTTTATTAAACGACTGGTTGCATCGAGGAATGTCTTTAGGGTCCGCAACGGCATTTATGATAACGGGACCAGCTACAAAATTAACTAATTTAGGAGCGTTAAAAATTGTTTTAGGTGGTCGTCACTTTATTTATTATTTAGTTTATATTATTGCTTTTGCTTTAATTGCTGGTAGTTTAATTGATATTATGGGTATAACTATCGGATAAGAAATGCTTAAAAAGCATTTCTTTTAATAGTATTTAAGTATTGGATTATTGATTTTAAAACCCATACAATATAGTTGTAAAATTTAATGGTTTTACGATTGTAGAGACAGGAGGTGTTAGTGTGAATAAGAAAATACTTATTGCTATTGCTAGTCTTGTAGTAGTTTGTATTGCTATCTTTGGAGTATTTACTTTTTTTAATCGTAGTAATGGAAGTAATGAAGTTACTGATAACGAAGCAGAAAATCAAAATACTATAAGTGAAGCCAATAATACTGTTACAGATACAACAAATACTTTAATTTTATATTTTTCAATGAGTGGCAACACCGAAACAGTGGCTAATTATATTCATGATCAAATTGGTGGCGATATTATTAAATTAGAAACTGAACAAACATATCCCGAAGATTATGATGAGTTGGTTGATTATGCTCGTGATGAACAACGTGAAAATGCACGACCAGCTTTAGCTACTGTAATTGAAAATATTAATCAATACGATACAATTTTTCTAGGCTATCCTAATTGGTGGGGTGATATGCCAATGCCCATTTATACATTTTTAGATCAATATGATTTATCAAATAAAACAATCGCTCCATTTATCACTCATGGTGGTTCTGGTTTATCAGGTACACCTGATAATATTCAAGAAGAAGAACCTGAGGCAACGGATACTGAAGGATTAGCGATAGCTGGTGATGAAGCGGAAAATTCTCAAAGTGAAGTAAATCAATGGTTAAGTGATTTAGGATATTAGAATGAAAGGAAGATTTGAATGAAGAAAAATTTAGGAGCAGCACTTGCTTTATATCCAATGCCAATTGCAGTAATTGGTACTAAAGTTAATGAAAAACCAAGTTGGACATTAGTAGCCCATGTTGGTATTGTTTCACATGATAGTGTTTTAGTTAGTTTAGCTAAACCACATTATATTAATCAAGGAATTAAGGAGAATGGTCGTCTATCAATTAATTTGATCAATCCAGAACTTTTAAAGAAAGCCGATTATGCTGGTAGTGTTAGCGGTCATAAATCTGATAAATCAACTTTATTTGAATATCAGATGAGTGATAATGATGTCCCAATGATTAAAGAGGCACCATTAGTTATTGAAGGTTCAGTGGTTGATGTTTATGAGTATCAAAATTTTGATAATTTTATTATTAAAATTGAAAATACTTTTGTAGAAGAAGAATGTTTAAATGAAAATGGAAAAATTGATTATTTAAAAGTTAATCCAGTTTTATTTGATTTCCCTAACTATGAATATTTATCATTAGGTAATGTTGTAGGAAAGTGTTTAAAATTGGATGATTAGAAACTTGGGAACTATCCCAAGTTTTTTAATATTTTTATAACATTTCATTAATAATTGTTCAAAAGCTTATTATTATAATCTAACTACAAATATAGTAGTAAAGAGGTAAAATATGAAACGATTATTAATGATATTAAAAAGAAATGTAATATATTTACCAGATATTATTTTTAGATTATTCTGGTATTCAAGAAAAAATGACCGACATTCTAAGCAAGAAAAATACAACTTTATCCGTAAAATATCCTATAAGGCAATCAATAAAGGGAATCTTTTAGTCAAAGTTTATGGAAGTAGTAATCTTCCTGAAGAGAATGGTTTTATTTTTTATCCTAATCATCAGGGAGTTTTTGATGGCTTTGCCATTGTTTATGCCTGTGATATACCATTTTCCCCAGTAATAAAGAAAGAATTGATGGATAAATCAATTGTAAAGCAAACATTTGCCTGTTTAGAGTCATTGCCAATGAATCGCCAAGATATTCGACAGTCAATGAAAATCATCAATGAGGTGGCAAATCGGGTTAAGCGAAAAGAAAACTGTCTTATTTTTGCTGAGGGTACTAGAAGTAATAGTAATAATTTAAATGAATTTAAAGCCGGTTCATTTAAAGCAGCATATAAAAGTAAATGTCCGATTATACCTGTAGCATTAATAAATTCTTTTCTTCCATTTGATGAAAATAATGATGAACCAGTTATCGTTCAAGTCCATTTTTTAAAACCAATTTATTATGATGAATATTGTAATAAAAAAACTAATGAAATAGCTATGATGGTCCAGCAGCAAATTCAAACAGTTATTAATGATTATAGTTAATCTTAAAATAATGTTAATTAAACCAGAAGTTATATTAATTTTCTTCTGGCTTTTTTGGCTAAAAGGCTAAAAAGGAGCATAATTTTTATACTTTATCTAAATTATAGAATTTTAGATTGATAATATTTTATATTGATTCTTGTTGTAGCTTATTAATTTGATGGCGTATTTTTTGTTGCACTCTATGATTATTTTTTTGAACCTTTAGTGTTCTTATTAAAATTATGTTTAGTATCTTTTTGATGTATATGCCATTAGGGCTTTTAGCTCGAGGAAGTTTTAGAATCTTTAAAGATAATAAATTTCTTTTTTCGTTTATTATAATCTTTGTAACCTTACATGAAGTGGTTCAAGTTATCAGTTTGAAAGGGTATTTTGATATAAATGCGATTATTGTTGGTAGTTTAGGAGCTATATTAGTTTGTATTATAATTGATTTATTTAATAAATATATCCCAATGCAATCAATAGTTGAAAGATAATTGTGGCAAATTTAAATAATCATTGTAGAAATAAGCAATTTTTTTGTTACAACTTACTATAAATATTAATGTGAATGTAATATAATAAATCATATTATTTAGTGAGGATGATTATGATGAAAAAACCAGTTATTGGAATTACTTGTGATTATGAATATAATGATGCTGCAATTAAAAGTAATAATATTGCAGATAAAGCTCTCAAATGGCATGTTTTATCAGAAAATTATAGTCTGGCAATTGAAAAAGCTGGCGGAATTCCTTTGTTATTACCTGTTTGTCATCAGGAAGAAAACTATTTAGAGCTTATTGAACTAGTTGATGGGGTATTGATTACGGGTGGTAATGATATTGATCCTTTGTTGTTTGGTGAAGTTGATAAGGGTAAATGCGGACGAATAAATCCTGCTAGAGATAGTCAGGAAATTGCAATAGTAAAAAGAATTATTGAACGAACTAATAAACCATTATTATGTATCTGTCGTGGCCATCAGGTATTAAATGTAGCTTTAGGTGGGACGCTCTATCAAGATTTAGAAGAAGGATGTCAAACGATTGAGCATATGAAAAGTAATTATCCGATGAATTTACCAAGCCATCATGCTTTGATCGATCGTGATAGTAAATTATTTAATATTTTTACCAATGATAAGATTGGGGTTAATTCATTTCATCATCAAGCTGTTAAAGAATTGGGTCATAATTTAAAAGTAACCGCTAAATCAGATGATGGAGTTATTGAAGCAATTGAATATAATGATGATCGTTTTATCATCGGTATTCAATGGCATCCAGAAAAAATGTATGATAGTTTACAACAACAATTAATTTTTGAAGCTTTTATAGCTGCTTGTCAAAAATAACCAGGGATTCCTGGTTATTTTTGATTATAATTTTTGATTAATAGGAGGATCTGGTTAGGATCAAGTGGTTTTGAAAAATAGTATCCTTGAATCATATCAACATTCCAGGTTATCATTTTCTGATATTCGTCAAGAGTTTCAATTCCTTCACCAATAACAAAGAAATCATGTTTCTTTAAAATATTGACGATGTCTTGATAAAAGGTTGCAGCTTGATTATTATCATTGATTCCCTCTAATAAAGAACGATCTAGTTTGATTGTTGAAAATGGAAATTTCATCACAGTGCTAAAATTAGCATAACCAGAACCAAAATCATCTAAACACAAACCGATATTCACGGTTTGAATTTTAGAAATAAAAGTAGCTACTTCATAAGTATATTTTGTGGCCATATTTTCGGTAATTTCAAATTGAAATTTTGAACAGGGGATGTCATAGCTGTTAATGATTGATAAAATTTCATCACAATATCCAGGTTCTAGCAACTCTCGTGGTGAGATATTAATTTTGATATCTTTAATCTTTGATAAGAGCATTTCATTATTTTTGATAAATTGACAAATTTTTTTAATTTGCATCGGCATGATTTTAGTTAATAAGTCATTATTAGTAGCAATTTTAATAAATGTTTCTGGTTCAATGTAACCAAGCTGTGGATGTTTAAGGCGACTTAAGGCTTCTAAAGAAACATAATTATTTTGTTTTATGGAATAAATTGGTTGATACCAGATCTCAAATAAATCTTGATCTACTGCTTCTGGTAAAAATTTTTCAATAATGCGTTCAAAGTCAAACTGTTCTTTAAGTTTAGGGTTATTTATTAAGAAGGTTTCACCATATTTAGGAGTTGTTTGCATCAAAAAATCTGTATAACCAATTATCTCGGCGGTATTTTCAAACTGGTGAGGAATTATTCTAGAAATTATTATCGGACAATTGATTGTTTTATCATCAATTTGGACTTCATGTTTAAATAGCTGATCGATTTTATTAATGATTTTATCAGCGGATTTTTGATTTGTAACAATGACAAAGCGATTGGCCTTTAATCTAAAAACTTGATGTTTTTTATCAATGTGCCATAATGAGTTAGCGAATGCAATAATAATGTTTTGACTAGTTTTGTCACCATAGATGCGTCCGATTCTTTCCATTAAATAAAAATCTATTGTTATTAAAATATTACTGATATTATTATTATCGAATTGTTCATTCATCCAAAGCTGAAAATATTTTTCATTAAAAACATGAGTTTCTAAATCAATGTAAGCATAGGGATTTTTTAATTTTAAATATAAAAGGCTGATTGAAAGAATGACTGAAAAAATATAAAAGAGTTTAATGTGTAAATAATATTGTAAAACGATTCCAATGATAATAATTATATTGCTTTCGACTAGCGGATAAGTGTCTCTAATGCTTAATTGATTTCTATGAGTAATAATATAAATTAAATTGAAAAGATTATATCCCAGTACAACATAAATAGAAATAAAAAAATAGTTGTAAAGATGAAAGTTAGGTCCACTGATAAAAGAAATAACGTTATCGGGAATATTAAACAAAAAAATAAAGAAAGAGATAATAATTGGGATTATTGCTCGACGTTTAAGTTGTTTTATATGTTTTAATTTAAAGTGGCTTTTAGTAATGATAAAGCAAAATAATTTATATGTGAAAATGATTTTTAACAGATAAAAGATTGTTGCGATAAATATAAATAAATTGCTACTAATTGTTGCATAATTTTTAATTATATTCAGGATTATTCCACTACTTGAAATTCCGATACCACAAATAATGATTTGATAAAATTCCTTGGTATTACGATCATTTAATTTTCGTTGCTGCCAAAAATGATATAAAATCACGATTAATAATATTAGTCCGGTCCATAAATAATGATGCAGCCATTTCATCTTCCTTCCTCCAATAACACCAAATTTTTCATGTTTAAATTTATAAATAACCATATCATATGATATTGATTGTTTCAAGAAGAAATATCAGTATATATTTATATGATAAATATGTGATAAAATATAAAAATCTTATTTAAATGTTTTAGATGATTTAAAAATCTTATAAGTATATTTAGGTGAGATTAAACGAGTAGGAAATTGGATTATTCCAAAAAACAGATTACTATGGCATTAATTCAATTATTACAAAATCAGCCCATCGAAGACATTTCAATTACTAAACTATGAACAATCTAAAGTTTCCCGAAATGCTTTTTATAATAATTTTGATAGTATTGAAGCGGTTTTAAAATAAACTTATCAACAAGCTCATTATGAAGCTTTTGCCAATAAATTAAGTTGTAATGATTATTTTCAAAGCCAGAAGTTTATCAAAGATATCATTGATTTTTTTGATACTAATACCAAATTGCTTTTGGTGTTAGTTAAGTGGAATCTTTTAGGCTATATTGCGATATATAATACCAAACTAACTTGTAAAGCGGTAAAAAATATAATGATGAAATAATTAAAAATAATGTTGAATATTATAGTGTGTTTTTCTGGGAAAATTATTTTAATATTTGTACGTTATATGGATTGTTACTGAAAAAAATGAATTACTAGAGGTATTATATCAATTGATTTTACATTTTAATAATCAAATGAATCAGTCTTTATTTGTCTAAAAGTTTTAAAGGAGAAAAACATGAATGAACAATTAATAGAAGTAAAATTCAATTTAGAAAAAGTGTTTTTGAAGTGATCATTTTTGAAGATGCTATTCAAGCTGTAACTTATCTGGATTTGTGTATTGATCAGCGAACAGTTGATTTTGGCGGATCGATGAAATTAGAAGAAATGAATTTATATAAAATATTGAGTCAACACAATCAAGTGTTCTGGCATCAACGATTAACACTAGAAACATTGAGTCATTAAGTTCGTTTGCAGGCTAATCAACCTGATATCTATCTTTCATCAGTAAATGGATTAGCTAAATCCGGTGGGATAATTAATATTGATGGTAATAGAAACCGCGTTGCTTTAATCTTTTATGGACATGAAAAAGTATATTTGATCATTGGTAAAAACAAACTGGCTGGAAATTATCAACAGGCAGTCGATTGAGCTCATAGTATTGCAGCGTCAATAAATGCCAGACGTTTACAGATAAAGACTCCCTGCGCTATTAATGCTGATCGTTGTTATGATTGTCAAAGTCCTGAGCGTATTTGTCAGGGATTATCAGTTTTATGGATAGCACCATTGACTAGTGAGATTGAAATAATTTTATTCAATCAAGATCTAGGTTATTAACAATTAATAAACTTTACATTAAAGAGGTTGTAAAAAAGATAGTAATGACTACAATAGTTGTATTGGGGTGATGGATATGTGGATGATTTATGCTTTTGGTTCTGCTTTTTTTGCCGGTATTACCGCTATTTTGGCAAAATGTGGTATTCGTGAAACCGATTCTAATCTGGCTACAGCTATTAGGACAATT
>NZ_CALUXO010000048.1 GCF_944324745.1 uncultured Thomasclavelia sp. | reverse complement strand
ATATACCTGGTACAAATACCAGATTACAGATTAATATCGAAGCCCAAAATAGTATCTATAACGAATATGAAATCGTAACTAGAGGGGTAGCCTATACCAGTCAACAGATATCACAACAGTTTAAAACTGTAATCAGGGCCAACAAGTATCAAAAGATGCAAAAAGTATATTCAATCTGACTGCTGCCACAGGCACCGCTAAAAGATGATGGAACAATAAGGAGCTATAAATTACAGGAGAAAGTAGCGTCAGGAAAACTACTAAATAATCAAGAAGCTTATGATAAAATCAAGATCGTAACAATCTATACTAGTAATAAACATGTAATAAGCAAAAAATATGAAGAAAATGATGCGTTATTAAGGCCAGTAATGTTACTGTTTGGAATGAATGGAGCAAGTGCTAGGGAGATAAGGAAGATTCTGGAAAATGAATATAAATTTAAAATGAGTGCAGAATTAAAGGAAGGAGTTGAAAATATGTGTAATTTAGCCCAGGGGTTAATAATCGAAAATCGCATGGCTGGACGAATCGAAGAGAAATATGACATACTGATAAATCTATTGGAGCAGACTGATATATCATTAGATAAGATAATGAGGTTAGTAGGGCTGGTAAAAAGTGAGGAAATTGCAGAAATGACAAAACGGCTGATAGAAGATTTAAGATCAAAAGAAGGATATATCAATGGAAAACCCACTACGATAACAATTGAAAGAATAATTAATGAAAAAGGAAATTAGTTATTAAAACTAGTTTCCTTTAATTTTATAATATTAATGATTTTGTTGTTTTCTTCTAACTAATTCGATAATTAGACCAATCACTAAAAATGAAATAACCGTATATAATCCTAAATTAGATTCATCGCCAGTTTTTACCTCTGAATTTGTTGGCTGTTTTTCTTGGTTTGAAACAGTTTGATCAGGTGTATTTGGCCTTTGATCTGGTGTTTTTGTTTCTGTTTGACTACTATCTGGCTTAGTTACAGTTACCTTGCAAGTCGCTTGGATTTGACCATCACTTACTGTAATTGTAGCATCTCCAGGATTGATAGCCGTAATAACGTTATTATCAACGGTGATAACATTAGTATTATCGCTTGAGTATGTTAATGTTTTATAACCATCATAAGTGATATTTAATGTCTGGGTTTCACCTGGTTTAAGATTTATTTCGGTTTTATCTAGTGTTAGGGAATGCTGATATGTTTCGCCAGCAACTTCTACGACATTAACATCACCAGATACTTCATTAGCGATAAGTAACATTGGTTTATTAGTTGGACTATCTTTAGCACTGATAGTACATAATCCTTCTGGTGATACAGAACCACTAATATCATCACTGAAATCTCTTAAATTAAGATAATCAACATAAGTAGGATTAGCAGGATCACTGACATCATACATCATAACCCCACCGATTCTTTCTAAACCAATAAATGCCATTGCTTTACCGTCAATGATCATTGTTTTAACGTCTTCAGGTTCAGGACCTTTTTTACCACTACGATCTTTAAATGAAATATCATCATTTGAACAGTTAAAATATTCAGGTAACAATTTGGCAGTAATTTCTTCAAATTCACCGTGACTATCGCTTACCACTTTCATAGTTGTAGCATCAATGATAGAAAAAGAGCGACCACCGAATAAATATTTTTTAGATAAGTTATCAAAACCATCGTAATCATCAGTATTTAAAGTTACGATCTTACTTTCTGATTCGCCATATTTTTCTTCAACTTCATTAATATAATCGCCCCATTCACGACTATCACCTTCATTGGCTGTTAATAAATATGTTTTACCGTCAACTTCATATGAAGCAATACCATCTGGCATATAAATACCTAAAAACTCATCAGTATTTGTAATATTGATAGCATCGTCTTTTTTATAAAGATCGATCTTGTTTTCACCACTACTATAATCTTTAAAACCTAAAGAATCTACTCTAGTTACTTGTTTAGTCGTTAGATCAACTGTTGCAATTGAATTAGCTTCTTGTAAAGTAACATAAGCAGTTAGACTATCGTTAGAAACTGTAATGTATTCTGGTTCAAAATCGACAGATGGAGCCGTATCTTTTTTAATAATGACATTATTGGTTACTAAATCGGCGCGATTTTCGACGCTATCAAAAGCGGTAAAATCAATATCATAACTTTGATTAGTGTTGGTATCTAAGGCAGTTATTGATCCTTTAGGATCGATAGCTCCATTATCATATCCTAGACGAGGTTCTCCTTCATTAGCAGTTAAAATTAAAGAACCATCAGGAGAGTATGTAATCATATCAGGTTGTACTCCAGCTTTGTGGATACTAATTAATTGACCATCAGCATCAAATCTGGCAATATAACCATTTTTATCATATTCTTCATGTTGAATGGCAATTGCAATTTCTTTACCATCAGGACTAACATCAACGCTAGTGATATCTTCAGCATCAGTTATTCCAATAGATTCAAGGGTGATTGTTTTTGTGGCATCTAAATTAATGTTACTATCAGAGCTAACATTACTTAAATTGACAATATGAACAGATTGGGTTTTACCAGAAACTAAATACATAGTTTGATTATATTTATTATATTTGACAATTTCGGCAACACCACCATCACCATCAGCACCAGCATTTGTATTATAGTTGGCGATTTCATGCATAGTGTTATTAAAACTAGTACGATCATTTTGAGCGTTTAATGTCGTCATTGCAGTTGATGTCAGCATTGAAAGTGTCAAAAGTCCGGTAAGTATTTTTGTTTTTTTCATATCTTTCTCCTTTTTATTTTGTGTTTTTATTATATAAATTGTTTTATTTATAACTATCTAGCCCATGTAATTGAATTGTAAATTTTGTGTAAAATTATTTGTATATTTAACGACTTTGCGAAATCTTTAGAAAAACTATAGATAGTTTGATAGTAATAGTTTATTGGATTTATACAATAGTACCCAGGAGGAATTCATGATGATAAATAAATTGAAATTAGAGATAAGTTGTGTTCATTGTTTGGAATCTGGTGAAAAAGAAATCTATCCAATTATTAATGGTCAAAAAGATTTAAAAGCTAAAAAAGAAATTATGGATGAAGATTTGTTTTATTATTATTGTTTGCATTGTGGTCATTATCAAAGAATTTTATATGAGTGTGTTTATTATGATCCAGTCTTAAAATATGCTTTAATCTTAAGTTCAAATGGACCAAAATTGTTGAAAAAGGTTGGTCTAGATTTGAAGGATTATGAAATTCGTTTTGTTAGTGATGTAAGAGAATTAAAAGAAAAGATTATAATAAAAGAAAATGGTTTGGATGATCGAATTATTGAAATTATGAAACATGATCTAAGAACGACTTTAACTAGTAAAGCTAGTTATGATTTAGTTTTAGATGATAACCAGGGTTTACGTTTTTATTTAATTTATCCAGATAATGAAATAATTAAAGAATTTCCATTTTTATTAGATGAATATCAAAACTATCAAAAACTATATGCTAATTATTTAGATGAGTATAATTTAGTTGATAAAACTTTTGCAGCTAAAGCAGTTGTAACTAGAAACAAAATGAGCGAATATCATTAATAGTCTATTGATAAAATATCATCATTTTAATAAATTATTATTTGTGGATTTTTTTGGAAAATGGGTTGACTAAAAGATGATATCAAGCTATCATATTGAGTAACATAACTTAAATACTTTGATAGGAACTAGTAGATAAATAAATCATGCCTAGAGAGATTCTGGCTGGTGTAAAGAATCGTTGGTTGTTTATTGAACTCATCCTTGAGTGGAGCGCTGAAATTAGTAGGTGGCTACGGAGTGCAACCGTTATCTAGCAAGAGTATGAACTATAATAGTATAGCGTACTTAGTGAGGTTAATATCGTGAGATATTAATAAATTGAGGTGGAACCACGGGGTTAGTATACTCTCGTCCTCAAAATGACTATGTCATTTTGAGTGCGAGAGTTTTTTTATAAGTATTTAAAAATATATAGGAGGAAAAAGGGAAATGATGAATTATCAAAAGTATAAGAGATTTGAACCAATTAAGTTTAAAGAACGTACATGGCCTGATAAAGTAATTGAAAAAGCGCCAACGTGGGTTTCTGTCGATTTACGTGATGGTAATCAAGCTTTGATTACACCAATGAAAATCGAAGAGAAAGTGGAAATGTTTCAACTCTTAGTAGATATGGGATTTAAAGAAATCGAAGTTGGTTTTCCATCTTCTAGTCAAATAGAATATGATTTTTTGAGAATATTGATTGAAGAAAATTTGATACCAGATGATGTTACTGTTCAAGTATTGACACAGGCAAGAGAACATCTAATTAGAAGAACTTTTGAATCATTGAAAGGTTTGAAAAAAGCAATCGTTCATGTTTATAACTCAACTTCAACATTACAAAGAGATGTTGTCTTTAATAAAAATAAAGAAGAAATTAAACAGATTGCCGTTGATGGAGTAAGATTAGTTAAAGAATTAAGCAAAGAATTTGATGGTGAAGTAATTCTTGAATATTCACCAGAAAGTTTTACCGGAACTGAACTAGATTATGCTCTAGAAGTTTGTGAAGCAGTAATGGATGAATGGGGAGCTTCAAAAGATAAAAAAGTTATTATCAATTTACCATCTACTGTTGAAATGACAACACCAAATGTATATGCCGATCAAATTGAATGGATGTCAACTCATTTTAGAGATCGTGAAAGAGTTATTTTGTCATTGCATACTCATAATGATCGTGGTGAAGGAGTGGCTGCAACTGAATTAGGTATCATGGCTGGAGCTGATCGTGTTGAAGGAACATTATTTGGAAATGGTGAAAGAACTGGAAATTTAGATATTGTTGTAGTAGCATTAAATATGTTCACTCAAGGAATTGATCCAAAACTTGATTTGAGCAATATTAATAATATAAAATATGTCTATGAAAAAGTTACGAAAATGGAAATACCACCTCGTCAACCATATGCTGGACAATTAGTTTTCACTGCTTTTTCTGGTAGTCATCAAGATGCTATTAATAAAGGTATGCATGCTTTACAAGAAAGAAACAGTGATATTTGGGAAGTTCCATATTTACCAATTGATCCAAGTGATATTGGACGTCAATATGAACCAATTGTTCGAATCAACTCTCAATCTGGTAAAGGTGGCGTAGCTTATGTCATGGAAAGTATGTATGGATTCCATTTGCCTAAAGGACTTCAAGTTGATTTTTCAAAGATTATTCAAGATATCAGTGAAGAAGAAGGAGAAGTTTCTCCAGAGCGAGTTTATGATACATTTATTGAACAATATGTTGATCTTGAAGAACCTTATCGTTTCATAAGTCAAAAATTAATTGATATTAGTGGTGATGACAGCGAATATGAACGTCGCGCTGAAATCACTGTTGCAGTAAATGGTGAAATTAAAGAATTGACTGGTTTAGGAAACGGACCAATTGATGCAGTAAAAAATGCGTTAAATTCACTTCCTGGTCTTTATTCACATTTGTTAGACTATAGTGAACATGCTTTAAGTTCAGGATCAAGTTCTAAAGCAGCAGCTTATGTATATTTAAGAGCCAAAGGTAGTGCTAAACAAGAATATGGTGTTGGAATTCATCCAAATATTACTACAGCAACGATTAAAGCGATTATTTCTGCAATGAATCGTTTATATCGGGCGCTAAAATAAGCGAAAGGAGCAAATTATGAACACTTTAGTATTATCATTATTAGTGGAAAATAATCCTGGAGTGCTAAGTCGGGTTGCTGGTTTATTCAGCCGTCGTGGTTATAGTATTGATAGTCTTAGTGTTGGTGGGACAAATCAGCCAAACATTTCAAGAATGACTATTGTTGTTCATGGGGATGATTTAATCCTTAGTCAAATTGAAAAACAACTTAGTAAACTAGTTGAAGTAATTGATATATCTCCGTTAAAACCAGAAGAATCGGTTTATCGGGAATTAGTTTTAATTAAAGTTGAAGCTAATGAGCAACAACGTTCTTCAGTAGTTTCAATTGCGGATATTTTTAGAGCACGGATTATTGATGTAGCACCGGCTTCATTAGTAATCGAGGCAACAGGAAATCAATCGAAGATTAATGGACTGCTTGCCATGTTAGAAGGGTTCAATATCGTTGAGATCGTTAGAACTGGATTATCTGGAATCAAACGTGGTCTTGGCGAAATTGATATAAATAGTCATAAATAAAGAAGATAGGGGGATAAGAAAAATGGCTAAAATTTTTTATGAATCTGATTGTGATTTATCTTTATTAGATGGAAAAACAGTTGCAATTATTGGTTATGGTTCTCAAGGACATGCTCATGCATTGAACTTAAAAGAATCAGGTGTTAACGTAATTATCGGATTATATGAAGGTTCAAAATCTTGGAAAAAAGCTGAAGATCAAGGATTTGAAGTTTATACTTCAGCTGAAGCTGCTAAAAAAGCAGATATCATCATGATTTTGATCAATGATGAATTACAAGCAAAATTATACAAAGAATCAATCGAACCAAATCTTGAAGAAGGAAACATGTTAATGTTTGCCCATGGTTTCAACATTCATTTTGGACAAATCGTACCACCTAAAAATGTTGACGTAACTATGATTGCTCCAAAAGCGCCTGGACATACAGTTCGTAGTGAATATCAAGCTGGTAAAGGAACTCCATGTTTAATAGCTGTTGAACAAGATGCTACTGGTAGAGCTCAAGATATCGCTTTAGCTTATGGTTTAGCTATTGGTGGTGCTCGTGCAGGTATCCTTGAAACTACTTTTAGAACTGAAACTGAAACTGACTTGTTTGGTGAACAAGCTGTATTATGCGGTGGTGTTTGTGCTTTAATGCAAGCTGGTTTTGAAACATTGGTAGAAGCTGGATATGATCCAAGAAATGCATATTTTGAATGTATCCATGAAATGAAATTAATCGTTGATTTAATTTATCAATCAGGATTCTCAGGAATGAGATATTCAATCTCTAATACTGCTGAATATGGTGATTATATTACTGGACCAAAAATCATCACTGAAGATACTAAAAAAGCAATGAAACAAATCTTAAAAGATATTCAAGATGGAACATTTGCTAAAGACTTCTTATTAGATATGTCAGATGCTGGTGGACAAGCTCATTTCAAAGCAATGAGAAAATTAGCTAAAGAACATCAATCTGAAAAAGTTGGAGAAGAAATCAGAAAATTATATTCTTGGTCTGATGAAGACAAATTAATCAATAACTAATATATTTTAAAACAACACACTTTTGTGTGTTGTAATTAAGGAGTTGTTTTGACTCCTTAATTACAACTTACAAAGGAATAAAAGGGGGATATAAAATAATGGCAATGACAATGACACAAAAAATCTTGGCTGATCATGCTGGTTTGGAATCAGTCGTGGCCGGTCAATTGATAGAAGCAAAATTGGATGTGGTAATGGCTAATGATATTACTGGTCCAATGGCTTTACCAATTTTTCGACAAATGGCTGATAAAGTCTTTGATAAAGATAAAGTCGTCTTAGTACCAGATCACTTTACTCCTAATAAAGATATTAAATCAGCTGAAAATTCAAAAGCGATTTTGGATTTTTCTAATGAACAAGAACTAACATATCATATGGAACAAGGTAAATGTGGTGTTGAACATGCGATTTTACCAGAAATGGGAATTGTAGTTGCAGGTGAATGTATCATCGGTGCTGATTCACATACATGTTCTTATGGGGCTTTAGGAGCTTTTTCAACTGGAGTTGGAACAACAGATATTGCTACTGGTATGGCAACTGGTGAATTATGGTTTAAAGTACCAGAAGCAATTAAATTTGTTTTAACTGGAAAACCAACTAAATATGTTAGTGGAAAAGATGTCATTTTACATATAATTAATGAAATTGGTGTTGATGGTGCTTTGTATAAATCAATGGAATTTGTTGGTGATGGAATCCAATATCTAACAATGGATGATCGTTTTACTATTTGTAATATGGCAATTGAAGCTGGGGCTAAAAATGGTATTTTCCCAGTTGATGATCAAACAATTGCTTATATGGAAGAACATTCTAAAAAAGAATATAAAATTTATGAAGCAGATGAAGATGCAGAATATGAAAGAGTAATTGAAATTGATTTAAGCAAAGTAAGACCAACTGTTGCATTCCCACATTTACCTGGAAATGGACATACAATTGATGAAATTGAAGCCATGGAACCAATTTATATTGATCAAGTAGTAATTGGTTCATGTACTAATGGCCGTATTAGTGACTTAAGAAAAGCTGCTGCAATCTTAAAAGGAAAGAAAGTAGCTCGTAATGTTAGAGTAATGGTAGTTCCAGCTACTCAAAAAATCTTCTTACAATGTATTGTTGAAGGTTTAGCTGAAATCTTTGTTGAAGCTGGATGTGCTTTCAATACTCCAAGCTGTGGCCCATGTATGGGAGGTCATATGGGAGTTATGGCTAAAGGTGAAAAATGTGTTTCAACTACTAACCGTAACTTTGTTGGAAGAATGGGAGATACTGAAGCATTGATTTATTTAGCTTCTCCAGAAGTAGCGGCTGCTAGTGCTATTGCCGGATATATTGCAAATCCAGAAAAGGTAGGTGTGGAGTAATGAAAATATACAAATATGGTGATAACGTTGATACTGATGTAATTATTCCTGCGCGTTATCTAAATTCATTTGATGCTAATGAACTAGCAACTCATGCAATGGTGGATATTGATCCTGATTTTGCTAAAACAGTAGAAAAGGGCGATATTATTGTTGCTGGTCAGAACTTTGGTTGTGGTTCTTCAAGAGAACATGCACCACTTTGTTTAAAAACAGCTGGAATCGAATGTATCATCGCTAAAAGTTTTGCGAGAATTTTCTATCGTAATTCTATTAATATTGGTTTACCAATTATGGAATGTCCTGAGGCTGTTGATGGAATTAATCAAGGTGATGAAGTGAAAATCGATTATGATACTGGAGTTATTACTAATGTAACCACTGGTAAGTCTTTCCAGAGTCAACCTTTCCCTGAATTTATTCAAAAAATGATTGCCGCTAATGGACTAGTCAACTATGTAAATGCAAAAAGAGGTAAATAAATGGAAAAGAATATTGCAGTAATTAAAGGTGATGGGATCGGACCGGAGATTGTAAATGAAGCATTAAAGGTTCTTGATGCCATTGCTGAAAAATATAATCATAAATTTAATTATACTGAAATTTTGATGGGTGGAGCTTCAATTGATGTCCATGGAGTGCCGCTTACAGATGAAGCTTTACAGATTGCTAAAGATAGTGACTCAGTATTACTGGGTTCTATCGGAGGTGATACCAACACTTCACCATGGTATAAACTAGAGCCAAATTTACGTCCAGAAGCTGGACTATTAAAGATTCGTAAAGAATTAGGATTGTTTGCTAATTTAAGACCAGCTATTTTATACGATGAACTTAAAGGAGCATGTCCGTTAAAAGAAGAGTTAACGGAAGGTGGCTTTGATATGATGATTATGCGTGAATTAACAGGTGGTTTATATTTTGGTAAGCGCTCAACTGAAGAAGAAAATGGGGAACTGGTAGCTCGTGATTCAATGAGCTATAGTGAAACAGAAATTAAACGAATTGCTAAAAGAGCATTCGATATTGCTATGAAAAGAAATAAAAAAGTAACTAGCGTTGATAAAGCAAATGTTTTGGATACTTCAAGATTATGGCGTAAAATAGTAAATGAAGTTGCTAAAGAGTATCCAGAAGTTACTTTGGAACATATGTTAGTTGATAACTGTGCGATGCAGTTAGTCAAAGATCCGAAACAATTTGATGTTATCTTAACAGAAAATATGTTTGGTGATATTTTAAGTGATGAAGCTAGTATGGTAACTGGTTCAATTGGAATGTTATCAAGCGCTTCTTTAAGAGAAGATAAATTTGGTATGTATGAACCAAGTCATGGTAGTGCACCAGATATTGCCGGACAAAATGTTGCTAATCCAATTGCTACAATTTTATCAGCTGCAATGATGCTTCGTTATTCATTTGATTTGGATCAAGAAGCTGATGTGATTGAAGCAGCAATTGAAAAAGTCTTGCAACAAGGTTATCGGACGACTGATATTATGTCTGAAGGAAAAACTTTAGTTGGTACTAAAGAAATGGGCGATTTGATCGTAGCGAATATGTAAAGGGGGATTTTAAGTGCGAAGTGATAATGTAAAAAGTGGGACTGAACGAGCACCACATCGTTCACTATTTAATGCGTTAGGTTATACTGATGAAGAGTTAGAACGTCCGTTAATCGGAGTTGTTAATTCATATAATGAAATTGTGCCTGGACACATGAATCTAGATAAAATTGCAGAAGCGGTAAAAAAAGGAATTTATTTAGCTGGTGGGGTTCCAGTTGAAGTTCCTGCTATTGCTGTCTGTGATGGAATTGCCATGAATCATACCGGGATGAAATATTCACTGGTTACTAGAGAATTGATTGCTGATAGTACTGAAGCTTTAGCGACTGCACATCAATTTGATGGTTTAGTTATGATTCCTAACTGTGATAAAAACGTACCAGGATTATTAATGGCAGCAGCTAGATTAAATATCCCAACTGTCTTTGTTTCAGGTGGCCCAATGTTAGCAGGGCGCCGTGTTGATGGAAAACAAACATGTCTTTCATCTTTGTTTGAGGCAGTTGGTCAGTTTAATGCCGGAAAAATTACTAAAGAAAAATTACATGAAATTGAACAAAAAGCATGCCCAACTTGTGGATCATGTTCTGGAATGTATACAGCTAATTCAATGAACTGTTTAACAGAAGTTTTAGGTATGGGATTAAGAGGAAATGGAACAATTCCAGCCGTATTCTCTGAAAGAATTCGTTTAGCTAAACATGCCGGAATGCAAGTCATGGAATGTATTAAAAAAGATATTAAACCACGTGATATTATGACTAAAGAAGCATTTTATAATGCTTTGACAATCGATATGGCTTTAGGATGTTCAACTAACTCAATGTTACATTTACCAGCGATTGCTCATGAAGCTGGAGTTGAATTAAATCTAGAAATAGCTAATGAAATCAGCAAGAAAACACCAAACTTATGTCATTTAGCTCCTGCTGGAGATACTTTCATGGAAGATTTAAATGATGCTGGTGGTGTCTATGCTGTTATGAATGAAATTAATAAATTAGGATTATTACACACTGATATTATGACAGTAACTGGAAAAACAGTAGGTGAAAACATTGAAGGTTGTGTTAATTTAAATCCTGAAATTATCCGTCCAGTCGACAACCCATATTCACCATATGGTGGAATTGCAGTTTTAAAAGGAAATATTGCGCCAAACGGTGCTGTTGTTAAACAATCAGCAGTAGCTGAAGAAATGATGGTTCATAGTGGACCAGCTCGTGTATTCGACAGTGAAGATGAAGCAATCGCGGCTATTCGTGGTGGAAAGATCGTTAAAGGTGATGTAGTTGTTATTCGCTATGAAGGACCTAAAGGTGGTCCAGGAATGCGTGAAATGTTATCACCAACTAGTGAGATTGCTGGAATGGGCTTAGATAAAGACGTAGCTTTGATCACTGATGGTCGTTTCTCTGGGGCTACTCGTGGAGCTTCAATTGGGCATGTGTCACCAGAAGCAGCTGCTGGAGGACCAATTGCTTTAATTGAAGAAGGCGATATTATTGATATTAATATCTTAGAACATTCAATTAATGTTCAAGTCAGTGATGAAGAATTAGCTGCTCGTAAAGCTAAATGGCAGCCACGGCAACCAAAAATTACTAAAGGATATTTAGTAAGATATGCTGCAATGGTAACATCTGCCGATCGAGGTGCAATTTTAGAAGCTAAAATGGAAAAATAATGTAAAGGAGGACGGGATATGAAATTAACGGGTTCGCAAGTTGTTGTTGAATGTTTGATCGAACAGGGTGTGGATACTGTCTTCGGTTATCCAGGCGGAACAATTTTAAACGTATATGATGCTTTATATGAGTACAAAGATAAAATTAATCATATTCTAACTTCACATGAACAAGGCGCAGCTCATGCGGCTGATGGATATGCGCGTTCTACTGGTAAAGTTGGAGTATGTATGGCTACTTCAGGACCAGGAGCTACTAATCTAGTCACTGGTATTGCTACAGCTTATATGGATTCTTCACCAGTTGTGGCAATTACTGCTAACGTTGGAGTTTCATTATTAGGACGTGACAGTTTCCAGGAAATCGATATTACTGGTGTGACAATGCCAATTACTAAACATAATTTTATTGTAAAAAATATCAAAGATCTAGCTCCAACAATTCGTAAGGCTTTCCAAATTGCTAAAGAGGGAAGACCGGGTCCAGTGTTAGTCGATATTACCAAAGATGTTACGGCAGCTACAATTGATTTTGAACCAGAAGTACCTGAAGTAATCGAACCACGTAAATATACTTATGGTAACCAAGAAATCAATCAGGCTATCAAAATGATTGAAGAAAGCGAAAAACCATATATCTTCGTTGGTGGTGGCGCTATTATTAGTGGTGCCAGTGCTGAAATAAAAGAATTTGCTGAAAAAATCGATGCCCCTGTTACAGATACTTTAATGGGTAAAGGTGCTTTTGATGGTACAAGACCTCGTTATACTGGAATGTTAGGAATGCATGGTACTAAAACATCTAACTTTGGGGTAAGCCGTTGTGATTTATTGGTTGTTATTGGTGCTCGTTTCTCTGATCGGGTAACTGGAGATACTGGAACTTTTGCCAAAAATGCTAAAATTATTCATATTGATATCGATGCAGCGGAAATCAATAAAAATATAGTTGTTGATTTGGGTATTGTTGGAGATGCTAAAAGTGTCTTACAAGAATTGAATGCTAAACTTTCAAGACAAAACCATCCACATTGGTTAAAAGAAATTCGTGATTTAAAAGAACAATATCCATTAACTTATGATCATGAAGGATTAACAGGTCCTTACATCATTGAACAAATTGATTATCTAACTAATAGTGAAGCAATTATGTGTACAGATGTTGGGCAGCATCAAATGTGGACAGCTCAATATTATAAATTTAAACGTCCACGTCAATTAATTACATCAGGTGGTGCTGGTACTATGGGATTTGGTCTTGGCGCTGCAATGGGAGCTAAATTAGGGAATCCAACTAAAACAGTTTTCAATATTGCTGGTGATGGCTGCTTTAGAATGAATATGAATGAATTAGCTACACTAAGCCGTTATAATATACCAGTAATTCAAGTTATTATGAATAATCACGTTTTGGGAATGGTTCGTCAATGGCAAACACTATTCTATGGAAAACGTTATTCTAATACGATCTTAACTGATAAAGTTGATTTTTGTAAAGTATCTGAAGGACTTGGCTGTAAAGCGATTAAAGTTAGTACTAAAGATGAATTAGTACCAGCTTTAAAAGAAGCAATGGAATATAATGGACCAGTGGTAATTGAATGTATTATTGATCAAGATGATAAAGTATTCCCAATGGTTGCTCCAGGTGGTGCAATTGCTAAAGCTTTTGATGCTTCAGATTTAAAAAATAAATAACAAGATAAAAGCATTCTAGAAAATCTAGAATGCTTTTTTGACTTTAAAATACAAATAATTCACTTTTAATACAATTGGATTGAATTATATTTCACTTTCAAAGCTATTATTATAATATAATGATATTTGTCAGATAATTTTGACTTTCCCAAATATCTTTAACACACCTAAAAACAATAATGCTCTAAAAAAAGAAACCAAAATGGAGAAGATAGGAAATGAAAATAGCAATTTTAGATGATGAGATTTATTATTGCAACAAGATTCACGAGTTAATATTAGAAAGGAATTATTTAGAAAAGTGTAAAATAGACAAATATACAAAAGCCAAAGATTTTATTAATAGCAGCAAAGATTACGATATTATACTTTTAGATATTGATATGCCAGAAATTGATGGAATTGCTCTGGCTAAGCAACTACGTTATGAAAATATTATTATCATATTCATAACTGGAATTCCTGATAGAATGGCTGAAGCATTTGGGATCAATGTTGCTGGATACATATTCAAAAATCAATTAGAAACAGAAATTGGTCGCGTGTTAAATGAAACATTTAAATTAGTTAATCAAAACCGTAAAATTACTATAAGCAATAAAAAAGAAATATATCGTTTTAATCCAATGAATATTTTATATATCGAATATGTTCAAAAGCATGTATTTGTTCATTTAACACATGAATATGAAGATATCGGTTACATTCCTTTTAAAGAAATACTGCCACTTTTACCGAGTCAGTTTATTCAAGTGAATAAGAATCAAATTATCAATATCGACAATGTCAAAAAGATGAAAGGAAATATTATAACTTTAAATCATACAAATGTAGAAATTGAAGTTAGTCGGCGAAAGAAGGAAAGTATTTTTGAATTGATTATGAAAGTGATGGAACGAATATGATTAATTTTTTTATTGAATATATTTACTCATTAATGTATGTTGTAGGCCTAACATTTATTATCTCTTTAGTAATTCCTAAAGTAAGAAAACAAAAAACATTTAAACTAATTATTGCAATTCTTATTTATGCGATTGTTGTAAATATTGTCACCTATTCAACTGCAGATTTTGCCAGCTGGTTTATTATTGGAAATCTATTATGCATGATTACTGATTTTATCTATTGTGGCTTTATTACTAAGCAATATAAGTTTAGTAATTTACTGATAACTATTCTATATTATAATGTTTTTGTAATTAGTTGTGGAATCATTATATCTTTAGGAATGACATATTTATCATCAGATTATTCAAAGGTTTTAACTGGTAATGGAAGATGGGCAGTTATTATAGTAATAAATATGCTAGCTCTATTTATCAGTTACAGGATATTAAGTAAGAAAGAGTATATTTTTGATGGATTACCTACAATTAACATTGCGTTCTATACTATTATTAATATTATAGAATTATTTATTGTATTATTACTGAATACAATATTATCTAAAACAAACGATATAGATATCACAGTTTCAATTATTCTTATGGCAATATTATTAGTTTTAGTTGATTATTTTATTTTAAGTTCTTCAGAAAATTTTATTGAAAATGGAAAACTAGAGTTATTGGAAAATTCTTATTGTATGACCAAGCAATATCTAAATGATTTAAAACATGAACAATTGGAGTTAAGTAAGTTTAAACATGATTTTATCAATCATCTTGATGTCTTAAATGGGTTAGTTAATAATGATTCAAAAGAGGCCAAACAATATTTAGTTAAATTAAATCATAATTTAAATGAGATAAAGCAGATTGTTTTTAGTGGAAATAATGTTATTGATGCCATTGTCAATTCTAAAATAAGTTTGAATCCGGATATTAATTTTGAAACAAGTTTAATCGTCAAAGCTAACTTAAAAATACCGGAGGATAAACTGAGTAGTTTATTGTTTAATTTAATTGATAATGCCGTTGAAGCGGCAAGACAAACTGATAATAAAAATATTACAATTAAAATAGTTAGTAAAGAAGACATGCTGTTAATTGAAGTGAGTAATCCAGTTGTTCAAGAACCTAATTTTATTACGACTAAAGGTAAAGGTCATGGTAATGGTATGATGATCATTAAAGAAATTATCGCTTCATTAGGTGGAATGATTGATTATAAATATACTAATAATCGAGTCTTTTTTAGAATTATTATTAGTGAATAAAGATAAAAATTAACCGTTGGATCCAAATTTTCGACCGTTCGATCCACAAGTATTAAAATATGTCAAAAATTGTAATATAATCAAGGCAGGTGAAATCATGGAGAAGGTAAGTGAAAAGATAACAGCATATCTGCTTGAGGGCAAATCAGTAACCGATGATGAATTTGATGAGATAAGATTTGGGGTAGAGTTGGTTTTAACACAGAGTATATTAATTTTTATCATTTTCGCTATCGGATTACTATTGGGGCAGTTATTGGAAACTATTATTTTTGTCGTAGTAATGGTTTCGTTAAGAACATTAGTGGATGGTTATCATGCAGATAGTTTTCAAAAGTGTATGTTTATAACGACAACGGTTTATGTAATATGTATGCTGATATATCATTATTTAAATGGATATATCTTGACGTTAATGTTATTGTTTAGTGCTAAGGCATTTTGGTTTCAAGAATCCAGTTTGCTTGAAAAAAACATTTTACGTAGCCAAGTGTTATTTGTCATTTATCTACTCTTGATAGTTATGTTCTATCAAATACCAATGATTTCATATGTAATCGGATTTACAGTCTTTATGACTGCAATAAGTATGGAGGTGAAAAGGTATAATGACAAAAGAAAAAGTCTGCAAAATGGTGAAAAAAATTGCCAAAAAGTATGAAAACAATTATTCACCAGGTGGAGCTTACAAACCAAGAAGAAAAACTAAATAATTTATAATTCTAATTTGAAGTAGTTATTTAGAATATTTGAAATTTAGAAAATATAATATCGGGTTAATTTTAACAAAAGGCACAGGGATGTGTCTTTTTGTTTGTTTAAAAAGAAAGTGGAGAATGTTATAATATTTGTGTTTTAATATTAAGGAAAGGAATGAAGTACTAATGATTAAGGAAATAGTGACGGATAGTTTTTTATTAAGTCAAAAAGCTAAGCCAGCAACTGAAAATGATATTGAGGTAGTAGAAGATTTGTTGGATACGATCAAAGCCCATCAAGAGAATTGTGTAGGAATGGCCGCTAATATGATTGGTGTTAATAAAAGTATTATTGTAATCAAAGATGGAAAAGATTATACTGTGATGATCAATCCAGAAATAATGAAATTTTCTGGTCAAAAATATCAAACTGAAGAAGCTTGTTTGTCATTACCTCAAAGAAAACCAACAAGCCGTTATGAAAAGGTAAAAGTTAGTTATTTAGATGAAAAATTTAAAAAGAAGATTAAAACTTACACAGGATTTACAGCTCAAATCATTCAACATGAAATTGATCATTGTCAGGGCATTTTAATTTAGTAAACTATGTCAAAAATTTTAATTGTTGAAGACGATAATGATATTAATGCAAGATATTCTAAAAATAGTTTTAATAATAAAAAATGCCAGAAACACTGTTTCTGGCATTAAAATTATAAGAATTATAAATCAAGACTATCGATAATTTCTTTTAGGGCTTTAGCACTAGCTTGTAATTTTTGATTTTCTTCTTCATTTAGATGAATATCAACAACTTTTTCAACCCCGTCTTGGCCAACAACAGTTGGAATACTTAAACATAAACCATCTAAACCAAATTCACCTTGCATTAAACTAGATACTGGTAAAACCGCATGTTCATCTTTTACGATGGCTTCAACAATTCGTTTAACAGCTACAGCCACACCATAGTAAGTAGCTCCTTTACGTTCGATGATTTCATAAGCGCTGTCACGAACTTCTTGAGCTAAACGTTCCATTGCTTCTTCATGCTGGAAATGCCCTCTTAATTCACAGAAGTGATTAATATGAATACCACCAACACTAGCACCTGACCAAACAACTAGTTCACTATCTCCATGTTCTCCAATAATATAAGCATGAATATTACGTGGATCTACTTGTAAGTGACGACCTAAAACATATTTTAATCTTGCAGTATCCAAAACAGTTCCAGAACCAATTACTCGATTAGCAGGTAGTCCTGATAATCTTAAAGTAACTTCAGTTAAAATATCAACTGGATTAGAAACAACTAAAATGATCCCTTCGCAATTTCTACTAGTAATTTCAGGAATAATACTTTTAAAAATATTAACATTCTTTTTAACTAAGTCTAATCTTGTTTCATTAGGTTTTTGATTAGCTCCAGCCGTAATAACAATAATTCCCGCATCTACGATATCATCATAAGTACCAGCATAGATCTTCATTGGTGTTGAGTAAGCACTACCATGACTTAAATCCATTGCTTCTCCTTCAGCTCGATCTTGATTTGCATCTATTAAAACCATTTCTGAAAATAAATTTGTTTGAATTAAACTAAAAGCTGATGTTGATCCAACAAAACCACATCCAATAACAGCGATTTTTTGCATGTTTGCCATAATAATTTCCTCCTCTTGTTACTTTCAGTATACCGGTTTTTTTTATAAATACAAATTTAATGCCCTATTTTTTTGATTAATAAAATTTAGTTGATTAATTCAAGTTATTTAAATAAAAAATTTAATTTTAATCTAAATATGGAATTTAATGCGTGGATTATTTTATATTGATTAATTTGAAGTTATAATAAGTTTATAAAAAACGGCGAAATAATGATCAAAATATTGTTATAAGTAAAAAAATCTATTTTAATGGAGAAAGATATGAAACAATTATTAGAGATATTTACAGATTCACTGGAAGATAATATTTATGCCAGTATGGCATTTAATCCTTTGAAAGTTACATTTTTAGTTGACGAAGATGATGATTTGATTCAAAAAGCAAAATATACAGCAGCGTTTCTTGAAAATAAATGTCAAGGAATAAATGTAGAAATAGTAAAACTTGATTTTTCATCAGTTTTTATCATTGATGAAAAGTTGCATCAAGTAATTAAAGATGTTGATTGTATTGATATTACTGGTGGTGAAGACCGAATTAAAGTTCCTTTGCTTAAATACGCAATTGAAAATCAAATCCAATGTAGCTATTTGGATATTGAAAATGAAAATATAATTCTTTTAAATAATGATAGCCAAAATACCTATCAGACAATTAGTTTTGTTAAACTGGATATTGAACAAATATTATATCTGGCTGGAGCAACATCTTTTGTCGGTAATCAAGATGTTCATAAAATTGTTAATAATAGTTTTATTGATCAAGTTGTGGCTTTGGCATTAAAAGATGTCAATCGCTGGAAACGATTTAGTCGTTTTATTTCATATATTAATGCAAAATATTCGAATTACTATGGGAATATTGATGCTCCTAGAAATATCAAATTAGACGGTAGAAAAATCAAAGCAGATATTTCGATGTTTAATACTTTAGCTAAAATTGGGGCTTTAATTAATTTAGAGATTTATGATGAGCGCATCTGTTTTAATTATTATGATGAAACAATTGAAAATTTAATTAATCAACAAGGTAGTTTTTTAGAGGTTTATACTTATTTGCAGATATATAATTCTAAGCAATTTGATGAAATAAAAATCAATACAATTATCGATTGGGATAAAGACGATGAAAATAAGATTATTAATGAAGTTGATGTTATTGCTAGAATTGGTAGAAAACTATATTTTATTTCTTGTAAGACCAGTGAATTAAAAACAGAATATTTAAATGAAATATATGTAATTACTAAAAGATTTGGCTTAAAAGAATCTTTTCCAGTAATTGTTACGACAACTGATATTGATGAAAGAACTAGTCTGATATATGAACGAGCTAGAAAGCTAGATTGTATCATTATTGATAAAGATGATATCAAAAAAGGAAATCTAGTATCAAAATTATTATCAGTTTATTAAAAGAGGAAAATTATGGATGAAGAAAGTATTGCTATTTTATTAAATCAAGCTGATGGTTTTTATCAAGAGGGTAAATATTATTTAGCGTTACCAATCTATCAGGAGTGTTTTGATGCTCAAAGCGAGCTATTAGGATTAGATGATAAAAAGACGCTTAAAACATTAAATCAATTAGAAAACTGTTATGATTTGATTGATGATTTTAAATATGATTATCAAATATATTTAGAATGTTATCAAGTATTTAATGATCTACTTGGAACCAATCATTTAGAGACTTTAAATAGTTTATTTAACTTTGCTTTGATGTATAGTGAGACTTCAGTAAAAGAAGGATCATTAAATGAACTATATCAAAAAGCATTAAATTATCAAGATGATTATTTTGATAAAATCCGAGAGGATATTTTAAATAAACCCGATTCTTTTAGAATAAATAAATTAATTAAAATTGACATGCTAAGTTATGATTTAAAAAATCAAATTTTAGGTTCTTCAAATATCCAAACTATCACTGCTTTAAAAATACTAGCTAAAGATTATTATATGATTGAAAAATATGAACGATCTTTAAAACTATATCAGCAATGTTATCAAATTATAAAAGCTAAATATGGATGTGAAGATTTAAAAACGTTAGAGATTATGTCAAATTTAGCTGCCTGCTATCGAAAACTGTACCGATATCAAGAAGCATTAACATTAGATGATCAGTGTTATCAATTATATTTAAAGTTATTAACTGAAAACCATCAAGATACTTTAAATAGTTTAAATAATCTGGCATTAGATTATCAAGGATTAGAAAGTTATTATCTGGCTTTAAATCTGCATAAAAAGTGTTATTTATTAAGATTTAAGCTGTTAGGTAAAAATCATCCGGATACTCTTGCAAGCATTAAAAATCAGGCTGATGTTTATCGTTTATTACATAAATATCATCAGGCATTAGAGTTGGATTATCAATATTATCAGGAAATGCTGGAAGTGTATGATGAGTATAATCGAATATTCATCGACGTTTTAGAAAATCTAAAAATTGACTATATTAATTTAAATATGATTGATAAAGCTAATAAAATATCACAAAAAATCAAGCATTTAATGCCAACTGAAAGTTATGCTACTATCAAAATTGATACTAAGCGGTTACGTTTGCTTAATCAAAGTGATAAATTAAACCAATTATTATTAAGTAAAGATCTAAACAGCTATAACTACTGTTTAAGTCAAAATGATGATGTAGTAGCTACAGAGTTTTTGTTTAATTTAGCTTTTGATTATTATTGCTTAAAACAATATCAAACAGCTTTGTTATTGTATCGAAGATGTTACCGAATTTATAAAAATAACTATGGTGATAGTTATCCGATTACTAAAGATTGTTTAAAAGGGATGATGGATAGTTATCAAAAATTAAGTGCTGGAAAAAGATATGCATGACATGTTTGTTTAAGAAATTTTAGATATGAAATAGTAATTAAAATGCAAAAAAGGATATTACAAGTTTGGTTAAGCAAGTTGCTATAAAAAAGTAGTATCCTTTTTATATAATTATAGTGTTTGAGAATACAGCAAATTCAAACCAGATAAATTTATATTTAATAGATAAAGTTACATATAATGTGTTGCTTAGTAAAAGATATTTAATAGTGTTACATTATTTGAATATCAATTATTTATGTGAATCGATAAACTTTTGAATATAGTTAAATGAGTATTCAAAGTCATAATAGCTATCTTCTAAATCAATTAATTCAATTAATGAACAAAACTCTCGCCTTAAGATTGGTTCCAAAATGGCAATATTGACTGATGTATCATTATTATCACCACCAAGAGTAATAAGAGCTTCAGTTTCATCATTTAATACTAAACTAAATTTATTGGGAATATTAAATTTAGCTTCATTAATTAAATAAAATCGATAACTATCATAATTTCTAGCCAAATTTAAAGTTCTTGATAATAGTAAAATAACATCATTTTTAGAAAACGGGTGATAAAACTGATTTGGTATCTCACTAACACGGCCAGTATCATAAAATGATTGCAAACCTGATTTGGTAAAGTAAAAACTAAATTTGCTTCCATTTTTTATGTGTTGCAATTCTTGATTTTTATATTGAATTAGAAAATCAATAATTTGTTTGCCATATTCTTTAGGACCTTGATATCTTTTGTGGATCAAATCAATATCTAAACATGGAACAATACATGGTTCATATGAAAATGAACGAACATAATTAATATTTTTTGATTCTGAATTATAGTATTTAATTATTTCTGTAGCAGAATTGATATTTTGACAAAATAGCATGGACTTGTCATAAGTTTCTTTGAATTGTTTCAAAATATAATTATTTCCTTCATTCTCTATTAAGATTCCAGAAGATAAATCGGAATTAATAAGTAATGAGCAACTAGGACTACTAATACAGTATGGATAAGAAAAATTGGTCTCTTGAATTAGTGATAAATTTTCATACTGATATCGAATTTGCGTATTATCTAAGAAAATTAGTGGTAAAAGATTTTCGAATTTTTTTATATTATCTATCTGAGCTTTTTCAACTGTAATGATATTAGTAAGCAGATTTAAATACAATGGACTGCTAGAATTTAAATTATCACTAATTAAATCAATAATATCTGTATTATCAGGTAAATACGCATATATGTTGTTGTCGTTACCATTTTTTGCTTGATCAATTACATATCTCACTAAAATTAGTAATGATTGATGAGTGGTAGCAAAATGGTTTATATTGTTGAATTGATATGATATATCAAAATCATAATCATCAATCTTTTTGGGATAGCTAATGTTTTCAATAATCTTTTTGATTAGTTTTAATTGCTCATATTTTTCATAACCAACTTTTTCAATTTTATAGGCATCATATAGCATATTACGTTCTTCTTCAGGCAGTGTTAGTTTATCAGCAATTAGTTCGATATTATCGTAGCTTGAAGGTAATCTGGCACCTGATATATATTTTTGAATTACTGTTCGATCGATACCGGTTTCTTGGGCTAGTTTTTTGTTATTGTAAGTATGATTTTTGATTAAATAATCTAATAGTACAGGAAATCTTACTTTATTCATATGTATCCTCACATTCTCAAAGAATCTAGTTATAATTATAACATTATTTGAATTAAATGTTTTATTTTTCAATTATATAAAGGTAATTATGTTTCATATTTCTCTTTTATTTTTAATTACTTAATAATAAAAGAAAGAATTAAAATTGGTTTTGGTTAATTTGATAGTTGATTTAATTAGAGTTATTTATATTGAAATTACTATATTAAAGATAAAGCCTAGCTGGTGATTTATTATTAGCTAGGTTTTAAAATAGATATTTTATAGTAGATGGTTTATTTTATTTATGCTTGTTTGCTGATCAAAACAATAATCATTTGTTATAAATAAATTGTTGAGTAAAAGAAAATCTTGACATAATGTGTTTTCTAAGACATTAATTACAATATTATCTTTGATAATAATTAATGATTTTTGACTACTAAAAATCGTTAAATTATCGGGAAAAAGAAATTTTTGATTATTGATCATATGGATAGCTACATTATCGCTTTCTTCAAGTTCTTTTATTAAAGTTGGATTTATGGCCTCGTTGTTGAATTTAAAATAAATAGTAAAATTGCTTTTTAAATTTTGAATAGAATTAAAATAGTTTAAAAACTTACCACTGTAGATATAATGATCAGGTGATTTTGAATTAATAAAGTCATTAAATATTCTATTTATATCTATTTCTTGTTTATTACCCTTGGTAATCAGTTTTTTGGCAGATATTCTTTTTTTATTATATTCATCATGTAAAAATTTTTGATTATCATCGATTAAAATTCCTAGAGTATAATCGCTATTGATTAAAATTATTTTTTTGTCACTGGCAATCATATAAGGAAATATACTGTAGTAATTAAAGTTAGTTTCGTTTCCATGGACATATCTAATGGATATATTATTATCTAATAATGATAATTTTAATAACTTTTCAAATTGTACTAAATTAAATAATGATGCTTGATTATTAAGACTTTTGAGATTTACTAATATATCCAAAGATAATTCAGGATTATTTTTGGCGTACATGTAGATAATATCAAAAAGATTATTATTGCAATTTAATAATATTTTAAGTTTTTTAGTAGTTACTATAGTTTCTTCTAAGATATAATGCACCATCAGTTTTAATTCTTCGGGATTTTTGGCAAAATTATTGATTTTTTTAAAGTTATAGGAAATATTATATTGAATCATTTCACTATCCATATTATTTAAAGATTCAATAATTCTTTTTAGTATATTGATTTTTTTGAATTTTGGATAGCCGATTTTTTCTATGATATATGTATTTTTTAATTCGTTTTTTTCATAAGCAGTAAGTGGAAAAAAACTGATGATTTTTTCTATATTATTGTAATTTGTTGGTAAAAGATTACCTGACATATATTTTTGAATGGTAGAACGTGGGATATTGGTTAGTTTTGATAAATATACAACAGTATATTGGTTATTATTAATATATTTTTTTAAAAGACTTGCAAATTTTTTATTATTCACTACACTTCACCCCATATAATATAAGTTTAATTATACATAAGTAAATGTAAAAAATTTTATAGATGTAATAATTTGTTGAGTTAATGTTATTTTTTGCAAATTGTAGATAGATTAATTGTAAATTATTTACATGCTGTAAAACGATAAAATATTATTAATATAAAATTCTTGTTAGAATTAGGGAGAATATTAAGTTAATTACACGAAAGTAGTCAAATAACCAGATTAGGTGTATAATAATGTCTATATTAGGAGGTTTTAATATGAGTGTAGCGACAGGAGATAGTGCTAATATCATGCCTTATGTAATCGTAATGATTATTGCGGTTGTAGTTATTGTTGGCTTTGTTATTTATAAAAAGAAAATCAAAAAATAAATTTCATAATCTGAAAATCACCTTTTATCCAGGTGATTTTTCTTTACATCAAAAAGCATTGATGTATAATGAACTTAAATACTTTCGTTAAGAGTTGACGAAAGTTTGAGGGGTGATGCTGTGACTAAAGTAACGGAATTAAAAGACGAAAATATTCATCGGGTTCGTAAATGTTTTTATGATGGTAAAATTTGGACTAAAAATGAGTTGGCGAAGCAAGCCAATCTATCATTAGCAGCGACTACTAATGTTTTACAATGGCTGTTAAAAAATGGTGAAATTAAATTGACAGGTCAAGCTAAATCGACTGGTGGTCGTAAATCTAAACAGTACAGTTTAAATGTTGATTTTAAACATCTTGGTTTGATAGTTTTAAAACGAGATCAGGCAAATTATTATTTTAAAATAAAAAGTGTTGATTTATTAGGGAAAAAGGTTTTTGAAAATACAGTTGAAAGTCAAGATGGTAGTTTAGATGATTTGTGTAAAGCAATCGATTATTTAATTGATCATGATCTAAAAATTACTACTCTGGTTATTAGTCTTCCAGGTGTTAGTAACGAAGGGAAAATCGATATTTGTGATTTTGAATTATTAGCTAATCTTGATTTAAAACAAGTTTTAGATAATAAATATCATTTAGCGGTAATCATTGAAAATGATGTTAATGTAGCCGGAATTGGATTTAGTCAAAGTTATCCTGATTGTGATTATTTAGCATATATGTATCAGCCCCGAATAAAATATATTGGTTGTAGTATGATGATCAATCATCAATTATGTAAAGGGTTTTCTAATTTTGCCGGTGAACTAAGATATTTGCCTTTTTTAAGCCATGAACAACAAGATCGATTGTTGCAACAAAATCCTAAAGAATTGTTGATTAAACAATTAGTTAGTTTATGTTGTGTAATTAATCCCGAGATAGTGGGAATCAGTAGTGATGTTATTACTGATTTAGACAATTTTAATTTAGATCTTTATTTATCAAAAGAACACCAGCCACAAATTATTTTCGTTAAAAAAATTGATGAGTTGATTTATCGGGGCTTATATGTACTTGGAAGTGAGCTTATTTTAAAGAGATTAAGAAATGGAGAAGAGTAATGGAAAAATATATTGATTTACATATGCATTCAAAATATAGTGACGATGGTGAGTTTACACCAACTCAATTAGTAGAAATGTGTCATCAAGCAGGAATCAGGATCATGGCTATCGCTGATCATAATAGTGTAAAAGCAATTGATGAAGCTAAAGAAATGGCTAAAAAATATGATATTAAATATATTAGTGCCACAGAAATTGATTGTACTTATAACGGAATTAATTTACATGTCTTAGGTTATGGAATTGATTATCATCATGATGATTTTAAAGCTTTGGAACAAAATGTTTTAGATCAGGAGTTAAAATGTTCTAAAGAAAAAATTGCATTGACAAATAAGTTAGGTTTTGATGTTGATGTAGAAGCTTTAGATAAATTAACTGATAATGGGGTTTATACTGGTGAAATGTTTGGCGAAGTTTTATTAAACGATCAGCGTTATCTAGATCATCCTTTGTTAAAACCTTATCGTGAAGGTGGCAGTCGCAGTGATAACCCATATGTTAATTTTTATTGGGATTATTATGCTCAAGGAAAACCATGTTATACTAAAATAGTTTATCCAAGTTTGAAAGAAACCATTGATTTAATCAAAAAACATGGTGGAACAGTGGTATTGGCCCATCCAGGAAATAACTTGAAAGGAAATTTTGAAGTTTTCGATGAGATGGTTGCTTTAGGGGTTGAAGGAGTCGAAGCGTTCAGTAATTATCATAGTAAAGAAACAGTAGAATATTTTTATAACGCTGGTAAAAAACATCATATTTTAATTACTTGTGGCAGTGATTTTCATGGAAAAACTAAACCAGCGATTGAATTAGGAGAATGTCGTTGTACTATTGATGAAAGTGCGATTGAAAAGCAATTGCAGGACTATAAATTGATTTAATTTTGGAAGAAAAAATAGCTAAAAAAATTGACTGTTTTTTCTTAATTAAAAAATAACGAAATTGTTCTTTAATTAATACAATGTATGTGTTATAATCGTGGCGAAAATAAAGAAGGGTTGTAAGATGGATATACGAAAGAAAAAGACTATTATTAGTTTTGGGGCCGTTATTATATCAGCGCTAGTTATGGCATTTGCAACTAAAAACTTAGTACGACCTGCAGGAACAATATCTGGTGGTTTTATGGGGATTGCCTTAATGGCAGACATGATAGCCGAATTGTTAGGTGGTAGTTTACCAACATCGATTGGTCTGTTGTGTTTAAATATTCCAGTAGCATTGTTCTGTGCTAAAAAGATTTCGACAAGATTTGTTTTCTTTTCATTATTACAAGTTGGTTTGACATCGTTCTTTTTAGCGTTGATGCCACGAGTTGAATTGTTTGATGACACGATTTTAAATGTAATATTTGGTGGTTTCCTTTTTGGTAGCAGTATTGCCATTGCCTTAAAAGGAAATGCTTCAAGTGGTGGAACCGATTTTATCGCTTTATATGTTTCTAATAAAAGCGGTCGTGAAATCTGGGATCAGGTTTTTGTTTTTAATGCCTGTATGTTAATTATCTTCGGTTTTATCTTTAGTTTTGAAGCTGCTGGGTATTCAATTTTATTCCAGTTTATTTCAACTAAAACGGTATCAACATTCCATACTCGTTATAAGAGAGTTATGTTGCATATCTACACCAAACATAAAGATGAAATTATTGATGCTTATTGCAAAAAGTTCCATCATGGAATTACCGCATTAGATGGCATTGGTGGTTATTCAAAAACACCAGTATCTTTACTTACAGCAATCGTTTCTAGTTATGAAGTTGATGATGTTATATTTGCGATGAAAGAAATTGACCCTCAAGTTATTATTAATGTATCGAAATCAGAAAAATATGTTGGACGTTTTTATAACGCACCACTTTAAAAAAACAAAGCAAGCTTACTATGTATTTCAATAGTAAGCTTTTTTAATAATATTTATTATTAATTGGATAGATAAGTGCATAAAAGCCACCATCAAAACTATAGGCCTGATAGCCCAAATTGTTTAGTTGTCTGGCTAGTTCTTTTGATCTTTGACCGCTATAACAGATCAGATAAATTGGAATGTCTTTTGAAAGTTTCGGTAAAGATTGACTAAAGTTGTTGTAAGGAATATTGACGAATTTTTTTACATGCAGTTGGTTATATTGACTGGGCTCTCTTAAATCGATGAATTGATAATCGTGTTGCAATAATTCTCTTAATGAATCTACGCTAACTAATTGATAATTTTTCATATTTTCCCTCCATTATAATGTATGAAACTAATTGAAAACAATGCCTAAGAATGGTATAATTCAGCCATGGAGGAGTGTTGAATATGGATAAAAAAACAATCAAAGATATCGAAGTCACTGGTAAAGTTGTTTTATGCCGTGTTGACTTCAACGTACCAAGAGACAAAAAAACTGGAGAAATTACTAATGATAATCGTGTAGTTGCTGCATTGCCTACTATTAATTATCTATTAGAACATAATCCTAAATGTATCGTATTATTTTCACACTTAGGAAAGGTTAAAACAGAAGAAGACAAAGCTAAAAACGATATGGCAGTTGTTGCTCCTTGCTTAGAAAAACATTTAGGAAAACCTGTTACTTTCGTTAATGCTACAAGAGGACCTGTATTAGAAGATGCAATTAAAAATGCAGAACCTGGATCAGTAATCTTAGTTCAAAATACTCGTTATGAACCAGGTGAATCTAAAAATGATCCTGAACTTGGAAAATACTGGGCATCTTTAGGTGATGTATTTGTTGAAGATGCATTCGGTTCTGTACACAGAGCTCATGCTTCTACAGCTGGAATCCCTGCTCATTTACCAAGTGCTGCTGGTTTCTTAGTTGAAAAAGAAATTGCTTATATTGGAAAAGCAGTTAACGATCCTGAAAGACCAATGGTTGCTATTTTAGGTGGAGCTAAAGTTTCTGATAAGATCTTAGTTATCGAAAACTTATTAAAAATCGCTGATAAAGTTATCGTTGGTGGTGGAATGAGTTATACATTCGCTGCTGCTCAAGGATATAAAGTTGGAAACTCTTTAGTTGAAGAAGATCGTATCCAAGTAGCTAAAGATATTTTAGAAAAAGCTGGAGACAAATTATTATTACCAGTTGATTCAGTAATTAATAATGCTTTTGCAGCTGAAGGTGATATTAAAGTTGTTGAAGGAGATATCCCTGATGTATATATGGGATTAGATATTGGACCTAAATCAGTTGAAAATATTAAAGCAGCTTTACAAGGTGCTAAAACAGTTATCTGGAATGGACCAATGGGTGTATTCGAAATGGAACCATTTGCTAAAGGAACAATCGAAGTATGTGAAGCTTTAGCTAACTTAGACGGTGCTAACACTATTATCGGTGGTGGAGACAGTGCTGCTGCAGTAATGCAACTTGGATATGCTGATAAAGTTTCTCATATCTCTACTGGTGGAGGAGCTTCATTAGAATACATGGAAGGTAAAGTTCTTCCTGGTATTGCTGCAATTGATGATAAATAATAAGGGGAAATAATAATGAGAAAACCAATTATTGTAGGAAACTGGAAAATGAATAAAACAATCGCTGAAACTAAAGCGTTTGTTGAAGCAGTAGATGGTAAAGTTAGCGATAGTGCTGATTGGGGAATTGCTACTCCATATTTAGCTTTACAAACTGCTAAAGCAGAAGCTAAAAACTTATTAGTTGCTGCTGAAAACTGTCACTTTAAAGACAGTGGTGCATATACTGGTGAAGTTAGTGTTGAAATGTTAAAAGAAATCGGAGTTGAATGGGTAATTCTTGGACACTCTGAAAGAAGACAGTATTTCGGTGAAACTGATGAAACAGTTAATGCTAAAATGCTTCAAGTATTAAAAAATGATATGACTCCAATCGTATGCGTTGGTGAAACTTTAGAAGAATATGAAGCAGGAACTACTAAAGATGTAGTTAAAAAACAAACAGTTGCTGCATTTAAAGATGTATGTCCAAAATGTGCTGCTCGTTCAGTAATCGCTTATGAACCAGTTTGGGCTATTGGAACTGGAAAAACAGCTACTAACGAAATTGCACAAGATGTTTGTGCTTATATCCGTAGTGTAATTGCTGATTTATATGATCAAGAAGTTGCTGATGCAATCAGAATTCAATATGGTGGATCAGTAAAACCTGAAGGATTAAAAACATTACTAGAACAACCTGATATTGATGGTGCTTTAGTAGGTGGTGCTTCATTACAACCTGATTCATATATTGCTATGATTGAAAATTTAGGTTAATCATTTAAGAAGGCTTTATGAGCCTTCTTTTTGTATTTGAACGGTTTAGTTGTTAAAGAGCTGGTTATAATAAATATTGAAAATATTAAAGCATATTAGTAACTATTACTATTTATATGTGCTATAATATGGTTGCAAGGGATAAATAAACTTAATAAGGAGGTTTTTTAAATGAAACTATTGAAATGTCCAATCTGTGGCAATGTTGTTGAAATGGTTGAAGATCATGGTGTGCCATTGATGTGCTGTGGTAAACCAATGGAAGTTGTCGAAGCTGGTGTAGTTGATGCAGCAGTGGAAAAACATGTTCCAGTAGTTACTGTTGAAGGTGATTATTTAACAGCTACAGTCGGTGAAGTGTTACATCCAATGACACCAGAACACTTAATTTCAAATGTTTGGGTTGAATTTGCTGATGGTAGTATGATGAAAACTACATTAACAGCTGATGATCAACCAATTGCAAAATTTAATATCGCTGGAAAAAGCGGAAAAGCTACAGTTTATGAATATTGTAATCTTCATGGATTGTGGAAGAAAGAAGTTGAGTTATAAACCTCCAAAAAAACTTGGAGGTTTTTTCATGCTTTGTTTTATTGACAATCTCCAATAGATAAAGTATTATATTGATAATAAAATATTATCAATATAATAAATTTGGGGGATTTGTATGGAAGGTTTAATAAAACATGAAAAGAGTATCAATGAACTTTTGAAACGATATGGGGTTAAGTTTGGAATTTATAAAAATAATGAATTCCATGAAAACTTTTTTCCTTTTGATACCTTGCCTAGAATCATTGAAACTAAAGAATTCGCTTATCTAGAAAAAGGACTAATTCAACGGGTAAACAGTTTAAATATGTTTTTAAAAGATATTTATACTAAACAACAGATTGTCAAGGATGGAATTATTCCTGAAGAGTTTATTTATATTTCTAAAGGATATTTTCATGAATGTTATAACGTGGTACCACCTAAAGAAATTTATAGTCATATTTCTGGGATTGATTTAGTTCAAGCAAAAGATCATGAGTGGTATGTACTTGAAGATAATTTACGGATACCATCAGGGGCCAGTTATCCAATGATTGCTAGAGAATTAACTAGAAGGGCCTCTCCAATGACCTTTATCAACAACTCGATTGTTGATAATCGTGGTTATGGTCAGATGCTAAAAGAGGTAATGGATTATGTTAATTGTGATGGAATCAATGTTATTTTAACACCGGGTAGATATAATTCGGCTTATTTTGAACATTCATTTTTAGCAGAAAAAACTGGGGCAATATTGGCGACACCACAAGAGCTGGTGGTTGAAAACAATTTATTATTTTATAAAAATCATGTTGGTTTAAAAATTAAAGTTGGATCATTGTATCGGAGAATTTCTGATGAATATCTTGATCCAATGACCTTTTTACCAGAGTCAGTAATTGGAATTCCTAATTTGATGGCAGTTTATCGTTCTAATAATGTAGCGATTATCAATGCCCCAGGAAATGGAGTAGCAGATGATAAAGGAATTTATTATTTTGTACCTAAAATGATCGAATATTATTTACACGAACAACCGATTTTAAAAAATGCACCTACATATTTACCATATTTTAAAGAAGATTTGGAGTACGTTATCAACAATTTAGATAAGTTAGTTATTAAAGATGTTTCAGAAGCTGGTGGTTATGGAGTAGTTTTTGGGGCCAATTTAAATCAAGAAGAACTGGCAAAACTAAAACAATTAATTATTGATCAGCCACGACGCTGGATAGGTCAGGAAGTAATTGATTTTATCGATTTACCAGTTAATGAAAATGGTGAAAAAGTGATGCGTAAAGCTGATCTCCGTGCTTTTGTTTTATCAGGGGAAAAAACAAAAGTTTGGCCTAGTGGTTTAACACGGTATGCTCGTAATGAAGGTTCGTTTGTGGTTAATTCATCGCAAGGAGGAGGGTTTAAAGATACATGGGTGCTTTCACGATAGAAAAGGCTAATAATTTATATTGGTTAGGACGTTATATTGAAAGAGTTTTTATTTCTATTACTGCTTATCAGGATATTTTTGATCGAATGATCGATGGTGATCAAAATGCCTATCATACTTTTTGTAAACAACTGGATATCGATGATTTTTATTTTAACGATGCCCATTTTATTACTTCATATTTATATGATCAAGAAAATCCCGATTCAATTGTTTCTAATTTACTTAGAGCTTATGATAATGCGGTTGTTTTACGAGAAGAAATTACCTCAGCAACATTATCATATATTCAATTAGCTAGTAATGTTTTTGAAAAGATGGAATTTTCAGAAGCACCGGTTTTACAGCTACAACGAATCAAAGATGATATTTTTGCTTTTTGGGGCAGCGTTGATGAAACAGTTGATGAGATAGAAAAGAATATTATTAAATGTGGTAAATATGTTGAACAGGTAGATATGTATTTTCGATTGGGCTATGATCAAAACAAATTAGAAAAAAGCATTTCACAATTGAATTATAGAATTTTAAGGTTAGAGAAAGTTTTTGAATTAGAAAAAACAAATCAATTACTAATTGAGAAAACAGCAAATTATCTAGATTTTGTCAATAAATTAAACAATTTAAATTCTTTATTTACGGTACAAGACTATTAAACGTTTAAGTTTTGAATATGAAATGAATCTAGAGTTTGATGGTTTTGTCTCAGAGCAACAGTTTCAATTACGCTGTGTTCCTAAAGATGGAACTTATCAGCAAGTTGAATCAGTTGCCTATTCGATTACTCCAACCGATCATATATCCTGGATAATTGATGGATTTGGCAATCTTGTTTATGTTGGGAGTGCTTTAACTAAACATAACAAATTTCGCTTTTATGTTCGTGGGGTAGTAATGACTAGCTCTACGCCTCTTAAAAATTGGGATTATTTTCATCCGGTATATAAATACGAGACTCCTCTTACTAAACCAGATGATGCAATTAAGGCTTTTGGTGATGAAGTAGTGCTGACGAATAATCGCGATTATGCGATTGATTTAATGCATCGTATTTTTAATCTGATGACCTATCAACCAGGAAGTACTACAGTTTACACAAATGCCAGGGAAGCTTTTAAGCAGAAAAAGGGAGTTTGCCAGGACTATGCTCATATTATGTTAAGTGTATTAAAGTATAAAAAAATCCCGGCACGATATGCAGTTGGAATGATGGTAGGCGAAGGAGCTACTCATGCCTGGGTTGAAGTTTTTGATCAAGGGTTTTGGTTTGGTTTGGATCCAACTAATAACCGTCTAGTTGATGATAATTATTTTAAATTAGCTCATGGTCGAGATT
Organism: uncultured Thomasclavelia sp.; assembly: GCF_944324745.1. Taxonomy (GTDB): domain Bacteria; phylum Bacillota_I; class Bacilli_A; order Erysipelotrichales; family Coprobacillaceae; genus Thomasclavelia. The sequence continues at coordinate 11,251 of NZ_CALUXO010000048.1, read as the reverse complement.
ATAATGATTGTATTATTGATAAAGGAATGTTTATTGGAAATTGTAATCAAAAGCAAACTGTATCGGTAAAAGTAATTGAGTTAAAGTAGCAGGTTTATTGCCTGCTTTTTTGATTGGAAAGATAATTTTAAAAAAAATTAAAAAAAGTGTTGCATTTATCGAAGAATAATGTATAATCCTTAGTTGACGCAGTATGTGTTATTATGCGTGGAAGGACTATGTCCATTTGACCACAGCACGGACAAATTTATATATAGGAGGAATGTCGCGTGAGTAAAAAAGTTGTAAGAGTCATGAAGATTCAGTTTCCAGCAGGTGGAGCTAAACCAGGTCCAGCTTTAGCCGGAGCCGGAATTCAAATGCCTAAATTCTGTAATGCATTTAATGACCAAACAAAAGATCGTAAAGGTGAAACAGTACCAGTTGTTTTAACTATTTACGAAGATAAAGATTTTGATTTTGTATTAAAAACTGCACCAGCAGCTGAAATGATTAAAAAAGCTTGCGGAATCCAAAAAGGTTCAAGCAATGCCGGGACTACTAAAGTTGCTACATTATCAGCAGATAAATTAAAAGAAATCGCTGAATACAAAATGCCAGATCTTAACGCTAACGATTTAGAATCAGCAATGAGAATCATCGCTGGAACTGCTCGTAACATGGGCGTTGAAGTTGAAGGTATGTAATTTAAGATTAAAGAATATTAATCGTCATTTGTGGAAGGGTTATTCCGTTAGACCACTAAGGAGGAAAAATAAATAATGGCAAAGAAAAGTAAAAGATATCAAGAAGCTGCTAAGTTAATTGAAAAAGGAAAAGCATATTCAATTGAAGAAGCAGTTGATTTAGTTAAAAAGACAAGTACAGTAAAATTTGATGCAGCTGTTGATGTTGCATTCAAATTAGGGGTAGATCCTCGTCAAGCTAACCAACAATTACGTGGAGCTTTAGTTTTACCAAATGGTACTGGAAAATCTAAAAAAGTTTTAGTTGTAACTGAAGGTGCCAAAGCTCAAGAAGCTAAAGATGCTGGAGCTGATGTAGTTGGTGGTAAAGAAATTTTAGAAGACATCAAAAAAGGATGGCTTGATTTTGAAGTAATGATTGCTACTCCTGATATGATGGCTGAATTAGGGAAATTAGGACGTATTTTAGGTCCTAAAGGATTAATGCCTAACCCTAAAACTGGAACAGTAACACAAGATGTAGCTAAAGCAGTTAAAGAAACAAAAGCTGGTAAAGTTACATATCGTACTGATAAAGAAGGAAATGTCCATATGACAATTGGACGTGTCTCATTTGATGCTGAAAAATTAGTAGAAAACTTTAATGCGGTTTATGATTTATTAGTAAAAATCAAACCATCTACTTCAAAAGGTGTTTATATGAAAAACATCGCTTTAACATCAACAATGGGACCAAGTATTAAAGTGGCTGCTAAATAGTTAGCAAAAATTAAATAGGCGCAATCAATATACCCAAGACAGTAACTGGGAAACCTTAATTTGTTACCGAGGTGTTAAAAAGATATATTACTAGTATATTGGCTTAACTCTCGTTAATGACGGGAGTTTTAGTTTGAGTATATTGTTGCATATAAATTAAAAAAAATAGCAGGAGGTGTAACAATGTCAACAGAAGCAATCAAAGCAAAAAGTAGTTTAGTTGAAGAAATTAATGCTAAATTACAAGCAGCTCAATCAGCAGTCGTAGTTGAATATCGTGGTTTATCAGTTGCTGAAATGACTGAATTACGTAAAAACTTAAAAGCTGAAGATAGCGAATTAAAAGTATACAAAAACTCTTTAGTTCGTAGAGCTACTGTAGATACAGCTTATGAAGGACTAAATGATCAGTTAACTGGACCAAACGCACTTGCATTTGGAAACAGTGATGCTGTAGCTCCAGCAAGAGTTATCGCTAAATTTGCTAAAGAACACGAAGCTTTAGTAATTAAAGGCGCTGTAGTTGAAGGTAAATTATTAACTCTTGATGAAGTTAAAGAAATTTCTACATTACCTAATCGTGAAGGTATGTACTCTATGTTACTTGCTATGTTAAAAGAACCAGTAGCAAAAGTGGCAAGAGTAATTCAAGCTGTTGCTGATGCTAGAGGTGAAAATACTGAAGCTAGCGAAAGCACAGAAGAAACAAAAGAAGAAACAACAACAGAAGCTGCATAGTCAGCTCAAGATAAAACGGAGGAAAATTAAAGATGGCAAAATTAACACATGAAGATATTTTAGCTTACTTAGAAGAAGCTACAATCTTAGAATTAAATGATTTAGTAAAAGCAATTGAAGAAAAATTTGATGTAACTGCTGCTGCACCTGTAGCTGTAGCTGCTGCAACTGAAGAAGCTTCTGCTGAACCAGCTAATGTTACTGTAACATTAACTGCTCCAGGTGGAACTAAAGTTGCTGTTATCAAAGCAGTAAGAGAAATCACTGGACTTGGATTAGTAGATGCTAAAGGTTTAGTAGACAAAGCACCTTCAGTAATCAAAGAAAACATCCCTGCTGCTGAAGGACAAGAAATTAAAGAAAAATTAGAAGCTGCTGGAGCAACTGTAGAAGTTAAATAATTTAACTGAATAAAAAAGAGCCCGATGGGCTCTTTTTGTTAATCAAGATGAAACATTATTATACTGATAATCAAGAACTAGTTAGTGATCCAGAGCAGTTTGTTTTTCACTATCGTGATCGAGATCTTTATTTTACTAGTGATAATGGGGTCTTTTCTAAAAAAATGATCGATTATGGTTCTAGAGTATTGTTAGATGCAATTGAGCTTGATGAAACTAAACATAGTTTATTGGATGTTGGCTGTGGTTATGGAACGTTTGGAATTTCATTGAAGAAAATTTATCCATTTTTGGATGTTGATATGGTAGATGTCAATGGTCGAGCGATTGAATTAGCTAAAGCTAATGCCAAGACTAATCAAATTGAGGCTAATGTTTTTAGTAGTGATGTTTATCAAAATGTAACTAAAAAGTATGATGTAATCGTAACTAATCCACCTATTCGAGCTGGAAAAAGTGTTGTAACTAAAATATTGGTTGAAGCCAAAGATCATTTGAATTTAAATGGTGAACTCTGGGTTGTGATTCAAAAGAAGCAGGGAGCTCCTTCGGCAAAGAAGAATATTGAAACAGTTTTTGGCAATGTTGCAATTGTAAAACGGGATAAAGGTTATTATATTTTAAAAGCTATTAACAAATAGATGATAATTTGTCAATAGTTTTTTTATTTTTTTTAGAAAAATTATTGACTTTAAAAAGTCCATATGATAGACTTGTAAAATGCCTATTAGTGTTTATAATAAAGAGTTTTTATGCACTCAAAAACATTCTGATAGAGAAATATAAAGGGGTGGAGTTAATACGTGGAAAACAAAGTAACTAAAGCAAAAAGTAAAATTACTCGTCGTAATTATTCAAGAATTAGTGGATCATTAGAACTTCCTAATCTTGTTGAAATTCAAACAAATTCATACAAGTGGTTTAAGGAAGTTGGTATTAAAGAAGTATTTGAAGATATCTACCCAATCACTAATTTTAATGAAACTTTGTCATTAGAATTTGTCGATTGTACTTTTGATGAGGCAAAGTACTCAGTTGAAGAAAGTAAAGATCGTGATGCTAACTATGCAGCGCCAATTAGAGCATCACTCAGATTAATTAATTCTAGCACTGGTGAAATAAAAGAGCAAGAAGTTTTTATGGGAGATTTCCCTTTAATGACAGATTCTGGTACTTTTATTATCAATGGTGCAGAACGTGTTATCGTATCACAATTAGTACGTTCACCAGGTGCCTATTTTGCCGATGTATTAGATAAAAGCGGTAAAACAGTATTTAGTGGTAGTATCATCCCTTCTAGAGGAACTTGGTTAGAGTTCGAAACTGATGCAAAAGATAACTTAAATGTCAGAATCGACCGTAATCGTAAGATGCCAGGTACAGTATTACTTAGAGCTCTTGGGCTTTCAAGTGATGAAGATATTATCGATGTATTCGGTGAACATGAATATATTACAAATACGCTTGCAAAAGACAATACAACAAATACTGAAGAAGCTTTAATTGAAATTTACAACAAATTAAGACCAGGAGAACCAGCAACACTTGAGGGAGCTAATAACCTTTTATACACTCGTTTCTTTGATTGTAAAAGATATGATTTAGCTAAAGCTGGACGGTTTAAATTTGGTAAAAAGTTAAGTTTATTAGATCGAATTGCAGGACGTGTTTTAGCTGAAGATTTAATTGATGTCGATGGAAATGTTGTTTACCCAGAAGGAACAACAATTACTCAAGAAGTAATTGATCGGATCAAACCAGTTTTAGAAGCTGGGGCTCATACACGTAAATTAACTACCAATCCACGACTAGAATCAAATGATGTCATCCAAGTATTGGATGTTTATGTAGATGAAACAAAATCTAAAAAAATGCGAGTTATTGGAACTGATTTATCGTTAAAGAGTAAATTCGTAACTATTTCTGATATGATTGCGGCTTATTCTTATATGTTTAATTTAGTAGATATTTATAATTCGTTAGATTTAACAGCTGAAGACCGTGTTAATTTAATGGCAAGAATTGGATTATTAGACGATATCGATCACTTAGGAAATCGTCGTGTTCGTTCAGTTGGTGAATTAATTCAAAATCAATTTAGAATTGGTTTATCAAGAATGGAACGTGTAGTTAAAGAAAGAATGTCATTGTCTGAAGTAGATTCAATTACACCACAATCTTTAACAAATATTCGGCCACTTACAGCTGCAATTAAAGAATTTTTCTCATCTTCACAGTTATCACAATTCATGGATCAAATTAATCCATTAGCTGAGCTTACAAATAAACGTCGTTTGTCAGCACTTGGTCCAGGTGGTTTAAGTCGTGATCGGGCTGGTTATGAAGTACGTGACGTGCATGCTTCTCACTATGGAAGAATTTGTCCAATTGAAACTCCTGAAGGACCAAACATCGGGTTGATTTCAACTTTAGCATCTTATGCTAAAATTAATGAATATGGTTTTATTGAGACACCATATCGTAAAGTAAATAACTGCGTAATTGACGAAAATGACGTTCGTTATCTAACAGCAGATGAAGAAAAGAACTATGTAATTGCTCAAGCAAATGTTCAAACAGATGACAATGGTACGATTCTTGATGAACAAGTAATTGCCCGTCATTTAGGTGAGAACATTATGGCTAAACGTGAAGAAGTTGATTTTATCGACATCTCACCAAAACAAATCGTTTCGGTAGCAACTTCATGTATTCCATTCTTGGAAAACGATGATGCTACTCGTGCCTTGATGGGAGCCAACATGCAACGTCAGGCAGTACCTTTATTAAATCCACACACACCATTTGTTGGTACTGGAATGGAATATCAGGCTGCTCGTGACTCAGGTGCCGCTGTCGTTTCACGCGTTGACGGTGTTGTTAAATATGTTGACGCTAAAAAGATTATTATTGAAGATGAAGAAGCAGTTGAACATCGTTATCGTTTAGCTAAATTCAAGATTTCTAATAACGGTACTTGTATTAATCAAAAACCAATTGTAAAAACTGGTGAACAAATCGTTAAAGGTCAAATTATTGCTGATGGACCTGCTATGGAACAAGGTGAATTAGCACTAGGACAAAACGTTTTAGTTGGATTCATGGAATGGAACGGATATAACTACGAAGATGCCGTTATTATGTCAGAAAGATTAGTTAAAGATGATGTTTATACATCAATTCATATTGATGAATATTCAATTGAATGTCGTGATACTAAATTAGGACCAGAAGAAATTACAAGAGATATCCCAAATGTTGGTGATGAAGCTCGTAAAAACTTAAATAGTGATGGTATTATCATGATTGGAGCTGAAGTTAAAGAAGGAGACATCCTAGTAGGTAAAGTTACGCCAAAAGGGCAAGCTGAATTATCAGCTGAAGAAAAACTATTACTGGCAATCTTTGGTGAAAAATCACGTGAAGTAAAAGATAATTCATTACGTGTTCCTCATGGTGGGGCTGGTATCGTTCATGATATTAAAGTATTTGAAAGAAAAAACGGTGATGAATTACAACCAGGTGTAAATAAGGTTGTTAAAGTATATATTGTTCAAAAGAGAAAGATTTCTGAAGGGGATAAAATGGCTGGGCGTCATGGTAATAAAGGGGTTATCTCTAAAATCTTACCAATTGAAGATATGCCACATCTAGAAGATGGAACACCTTTAGATATCATGTTAAACCCATTAGGGGTACCATCTCGTATGAACATTGGACAAGTATTGGAATTGCATCTAGGATATGCAGCTAAACAACTTGGATTATATATCGCTACTCCAGCTTTTGATGGGTTACATCCTAAAGATCTAGAAGATATTATGGCAGAAGCCGGAATGTCAAAAGATGGAAAGCAACCAGTTATCTCTGGACAAACAGGTGAGTATTATGATAACAAGATTTCAGTTGGAATCATGTATATGATCAAATTAGCCCACATGGTTGATGATAAATTACATGCTCGTTCTGTCGGTCCATACTCATTAGTTACTCAACAGCCATTAGGAGGTAAAGCTCAAAATGGTGGACAAAGATTTGGGGAAATGGAAGTTTGGGCTCTTGAAGCTTATGGTGCTGCTTATACTTTAAGAGAAATCTTAACAGTTAAGTCAGATGATGTTGTTGGTCGTGTTAAAACTTACGAAGCAATCGTTAAAGGACAACCACTTCCAGAACCAGGATTACCTGAATCATTTAGAGTATTGAAAAAGGAATTACAAGCATTAGCTTTAGATGTCCGTTTATTAGATGAAAATGATAATGAAGTAGATATGCGTAATATTGAAGAAGAGGAACATCGTTTCCCACGTAGTATCGACAAAGATGAAGTAATTGATACAGCAAAACCATCAACTAAAGATGATATCAGCGAAGAAATTGCTGAAGATGATTTGGAAGTTAATGGTGCTGAAGATGATGATAGTGATGTTATTGAAAATATAGAAGATATTGATGAAGACTTTGATGAAAGTGAATCATTATAGGAGGAAAAAAGATGGCAACTACAAATAATTTCTCAGCAATTCAAATTGGCTTAGCATCCCCTGAAAAGATTCGCGAATGGTCTTATGGTGAAGTAAAGAAACCAGAAACCATCAACTATCGTTCTCAAAAACCAGAGAAGGATGGATTATTCTGTGAAAGAATTTTCGGTCCTTCTAAGGACTGGGAATGTAGCTGTGGAAAATACAAAAAAGTACGTTATAAAGGTGTTGTATGTGATCGTTGCGGTGTTGAGGTTACTAAATCAGCAGTTAGACGTGAAAGAATGGGGCATATTGAATTAGCTACTCCAATTGCTCATATTTGGTATTTAAAAGGTATTCCATCAAGAATGGGATTAATCTTGGATATGTCACCAAAACAACTAGAAGAGATTATCTATTTCGTTTCTTATGTTGTAATTGATAAAGGAAGTACACCTTTAGAGTATAAACAAGTATTGTCAGAAAGAGACTATCGTAAATGTTTTGAACAATTTGGACATACATTTGAAGCCCAAATTGGCGCTGAAGCAATTCAAACATTGTTAAAACAAGTAGATCTTGAAGCTGAATTTAATAAAGTAAGCAAAGAATTAAAAGAAGCTCAAGGGCAAAAGAGATCTAAGTTATTAAAACGATTAGAAGCAATTAATGCTTTTAGAACTTCTGATAATCAACCTGAATGGATGATTTTAGAAGCATTACCAGTTATTCCACCTGATTTAAGACCAATGTTACAATTGGATGGTGGTAGATTCGCAACTTCAGATTTAAATGATTTATATCGTCGTGTTATTACTCGTAATAACCGTTTAAAGAAATTATTAGAATTAGGAACTCCATCAATTATCGTTCAAAACGAAAAGAGAATGTTACAAGAAGCAGTTGATGCTTTAATTGATAATGGAAGACGTTCAAAACCAATTACTGGTGCTGGAGGACGGGCTTTAAAATCATTAAGTCATACTCTTAAAGGTAAACAAGGACGTTTCCGTCAAAACTTATTAGGTAAACGTGTTGACTATTCTGGACGTTCTGTAATTGCCGTAGGACCTGATTTGAAAATGTATCAATGTGGTATCCCACGTGAAATGGCTTTAAACTTGTTTAAACCATTTGTAATTAATGGTTTAGTTCGTGATGAACTAGCAACAAATATTAAAGCAGCTGAAAGATTAATTGACAAAATGGATGACCGAATTTGGCCAATTGTTGAAGAAGTAATCCAACAACATCCAGTTTTATTAAACCGGGCGCCAACATTACACCGTTTAGGTATTCAAGCATTCGAACCTAAATTAGTAGAAGGTCGTGCAATTCGTTTGCATCCGTTGGTTACACCAGCTTTCAATGCCGATTTCGATGGTGACCAAATGGCGGTACACGTTCCATTAGGTGAAGAAGCAATTCAAGAAGCTCGTCAATTAATGTTAGGTTCTAACAATATCTTAGGACCAAAAGATGGTAAACCAATCGTAACCCCTTCTCAGGACATGGTATTAGGAAATTATTACTTAACTCTTGAAGATGAAGGCGGAATTGGTGAAGGAACTGTCTTTGCAGATCGTAATGAAGTTGATCATGCATATTTTGCTAAAACAGTTGATTTACACACTCGTGTTGCAATTAAAGCTGGTTCTTTAAAGAATAAAACATTTACTAAAGAACAAAATGAGTGCTATTTAATTACAACTGTTGGTAAGATTTTCTTTAATGATATCTTTGATGGAAAATTCCCATTCATTAATGATCCAAGTGATGAAAACTTAACAGCAACACCTGATAAGTATTTTGTCCCTATGGGAACAAACATCAAAGAACATATTAAGAATCAAGAAATTATAAAACCATTGAATAAAAAATCACTTGGTAAAATTATCGATGAAGTGTTCAAACACGAAGCGATGTCTGATACAAGTTTAATGCTTGATAAATTGAAAGACCAAGGATTCTATTATTCAACAATTGCTGGTACTACCGTATCTGTATACGATATCCAAGTACCTGAAGCTAAGTATTCAATTTTTGATGAAGCTGATGCTAAACTAGAACAAATTAATAAATTCTATAACAAAGGTAAATTAACAGCATCAGAAAGACATCAAAACGTTATTAAATTATGGACAGATGTAAAAGACGAAGTTCAAGAAGTCGTTCGTCAAGAGTTCGAAGCTGATAGCCGTAACCCTATCTTCATCATGTCTGATTCTGGAGCCCGTGGATCACTTTCAAACTTTACCCAATTAGTAGGTATGCGTGGTTTGATGTCAAATCCAAAAGGGGAAACAATCGAGTTACCAATTAAATCTTCATTTAGAGAAGGTTTAACAGCGTCAGAATTCTTTATTTCTACCCATGGTGCTCGTAAAGGATCTACAGATACTGCCTTAAAGACAGCCGATTCAGGTTATCTGACAAGACGTTTAGTAGATGTAGCTCAAGAAGTTATTATTTCTGAAGATGACTGTGGAACTGATCGTGGTTTTGTAGTTACTGAATTATATAATAACGAAGATCAATCAGTTATCGTACCACTTCGAGATCGTTTAATTGGACGTTTTGCTCAAAAAGATGTCATTGATCCCGAAACTAAACGGGTAATTGTACCTGGTGGTGAAATGATCGATGAAACTACAGCTGATGAAATTGTAAATGCTGGAATCAAAGAAGTTGAAATTCGTTCAGTTTTAGGATGTATTGCCGAAGGCGGTATTTGTCGTAAATGTTATGGTCGTAACTTAGCAACTGGTAGCGTTGTTGAGTTAGGAGAAGCAGTAGGTATCATGGCTGCTCAATCAATCGGTGAACCTGGTACTCAGTTAACAATGCGTACTTTCCATGATGGTGGAGTTGCCGGTGGAGCTGATATCACTCAAGGGTTACCTCGTATCCAAGAGTTATTTGAAGCCAGAAATCCAAAAGCTAAATCAATTATTAGTGAAATCGAAGGTGAGGTTACTAATTTAATTGATAATAATGGAAGAATTGAAGTTGTTATTACAAATGATTTAGAAACTCGTAGTTATTTAGCTCCTTACGGCGCTAAAATCCAAGTAGAAATTGGTGATAAAGTTAATATTGGTGATAAAGTTACTGCCGGATCTATTGATCCAAAAGAATTATTGTCAGTAGCTGATGTTGAAGCCGTTGAAAATTATATTATCAAAGAAGCACAACAAGTATATCGTATCCAAGGTATCGAAATTTCTGATAAACATATTGAAATTATCGTAAAACAAATGTTACGGAAAATGAAAATTATCGAAGGTGGCGAAACTGGTTGTCTACCTGGTACAAATATTAATATTAATGCCTTTACAAAACTTAATAAAGAAGTTCTTAAAGCTGGTAAACATCCAGCCGTTGCTCGACCAGTTTTATTAGGTATTACTAAAGCTTCATTGGAAACTGAATCTTTCTTATCAGCAGCTTCATTCCAGGAAACTACTAAGATTTTAACTGATGCAGCTATTAAAGGTAAAAAAGATCATTTAAAAGGATTAAAGGAAAATGTTTTAATTGGAAAACTGATCCCAGCTGGAACAGGAATCCGTGGACCATTAAAATCACCTGAAACTTTAGCTAAAGAAGCTGAAGAAGCTATGAAAGCTAATCAAGAAACATTTGATGATACAATTGAAGCTGAACATGAAAGTAATGATCAGCCAATTGATCAAGTCGGATAAAAATATACATGAGATACTCTTAAGTTAAGAGTATCTCTTTATTTAAATATAAAAGTTATTATTGTGATAGTTTTCTAAAAAGTTAATTACTTAATAAGGACAAAAAAAGATGAAAAAATCAAAATTTTCTAAAAAAATGATTGACATATTTTCATAAATATTTTAATATATCATAGGTGCCTGCAAGAAGGCGCATTGTTTATTGAAAAAAATGAAACACCCGGGATTGTGTGTTAAAAAAATTAAGAAAGGAGAACATGAATGCCTACTATTAACCAATTAGTTAGACAGGGTCGTACTGACAAAACTACAAAATCAAAATCACCAGCGTTAAACAGAGGTTATAACTCATTGGCAAAAAGACCAACAGTTACTAATTCACCTCAAAAACGTGGGGTTTGTACACGTGTTGCTACTATGACACCTAAGAAACCTAACTCAGCATTACGTAAATATGCCCGTGTTAGATTATCTAATGGTATGGAAGTAACTGCATA
>NZ_CALUXO010000047.1 GCF_944324745.1 uncultured Thomasclavelia sp. | reverse complement strand
TGACATTGCAACGATAGTGTGCGGCCTATTATCAATTTTTTTATTGATAATAGGCCAATTGTTTATAGGTATATGTCGGAGGTACTTAAACATGAATAGCTATAAACATCTTAAAAACGTTTTATTTCACATTATCAATAATCTTTCGAATGTCTGTTCTATCTTTTGTGTCAATCCTGATACTGATTTCACCAGAAATAGAAAGCTTGATTTCAAAACAATCATGAAGATTATTCTTTGTATGGGAGCTTCCTCTATCAAGGATGAACTTTTTAAATTTAATGACTTTTCTATTGATACCCCTTCTGCTTCTGCTTTTGTTCAAGCCAGAAGCAAGATCAAACCTGAAGCATTCAAGACTTTGTTTGATGCTTTCAATAAAAAAACATTCAAAATAAAATTATTTCATGGCTATAGACTATTGGCAGTTGATGGCTGTGAACTGCCTATTGATAATACCATCTTTGACGATGAAACTACTGAATTAAGACATGGCACTCTTGCTAAGGCTTATTCTGCCTTTCATTTAAATGCCAGTTATGATCTATTGGAACTTACATATGATGATATTATCATTCAGGGTGAAGCTAAAAAAGATGAAAATGATGCCTTCTATCAGCTTGTTGACAGATATGATGGTCATAAAGCTATCTTCATTGCCGATAGAGGCTATGAATCCTACAATGGTTTTGAACATGTTGTTCGATCAGGAAATAAATATCTGATTCGTGTTAAAGATATCGACTCTCAAACCAGTATCACTCGATCATTAGGTCCATTTCCTGAAGGTGAATTTGATATTGATGTATTTAGAATGTTGACCTTAAAACAAACAAAAACGACCAAAGCTTGTCCTGAAATATATAAAATTGTTACTAAATCAACGAGATTTGATTTTATGAGCAAAGATGATCCATGGTATGAATTCAACTGTCGAGTTGTGAGATTCAAAATTACTGAAGATACCTATGAAACCGTTATTACCAATCTAAGCAGAGAAGAATTCTCAATGGAAGAAATCCGTGAAATTTACAATATGCGCTGGGGAGAGGAAACTTCTTTTCGTGAGCTCAAATATGCTATTGGACTCAATGCATTACATGCTAAAAAAAGAAAATTGATTCAACAGGAAATCTATGCCCGCATGACCATGTATAATTTCTGTCAAAGAATTGTACAGGAAATAAAAATACCTAAAAAAGATAAACTCAAATATACATATCAGATTAATTTTACAAGAGCAGTACATATTATCAGAGAATTTCTAAGAAAAAAAGGTGGAAAAAATCCACCTGTAGAAAATCTGATAGCTAAAGAAATATTACCAATTAGACCCGGTAGAAAATACAAGCGACATGTCAAGCCAAAGACTACCGTATTCTTTAACTATCGTTATAACTAACATAATTTATTATATACCTTGAAAAATGTAGTTTCAAGACTACACTTTTTTAGCTTGCATAAAAATATAACCAGGAGAAAATATATTTTCTATATAGCTCCTGGCTAAAATTTTGTCATCTTAACTTAATGACATTGGTATACATGCTTTTTCTTTTTTATAAAAAATAGAAAAGGAACATCATGTAATGTCCCCGTATCTACTTGAAATATTTAAATTTTTCAAATTATAAAACTTTTTCTAGATGATTAACAATTTCACCTTCAGGAACAAAACCTGTAATTTGATCAACAGCTTTTCCATCTTTAAAAATAATTAAGTTAGGAATAGCTTGCACCCCATATCTTCTAGCAATATCACTAGAATTATCAACATTTAACTTATAAAAAGAAACATTTGTCATTTTATCGGCTAACCCTTCAATTACAGGGGCTAACATTTTACATGGTCCACACCAGTCAGCATAAAAATCAACTAGAACAACTCCACTAGCAATTGCATTATCAAATTCATTACTTTCTAATATTTTCATTTATTATCACCTCACTTACATTATCCCTATTTATAAAATAATTACAACTAATTTGCTTTAATTTTATTATATTCCTGAATTGTTCGATCTAATGGATCGTTATAACTGTATGAAATCAAGTCAATTGCCTTATCTTCAGGATCATATCCAAAATATATACTACTAGGACTACTCTTTTCTACTTCATTTAATAAACTATGGTCATTTTCAAAAGCCTGTAGCTGTTGAATTAAAATATTTTTGAATAACTCAATATCTTCACTATTAATAATTTGTTCATCAATATTTTCAGATTCATCAGCAAAATCAATTTGATAAATAACATCAAGCATATCTACTAATTGATAATAATCATAATACCAGACACGAATCATTTCCTGATTAAACTTTTCAACGATTGCTTGGTAATCATTATAATTAAGCCAATAATTACGCACTATTTGTCTTCCATTTTTTAACTGATAAACAATTCCAATCTCATAATCACCATAACTGCATTTGGTATCTAAAATTTCCTGATGAATTTCAACGACAGTATCAATCATATTTTTATCTTTTAAATAAGCATTTTTATTTAAAAGATTCTTACTTAAAGCAAACTGTATATCATGATTGATCGTAACCGATTCAATATTACCTGGAATATAATCTTCAATAAAACTTTTACCCCCAAGAAATAATCCCAAAGTTATAATAGAAATAATACTAGCCTGTAATATATTTGCTTTATATTTTATTTTCTTTGTATAAATATATTGTATTAAAAAGACAGTCATGAAAGTAGCAATTATACTAATTGCAAATAACACACTTATCGACATAGAGGGAACATCTGTTAATCCCGTGAACATCCAGGAAATAACAACAATTATTACCATTTTAATAATTTGAGCAATTACATTATTAGTAAAACCATGATAATTAGTTAACGAATTTCTTTTTAAACAAGCAAGAAAACCACAAATAGTAAAAGCAAGACTATAGAAAATACAGATCAATATTTCATTTATAGCCACACTTTCAATGCCAGCTTTCATCAATGAATAAATAGGAATCAACAAATCCAAGACCGTATCTGGTAACGCTGTAATAATAATGCCC
>NZ_CALUXO010000046.1 GCF_944324745.1 uncultured Thomasclavelia sp. | reverse complement strand
TGCGCTACGTTATTATTAGAACTGTTGAAATCACCTTCACCATTTCCATGGAACCAGACAATTAATGAATCGGCATCACCAGCATCATAGTATTGATAATTGATGCCACCATCAACAATGACTGATTTAAATTTAGATGTTTCTACATCAATCATATTTGATATATCACATGTATAAGTTGCCATGAAACTTTCATTGTCATCAACTGTAATTGGCTTATTTTGAGTTACTGTATAAGTCAAATCAGCTGGATAATTACGAGCTGAACTTAGATAAGCTAAAGTAGCTCCTTCTGATAAATCAAAATAAACAGTTACTTGAGAACCATCAGTTTCTACTTTTACAATTTTACGATCGATATCATAATCACCATAGCTTTCAACCCCAGTTGCTTCACAAAGTTCTTTAGTTGAAGCATTGGCATGAACTGTGTAAGTATCTTTGGTTACATTACTAACCACTTTTCCTTCACCATAATCAATCGTCATTTTAGATACAACCTGACCAGCGTCAGTTACTTCAGTATATAATTGAACTGGATATGTATCTTCACCATCAATTGCAAATAATGGTGTGCAATAAGTTGTAATCATCATGGCTAAACTTACAACCATCGCAAACAATTTTTTTAGTTTTTTCATTCTATCCTTCCTTTCATGATTAAAATTCTATCATCAAAAAAAGAATTATACTTGTTGAATATCTAGAACAACCTTAATCTATTTTAAGTTTTTATTTCGATATTGTTTTGGAGTCATATTAAATACCTTTTTAAATGTTTTATTGAAAATTTGAATATTGGCAAATCCATTGTTTAAAGCTATCTCTACTATCGTATCATTACTATTCTTTAAATCGTCTAAGCTATGTTGAATTCTGACATTACTTAAATATTCAAAAATAGTAATCCCCATCTTTTTCTTAAATGCTGTTGCTAAATATGACTTATTGTAATTAATTAATTTAGCCAAATCATCAAGCGATATTCGATTTTTATAATTATAGTCCAGATATTCACATATTGATATCGCTAATTCATATAATTCATCATCATGTTTTTCCTTAGGATAATAGTTATCATCCACTAGATAAGTAGTAAACAAATCAATAATTTCTAAAACATTAATCGTACAACGGATTCCATTGTTTTGATATTTTTCCGCTATTGCCTGAAATAAATGATTAATTATTCGCTGCTTAACCGATTCATTTTTATCTATATCAAAACGTTTATCAGTTACTTTTGGACAAAGATTATCTATATAGTTGCGATCAATCAATAACATTATCCCTTCTATTCCCTTTTTAGCCTCAACAGAATGACTAACCCCAGAATTAACTAATAATAATGTTCCTTCCCTGGCTAATATTTCTTTGTTTTCCATTTTTTGAAGCTTCTCACCCTGAACGACATAGGTAATCTCAATACTGTTGTGCCAGTGTTTATCAACCTTAAAATCATGATCATAATAATTATTAGATAAATTATAAAATGTAGCCGCCTGATATTTAATTTTCTCATGTTTTTTTACCACTACACTTTGCAACATATTATTCACATCCTTTCTTACCAATAGTACCATATATTACTAACATATTTAAAATAAGACACAAATATTTTACGTATTTTTAACAAATTGTCATTTTAATGATTAATAAATAAAAATTATCTAATTGCATACTAGTCAAACTACAATTAATTCGTTATAATATTCAATGTTTTCAATGAGGTGACATATAAGTGAAAATAATACTAAGAAAGGTTAATTATTATGAAGAAAAGTATTTCAGTCGAACTAGTTGTTATCAATGCGATGATTGCTGGGATTTACGCTGTGCTCACTTTAGTAATCTCACCCATCGCATACTCACAAATCCAATTTAGATTATCAGAAATTATGGTATTTTTAGCTTTCTATAATTATCGCTATATACCAGGATTAACGATTGGGTGTATCTTAGCTAATTTATTTTCGCCACTAGGAATGTTAGATGTGGTATTTGGAACATTAAGTACCCTTTTGGTCTGCATCGCGATGTACTATGCTAAAAATCGATATTTAGCTGCAATGTTAGGGGCTATTATTACTGGTATAATTATTGGCGGTGAACTTTGGTATGCTTACCAAATTCCATTTGTTATTAATGCCATCTATGTAGCTGTCGGAGAGTTAATAGTATTGGTTATTGGTACTTTAGTGTTTAAAGTATTAGAAAAAAATAAACGTTTTATGGACTTACTTGTTTTAAAATAAGTAAGTCTTTTTTTATAAAAAACTGTATTTTAACTATTACAATAAATGTAACATTAAATAGTTTTTAAAACACAAAAAGGAGATAGCAACCTATCTCCTTTTTAATTATTTCAATCTAGCAATATCAATTAATGATGTATCACCTTTATGACGTTTTTCCAAGCTTGTAATTAATGCTTGAGCAGTATCTAATGAAGTAAAGATTGGAATTCCTGCTTCAACTGCAAATCTTCTGATTAAGAAACCGTCTTTTAAATTATTATTTCTAGTTGGAATATCTATTACTAAATCAACAGTATCTGTTAACATTAAATCAAACATAGTATTTGATTTAGCATCGATTCGATTAACTAAGTTAACTGGAATATTGTGTTCTTTTAAGAAGTTATATGTACCTTCTGTAGCATATAAATCATATCCAAACATATAATATTGTTTAGCAATTGGTAAAAATTCTTCTTTAGCAGAATCTTTAATTGTACAAATAATATTCTTTTTCTTTGGTAAATTAATACCACTACCAATAAAGGCTTTATAAATAGCTTCATCATAATCAGTTGAAATACCTAAAACTTCACCTGTTGATTTCATTTCTGGGCCTAAACTGATTTCAGCTCCTTTAATCTTTTCAAATGAGAATACTGGCATTTTAACTGCAACTGTTTGTTTTTCAGGTGCTAAACCATATTCATATCCTTGATCAGCAATTGATTTTCCCATAATAACATGAGTAGCTACATCAACTACTGGAATATCTGTTACTTTAGAAATATATGGAATCGTTCTACTAGAACGTGGATTTACTTCAATTACATATACTTGATCTTCGTAAACAATAAATTGAATATTAATTAATCCAATAACATTTAATGCTTTAGCTAAACGTTTAGTATATTCAACAATGGTATCTTTAATATGTGGTTTAATCTTTTGTGATGGATAAACTGAAATACTATCGCCTGAGTGAACTCCAGCCCGTTCAATATGTTCCATGATACCTGGAATTAAAACTCCATGTTCATCACAGATAGCATCAACTTCTACTTCTTTTCCTGATAAATACTTATCAATTAAGATTGGATGTTCTTGATATTGGCGATTAATTATCTTCATGAATTTTCTAATATCACCATCATTTAAACAAATTTCCATTCCAGCACCACCTAAAACATATGATGGTCTAACAAGAACTGGATAGCCTAATTGATCAGCAACTTTTAAGGCTTCATCTACTGTAAATACTGTTGATCCACGAGGACGATCAATACCACATTTTTCTAGAATTTCATCAAATCTTTCTCTATCTTCTGCAGCATCAACATCATCAGCTGATGTTCCTAAGATTTTTACACCCATTTCCATTAAATCTTTAGTAAGCTTGATTGCAGTTTGTCCACCAAATTGAACAATTGCTCCATCTGGTTTTTCAATATCAACGATATTTTCTACATCTTCTGGTGTTAATGGTTCAAAATATAAACGATCAGCAATATCAAAATCTGTACTTACTGTTTCTGGGTTATTATTAACGATAATTGTATCATAACCAGCTTCTTTTAACGCCCATACGCAGTGAACAGAACAATAATCAAATTCAATTCCTTGTCCAATTCTAATTGGTCCTGAACCTAAAACCATGATTTTTTTCTTATCATCTCTTGGATCTACTTCATTTACCCCACCATATACTGAATAATAATATGGTGTTGAAGCATCAAATTCAGCTGCACAAGTATCTACAATTTTATATACTGCGTGAATATTGTTATCTTTGCACATTTGTTTAATTTCAGCTTCAGATTTTCCAGTCAACTGGGCAATTACACGATTAGGGTATTCTAAGTGTTTAGCAGTCTTTAATAAATCAACTGTTAATTCTTCATTTTTTAATTGATTTTCAACTTCAATTAAATGTTTGATTTTATCAATAAACCAAATATCAATCTTAGTAATATTATGAATTATTTGTTCACTGATTCCTTGTCTTAAGGCCTCAGCAATTGCAAATAAACGATGATCATCAACAACTTCTAATTGTTTCATCAAGAATTCTTGATCTTTTCCAGCAAATTCATCTAAATGTAAATAGTAAACATTTTGTTCCAGAGATCTTAATGCTTTCATTAAAGCACCTTCAAAGTTATTACAAATACTCATAACTTCACCAGTAGCTTTCATTTGAGTTCCTAATTCTCTAGAAGCATCAACAAATTTATCAAAAGGCCATTTAGGAATCTTACAAACAATATAATCTAATGTTGGTTCATAAGATGCATATGTTTTTCCAGTTACTGCATTAACAATTTCATCTAATGTATATCCTAAAGCGATTTTAGCAGCTAATTTAGCAATTGGATAACCTGTTGCTTTACTAGCTAATGCTGATGAACGGCTAACACGAGGATTTACTTCGATTACACAATATTCAAAGCTTTCAGGATGCAAAGCAAATTGAACGTTGCAGCCACCTTCAATATTTAAAGCTGTGATAATATTTAATGCTGATGAACGTAACATTTGATATTCTTTATCACCTAAAGTTTGACTTGGTGCAACAACCACACTATCACCTGTATGGACTCCAACTGGATCAACATTTTCCATGTTACATACTGTAATGCAGTTTCCAGCACTATCACGCATTACTTCATATTCGATTTCTTTCCATCCAGAAATACAACGTTCAATTAAACATTGATTAACACGTGATAATCTTAATCCGTTAGAACAAATATCATGTAATTGAGTTTCATTATGGGCAATTCCGCCACCAGTTCCACCTAATGTATAAGCAGGACGCACAACAACCGGATAACCAATGCGGTTAGCAAATTCTAGGGCATCATCGACATGGTTAACAACGATACTAGCAGCACATGGCTCTCCAATTCTTTCCATTAAGTTTTTAAACTCTAAACGGTCTTCAGCTAATTTAATGGTATCTGTAGAAGTACCAATTGTGCGACAATTATGTTCTTCTAAGAAACCTTCATCAGCTAATGCCATTGCAATATTTAAAGCATTTTGTCCCCCTAATGTTGGTAAAATGCTATCGGGTTTTTCTTTAATAATCAGATTTTTTACTACCGGTACTGTAAGTGGTTCGATATAAACACGATCAGCAATATCTTTATCAGTCATGATCGTAGCCGGATTAGAGTTGATCAAAACAACTTCAATTCCTTCTTCTTTTAAAGCCCGACAAGCTTGAGTTCCGGCATAGTCAAATTCAGCTGCTTGTCCGATAATAATTGGTCCAGAACCAATTACTAATACTTTTTTAATTCTACTATCTTTTGGCATATTATTCTCCTTTCATCATGTTCATAAATTCGTCAAATAAAGCATCGGTATCTAAAGGTCCGGCACATGCTTCAGGATGGAATTGAACTGTTTTAATATTTTCATTTAAATATTCTACTCCTTCAATTGTTCCATCATTAACATTAATGAACCATGGTCTAGCAACTTTAGGATCGATTGAATCTTCTTTAATTACATAATTATGATTTTGAGTTGAGATATAAACACGTCCAGTATCTAAATTTTTAACTGGATGGTTAGCCCCATGATGTCCATATTTCATTTTTTCAGTTTCAAATCCATGAGCTAATGCCATCAACTGATGTCCTAAACAAATAGCAAAGATTGGTTTGTTGCTTTTAGCTAAGATTTTTAATTGTTCAATAATTTCAACGTTTTCTTCAGGATCACCAGGACCATTTGATAACATAATTCCATCATAATCTTGATCTAATAATTCTTTTGCAGGGGTACTAGCTGGATAAACTGTAACTGTACAATCACGTTTAGCTAAACATTTGGCAATATTAGCTTTAGCTCCATAATCCATTAAAGCTACTTTTTTGCTGCCATTTCCAACTGTATAAACTTGATCACATGTTGTTTTTTCAACAACACCAGTTACTTTAAAACTATGAATTCGATCCATCACTTCATCTAAGTTATCATATTGTTTAGTAGTGATCATTCCATTCATACATCCTTTATTACGGATGATTTTTGTTAAATGACGCGTATCAATTCCCTGAATTCCTGGAATATCGTGCATTTTTAAATAATCGTCTAAATCCATATTTTTTCTAAAATTACTTCCAAGCCGTGATAATTCATTGACAATAAATCCTTCGACAAAAGGTCGTTTTGATTCCTGGTCTTCTAAACAAACACCATAATTTCCAATTAAAGGATAAGTCATCACAACTGATTGACCTGCATAAGAAGGATCGGTTAAAACTTCTAAGTATCCAGTCATCGATGTGTTAAACACAAATTCGCTAACTACTTCTTTTACAGCTCCGATACTTTCACCTTCAAATACACTGCCGTCTTCTAATATTAAGTAAGCTTTCATCTTCATCCTCCTTGAACCCTTAAAAAAAACATATCAATAAGAACTGATATGTTTAATAACTAAATATAAAAAATGAGACCATACAAATATTAAATTTTTTACCTACTAATCCTAACATGCGTCTCATCCCTTTCTTTTCTTGTATAGTATAGTAGAAATCTATCAAATATTCAAGCTCTTTTTATACTTTTTTATTACCATGATGTAAATTTACTACTTTTAAAATAATCTATACTATCTATAATTCATTATCATTAAATATTATCCCATTTTAAGCCCAAATTAAACATAATAGCCAGTCATATAAAATGATATAATGACTGGCTTTTTTTATTATTTAATTGCTCGATGATATTCTTGTAATGATTTTACTTCATGACTACCATGAATCTTCATTTCCATGATTCCTTCTAATGAAGCTTTTGCAGCTGCAATATTAGTTACATAAGGAATTTTCATTTTGATGGCTGATTTACGAATATAACTATCATCATGAACACTTTGCTTACCATTTGGAGTATTGATGATCATCGCTAATTCCCCATTAGTTAAAGCATCTGAGATATTTGGACGCCCTTCATAGATTTTTTTGATCTTAGTAACTGGGATTCCACTATCTTTAATTAATTGATAAGTATTTCCGGTTGCTACTAATTCAAATCCAGCATCATAATACCCTCTTGCCAGATTAACTACTTCTGGTTTATCTAAATCACTAACACTGATCAATACTTTTCCTTCAGTTGGCAAAATTGTTTTAGCGGCTTCTTCAGCTTTATACATTGCCGCTCCAAATGAGCTGGCAATTCCTAAAACTTCACCCGTTGAACGCATTTCAGGTCCTAAAACTGGGTCAACTTCTGGGAACATATTAAATGGGAAAACTGCTTCTTTAACTCCAACATGTGGAATTTTCTTTTCTTTCAGTTCTGGTACTGGTGATTTACGACCAGTTAAATCTAAAGTAATAATATCAGTAGCAATTTTAACCATATTAATATTACATACTTTAGATACTAAAGGTACTGTTCTTGAAGCTCTAGGATTAGCTTCTAAAACATAAACTTTATCATCAGCAATTGCATATTGCATATTCATCAAACCACGAACATTCATTTCCTTAGCAATTTTCTTCGTATATTCTTTAATTGTTTCTAAATGCCGCATTGGAATACTCTTAGATGGTAAAATACAAGCTGAATCTCCTGAATGAATACCCGCTAATTCAATATGTTCCATAACCGCCGGAACAAAGACATTTTCACCATCGCTAATAGCATCGGCTTCACATTCCATCGCATGATTTAAGAAACGGTCAATTAAAATTGGACGATCTGGCGTAACTCCTACTGCTGCTTCCATATATTCTTTTAAGCTGGCATCATCATATACTACTTCCATCCCACGGCCACCTAAAACATATGATGGTCTTACCATCAATGGATAACCAATTTTTTTAGCAATTTCTAAAGCCTCATCAACATTTACCGCCATTCCTGATTCTGGCATTGGAATATTTAATTTTTCCATCATTTCATTGAATAAATCACGATCTTCGGCCATATCAATTGTTTCTGGCGTAGTTCCTAAAATATTGACACCATTTGCTTTAAGCTGAGCTGCCAGGTTAAGTGGTGTTTGACCACCAAATTGGGCAATAACACCAACTGGTTTTTCTTTTTCATGAATACTTAAAACATCTTCTAAGGTAAGTGGTTCAAAGTATAATTTATCAGAAGTATCATAGTCAGTCGATACTGTCTCTGGATTACAGTTAACAATAATCGTTTCAAATCCTAATTTTTTCAAGGCTAAAGCAGCATGAACGCAACAGTAATCAAATTCAATTCCTTGACCAATCCGGTTTGGTCCGCCACCTAAGATCATAATTTTTTGTTTATCATTATGAATATCACTATGGTCAGGAGCATTATAAGTTGAATAATAATAAGCACTATCTTTAGTTCCACTTACATGTACTGGTTCCCAAGCTTGATTGATTCCATTAGCTTTACGAGTTTCTCTAATTTCACTTTCATCTAAATCCAAGATCTGACTTAAATATTTATCAGAGAAACCATCTTGTTTAGCCTGTTTTAATATAGCAACTGGTAACTGTTTTCCTTTATATGATTTAATTGTCTCTTCTTCTTCAACTAATTCTTTCATTTGTTCAATGAAGTAGGTCTTAATTTGCGTTAATTCATGTAATTGTTCAACAGTAGCTCCTTTTCTTAAAGCTTCATACATGATAAATTGTCGTTCACTAGTTGGAGTCGCCAATAATTTAAGTAATTCTTCTTTAGATAATTCATTAAAGTTTTTAGCATAACCTAAACCATAACGGCCAATTTCTAAAGAGCGAATGGCTTTTTGGAAAGCTTCTTTATAAGTTTTTCCAATACTCATAACTTCCCCAACAGCTTTCATTTGAGTACCAAGTTTATCTTCGGCTCCTTTAAATTTTTCAAAAGCCCAGCGAGCAAATTTAATTACGACATAATCACCATCAGGTACGTATTTATCTAACGTTCCATATTTACCACATTCGATATCTTCCATTGTAAGACCAGCTGCCAACATTGCTGATACTAATGCAATTGGAAAACCAGTCGCTTTACTAGCAAGCGCTGAAGAACGTGAAGTTCTTGGATTAATTTCAATTACAACAATTCGATCAGTTTTTGGATCATGAGCAAATTGAACATTAGTTCCACCAATTACACCAATTGATTCAACAATTTTAAATGCCTGTTCCTTTAAACGATCTTGAACTTCTTGAGAAATTGTCAGCATTGGAGCACTACAGAAAGAATCACCAGTATGTACTCCCATTGGATCAATATTTTCAATAAAACATACTGTAATCATATTGTTGTTGGCATCACGAACAACTTCAACTTCTAATTCTTCCCAACCTAAAATTGATTCTTCAATTAAACATTGATGCACTAAACTAGCCTGTAATCCTCTTGAAACCACTGTTTTTAATTCATCTTTATTATAAACAAGTCCGCCTCCGGCACCACCCATAGTATAAGCCGGACGAACTACAACCGGATATCCTAAACGATCTGCAATATCTAAAGCTTCATCAACGGTATTGGCAATTTCACTGCGAGCCATTTCGATTCCTAATAAATCCATTTGTTTTTTAAATTCCAAACGGTCTTCACCACGTTCAATCGCATCAACCTGAACTCCTAATACTTTTACATTGTATTTATCTAAAACCCCAGCTTGATTCAATTCAGAACATAAATTTAAAGCTGATTGCCCCCCTAAGTTAGGAAGTAAAGCATCAGGACGTTCTTTTTCAATAATTTGAGTCAATCTTTCTAGATTTAACGGTTCGATATATGTAACATCAGCCGTTTCAGGGTCAGTCATGATTGTTGCCGGATTGGAATTAACTAAAACAATTTTGTAACCCAGACTTCTTAAAGCTTTACAAGCTTGAGTCCCTGAATAATCAAATTCACATGCTTGACCAATTACAATCGGTCCCGAACCAATAACTAATACAGTATTAATGTCTTCTCTTTTTGGCATTTTTTCTTCCTCCATCTCATTATCATAAAAAAACATATCAAATAAATGATATGTCAATAAAAAACAGAAATACAAAAGAACTGAAAATGATTGATTTTAACTAGACTAATCTTATGCATATCATCCTCACTCCTTTTACTTTTATCTATTTAAGTATACAAAACCTCTAGACATGTTTCAACAAATTTAAAATTAGTTATTAAGCTAATAACTACTCATTATAAGCACAAATTTTTCCTTATTATAATAAAATATCGTTTAAAAAAATAGCACTAGTAAATAATAAATTTAAAGGTGATTATATGAAAAAACTCATTCACTCTGTCATCATTAAAGAAATACTTGAAAATGTTCGTGAAGATATGGATGATGAAGAAATCATTCATTTAGTTTTGGAAAAAACCGTTTCGCTTCCTGATGATAACAACATCACTAAATCTCAAAAATTAGCCGATAAGTTAGCTAGAGTCGCTGGCAGCTGGGTTTTCATTATTATTTTTGTTATTCTTTTACTTCTTTGGATGATTCTAAATTTAATTTTTCCTAACAGCATTGATCCCTATCCTTTTATCTTGCTCAATCTAATTCTTTCATGCCTGTCAGCTATTCAGGCGCCAATCATTATGATGTCACAGAATCGTCAAGCTAAAAAAGATCAAATTAGGAATGAAAATGATTATAAAGTTAATTTAAAAAATGAAATCATCATCCAAGATCTACATAGCAAATTAGATCAAATCTTAGAAGAATTAGCCAAGCTCGATAAAAGCCATTAGTTCGACAGTAGCTAGCTTATATGCTAAAATAAAATCATCGAGGTGATGCTATGGTCAAAAAGAAAAAAAGAAGACTTTTTTCTTCTTCATCATCAATTATTTTGCTTATTTTTGCAAGTGTATTTTTTTCGTTTGCTTTATATTATAAACAATACATTGCTATTTACTTGATTCATAGTATTGTAATTTTATTAGTGATGCTGATTGGTTCTCTACCATTTATTTTAAAGAAATATAAAAAGAAACAATCATTAATTAACATTTGTTGCATTGGTTTATCGGTGGCTTTAATTTATGGAGGGTTTACTATTTATAATCATAATGATCGCTTAGCTAGTGAAGGCGAATATATCGGGATTGATGTTTCTAAATGGAACAATAACATCAATTATCAATTAGTTAAACAAGAAGTAGACTTTGTCATCATTCGTTGTGGTTATACTTCATTATCTGATGGTACTTCCACTAGAGAAGACCCTTTGTTCAATCAAAACGTTCAGGCCTGTTTGCAACATTCAATCCCATATGGAATTTATTATTATTCTTTGGCCCAGGATGAAAATCAGGCTAAAATTGAAGCTGATTTTGTTGCTGGTCTGATTCAAAATCTAAATCCACAACTAGGCATTTTCATCGATTTAGAAGATGAAGAATTTCAAAGTGATTTATCAAATGAGCAACTGGCAAATATTGCCATCACTTTTTTAGACAACATTCCAAATCAAATTCCTAAAGGGATTTATGCTAATCATTATTGGTGGACTAATAAATTGACTGATTTACGATTAAATAACTATATTAAATGGAAAGCTCGTTATAATGATAATAAGACTATTGACGATGGATTCCAAATTCTTCAATTTAGTGAAACTGGTAATGTTCGTGGGATTACCGGTAATGTTGATTTAAATCTTATGTCAAGTATATATTGGTAATTAAAAACACAAGTATTCAATTAAATGACTTGTGTTTTTGATTTTAGTTTATAATAATAAACTCCTCTATCTAAATTTTAATTTTCATTTACCGTATACATTATTGTTTGATATGGTTGTAAAGTTTTTCCATCATAATCATGATAATTATTTAATATTATTTGATTATCAGTTACATATGATTGTTCTTGATTTGAAAAGTTACAGACATTAACTATTGTTTGGCCTTCATAACTACGTTTATAAACAATCAACGATTCATTTTCATCGGCAACTGCAATAAAATCACCATAAGTTAAAACATCACTATATTGACTCTTTTGTCTTAAATTAATCATCTTTTTATAAAAACTATAAACTGAATCAGGATCATTGATTTCATTTTTGACATTAATAGTTTTATAGGTTTCATTTAAAGCTAGCCATGGTTTGACATTAGAAAATCCTGCATATTTGCTATCATCAAAAGGCATTGGTGTTCTAGCATTATCCCGACTGCGCATATTGACAAATTCCATCGCTTCGGCTTCACTAAACCCTTCTTCTAGAGCCCTTTGATATTGCCCATGAGTGCTGATATCATCATATTCATCAATCGAATGACGAACACAATTAGGCATTCCTAGTTCCTCACCCTGATAAATATATGGTACCCCTCTTAAAAAGAAATACATTGAGCCAATCATCGTCGCACTATAATATCCACGATCTTCTTTATTGACAATCAACTTATCTAAAGAACGAGGCTGATCATGATTTTCTAAAAATGTTCCCACCCAGCCAATTTTATTGATTTCATTTTGGGATTCAAAAATCAAATCGCGAAACTGTTTAACGGTCCAGTCTTTGCGAATAAACCATTCCTCATTATCACCTATATCAAAATTTGAATAATTAAAATCAAACATTGTATCAAAGCAACCGTTTTCACCAATATAAATATCTAATTTATCATAAGATACTCCATATGCCTCAGATATCGTCATGCAATCATATTTTGCAAAAGTGTTTTCTTTCAGTTCCTTAAAGAAAACTTCAATTCCCGGTTGATTTCTAGCAAATGGAATGCAAGAAACTAAACCATCTTCACCATCAGGTTTACCATCTTGATAGCGCTGATCCTTTTTTATGAAATTAATGGCATCAACTCTAAATCCCGCAATTCCTTTTTCTAACCACCAATTGATCATCTTGTATACCTCTTGACGCAACTGTGGATTTTCCCAATTTAAATCAGGCTGTTTTTTTGAAAAAGAGTGGAAATAGTATTCATCATCACCAACTTTTTGCCAAACTGAGCCACCAAAAATACTACGCCAGTTACATGGCGCATGACCATCGACACCTTTTTTAAAAATATAGTAATCATGATATTTACTATTTGGATCATTTAAAGCCGCTTGAAACCAGGGATGTTCATCAGATGTATGATTAACTACCAGATCCATGATAATTTTAATGCCTCGTTGTTTTCCTTTTTCAATTAATTCATCTAAATCATCCATCGTTCCAAACATTGGATTAATTTGATAATAATCACTAATATCATAACCATTATCATCCATTGGTGAAGCATAAATCGGACATAACCACAAACTAGTTACTCCCAAATCACTAAAATAATCTAGTTTATCAATAATACCACGAATATCACCAATTCCATCATCGTTACTATCTTTAAAACTTTTAGGATAAATTTGATAAACAACTTCCTTCTGCCACCATTTTTTCATCTTACTTGCTCGCTTTCTTTAAATCTCTAAATGATATTATTTCAATATTATTTTCATCTAACCACTTTTTAAGCTTTTTACTAGTTACTAAAGAATAGTCATATAATCGAGGTTTTAGCATTGATGAAGTCGTTGCCACATCATAGTCAATAAAACCAGGATGAGTAACTAATAAATTTATTCCTTCCTTTAGCTCATAAAAACCATCTGTAAATACTTTTTCAAAATCATGATCATGATCTTGATAATAATCATATTGCTTCATAGCTCGTTTTAAAATATCTCGATCATATAAATCCTGGTCATACAAACAGACTGGTACATGATATTCATGATAAATTCTTAATACGGCATTGATCAGTGGCTCAATTTCTAAAACATGGATATCAATATATTCTGGAACTTCTCCAACCAGTTCAATATAACGTTCTATTTGATATTTAGCTTCGAGATATGCTTCTTCTTCAGTAAATAATGTTTCATTATTTTTTATTTGTTGCCGCCGAATAGAACTTTTAATAAAATATCCATTTTCATCAACTAAATTTTTGATTTTCTCCTTTGGAGCTAAAGCCTTACCATTAGTTACATTAACATGTAGTCCTAAACACAGATTCTTGTGTTTTTTTGCTTGAACGATTCCTTCATTAATATATGGCATATTGATCATACATGCCATGCTATTAACAATACCATGTTCATAAGCAGATAACATTCCCAGAGTAACTCCTTCACTATATCCCAAATCATCGCCACGAATTAATAATTGTTTCATCATTACACCTCCATACATTAATTATAAATGATATTTGCATAAATTAATAAGAATTTTTACAAAAAGAAAAGGACCATTGGTCCTTAATCGATTCTTTCAATTGTATATCCTAACTTTGTAAACTCATCAATAATACTTTGGATATGAGCATGTCCGTTAGTTTCAGCAGTTACCCGAAGTTCCACTTCAGAAAAACGTGCATAGTTTTTAAATTGGTTATGGTCAACCCCAATAACATTAGCATTCATCCGAGCTAATACTCGAGAAATAATTTCTAATTGACCTGGTTTATCTGGCAATTGTACTGAGAATGTAAAGATTCGACCACGAGATAATAATCCTTTATTAATCATTGAAGAAATAGTCAACACATCAATGTTACCACCACTAATTAAAGAAACAACTTTCTTTCCTTTAACATTTAATTTCTTTAAACCAGCTAAAGCCAAAATACCAGAACCCTCAGCTACTAATTTATGTTTTTCAACTAAAACTAAGAAAGCTTCCATCAATTCATAATCATTAACTAAAACAATATCATCAACATATTTTTTTATATATTTAAATGTTTTAGATCCAATTTGTTGGACGGCAGTACCATCTGCAATAGTATCAACCTCTTTTAATAAAACAACTTGATCTTCTTGGATGGCAGCTGAAGCACTGGCAGCTCCTTCAGGTTCAACTCCAATAATTTTAATATCTGGTTTAATCATCTTAGCTGCTGCTGCAATTCCCGAAATTAAACCACCACCGCCGATTGGTACTAAAATCATATCAGCATCTGGCAATTCATCTAAGATTTCTAAAGCAATTGTTCCTTGCCCTTCCATAACATCTTCGTCATCAAATGGATGAACAAACGTATATCCTTCACTTTTTTGAAGTTCTACTGCCTTAGCGTAAGCATCATCATAAACTTCACCAGCTAAAACAACTTCAGCACCATGAGCCTTAGTCGCTTCAACTTTAATTAATGGTGTATGACTAGGCATAACAATTGTTGCCTTGACACCTAATTTATGAGCAGCATAAGCAACCCCTTGAGCATGGTTACCAGCTGAAGATGCAATTAAACCACGCCTTTTAGCTTCATCATCAAGTTTGACAATTTTATTATAGGCACCCCTAATTTTAAAAGCACCCGTACGTTGTAAGTTTTCTGGTTTAATATAGACGTCATTTCCACATTCTTCAGAAAAAGCATCACTATGTATCAAATGAGTTTCTAAAATTACCTCATCAACTCTTTTTTTAGCAGCTTTAAAATCTTCTAATTTTAACATTTGGCTATCCCCCTTAATAAGCTATATTATAGCATTTATCATTCAAAAGTAAAAGAGATGATTTTTTGATGTTATTTTAATTATCACTAACTTTTTGACATTATGTTAATGGGCATATTATAATGATTTTAGGAGGGATAGTCATGAAACAATACGTTTATTTAGCATTCGGATTTATTGGAATTGGGATTACCCATCTATGCTATGCATTATCTGGAATGTTTTATTCAAATTACTTAGATTATGTTTTTAATTCTAGTATGCTGATTTTTTATTTAATTAGTTGTATCTTTTTTATCAAAGCGATTATTCCTGGTATCATTTCATTTTGCAAATCCACACATATTTTTTATAAAAATAAGGATTAGATAATACATATATTTATAAATACGAAAAAATAACTACTATTACTAAAAACAATTTAAAAATTGTAACATATCATCTTGATAAACACCGTCAATTAATCAAAAGCCAAGGATGGATAGCACTACATTAGGTTTATTCCAACTTTACAATTACATTGAAGAATTACAAAAAAAATAGACGTTTTCGTCTATTTTGCTTTTATCTGGTTATTACTTTCATCATAATAAAATCCATTACTTTCTAATTTATCCATGATTTCTTTAACGTTACCATCATTAACTTCAATGACAGTTTCTAGCGCCATATCATCATCTCTCAATTTCATATTCAACATACTAACTAACATATTAATATCATTTGGTAACATTAGATTTCCCCTCTTTCTACTAGCTTATTTAAACAATCATAAATTCCTTCATCATCATTAGATAACGTAATATAGTCAGCCCGTTGTTTAACTTCAGCAACCGCATTATCCATCGCTACACCCATTCCGGCAAATTCAATCAAACTTAGATCATTATAACCATCACCAAAACTAATAATTTCTTCTTGTTTAATCTCTAAAGTATCTGCTAAAAATTTTAATGATGCTGCTTTATCAATATCTTGAGCCATAACTTCCAGAAAATATGGCGCTGAACGATAAATACTTAAAGTATCATTAAATGGCTTTTTAAAATCCGCTTCAATTTTAGCTAAATAATCAGGATCCCCCGTTAATAAAACTTTATTAACTGCAAAATCAATTGTCTGTTTAAAATTGGCAACTGGTTTTAGCGGTACTCGCGTAATATTAGATTCAATTTGAACATATTGGTCTTCAATATCTTCACTAATAATATATTCACGAGTATAAGTCATCACGGCTAAATTATATTTTTTTGCCTGATCATAGATTAAATGTACGGTTGCTGGTGCTATTGTTTTTTGATAGATTATTTCTTTAGTTTGATAATCAGTAATCTTTGCCCCATTAAATGCTAATAAATAACCACCAGTTTCATCAAAGTTTAATTCTTTAGCCTCGGCATTCAAACCAGCAGTTGGACGCCCTGAAGCTAAAACAATTTTAACACCTTGTTTAGCTAGTTTTATTAATATCTCTTTTGTCTTTGGTAAGATTATTTTACCATGTTTTTCACTACTTTTTAAAGTACCATCAATATCTAATGCTATTAATTTATATTTCATCTTTACTCCCTCATTTCAATGCGTATAGTTTATTAAAAGATACTATAATTGTCAATTAATTTTAGTAACTACTGGTAATAAAAAACATTAATATAATAAAATTTTTATTATATTAATTATTTTTTATTGCAATTGATAATAAAATATTATATACTTACTACAACAAAGGCGATGACGAGGAGAGTAATTCTTTGCAGAAGCTATAGCGAGTCAGGAGATGGTGTAAGCCTGATAGTGGAGCAAATTATGAAGAACACCTAAGAGCTGTCTACCGAAAGCAATTGCAAGTAGGCTAGAACGTTACCAGTAACGTAACTATTGGCGGGTATCGAGTACTCTATGAAGTATTTTCCGTACCATGTAACTATTTCTTAGGCAGGTTATACGGTACTCGCTATTTTGGCGAGTTTTTTATATTCTCGCACCATAACTTTTAAGGGGGAAACAAATTATGTGCGGATTTTTAGTAGTAGATAGTCAAGAGTTTGACTTACGGGTTTTTAACGATGCTTTAGATCAGGCGGCCTACCGCGGTCCTGATCATCAACATGTTAGTGTTAATGAAGGGGTTACTTGGGGATTTAATCGACTTTCAATTATGGATTTATCTTCCAAAGGAAACCAGCCATTTGTTTATAAAGATTGTGTCTTGGTTTGTAATGGTGAAATCTATAATTATCCTGAATTGAAAAAAATGTTAGAAAATGAATACACATTTAAATCAGGCAGTGATTGTGAAGTTTTAATTCCATTATATAATAAATATGGATTAGAAATTTTATGTAAATATTTAGATGCTGAATTTGCAATGGTTTTATATGATACTAAAAAGCAAAAAATTATGGCAGCCAGAGATCCAATGGGAATCAGACCAATGTTTTATGGTTATAGTAAAATCAATGGGGAAATCTGTTTTGCATCTGAAGCAAAAAGCTTAATGCCACTTTGCAAAGAGATCATGCCATTTCCACCTGGTCATTACTATGAAGATGGTAAATTTGTTTGTTACAATGATTTAAGCGATCCTAAAACAATTGTCTTAGACGACTTAGAAACAATTGCTAAAAATTTAAAAGATAAATTACAGGCAGCTGTTGAAAAACGCTTTATGTCAGATGCTCCAATTGGATATTTACTTAGCGGTGGTTTAGATTCTTCATTAGTTTGTGCCATAGCTGCCAGATTGAATGATCAGCCAATCAGAACATTTGCCATTGGAATGGATAGTGATCCAATTGATTTAAAATATGCTCGTCAAGTAGCTGACTTTTTACACACTGAACACACTGAAGTAATTATGACTAAAGAAGATGTCTTAGACCATTTACGTGAAGTTATCTTCCATCTAGAAACTTATGATATTACGACTATTAGAGCTAGTATGGGAATGTATCTATTATGCAAATATATTCATGAACATACTGACATTAAGGTTATTATGACTGGTGAAGTTAGTGATGAATTATTTGGTTATAAATATACTGATTTTGCTCCAAATCCTCAAGAGTTCCAACAAGAAGCTCAAAAAAGAATTAAAGAATTATATATGTATGATGTTTTACGGGCTGATCGTTGTATTTCCGCTCATGCCTTAGAAGGTCGAGTGCCTTTTGCTGATATTGATTTTGTCAATTATGCTATGAGTATTGATCCAGCTAAAAAAATGAACACTTATAATAAAGGAAAATATCTACTCCGTCATGCATTTGAGGGTCAAGGATATTTACCAGATGAAATCTTATTTAGAGAAAAAGCAGCCTTTTCTGATGCTGTGGGTCATTCTATGGTTGATTATTTAAAGGAATATGCTGAAGAATTATATAGTGATGAAGATTTAAAACGAGCTAAACAAAAATATACGTTTGCTACTCCATTTACTAAAGAGTCATTACTATATCGGGATATTTTTGAATCATTCTATCCAGGACAAGCTAAATGGGTTAAAGATTTTTGGATGCCAAATAAAAATTGGGAAAACTGTGATGTTGATGACCCAAGTGCTCGGGTTTTAAAAAATTATGGTGATAGTGGAAAATAAATAAGGAACCGAATTTGGTTCCTTGTTTTATTTTAAATTTTTATCAATCTGGTTAAGAAAATACTGTCTAGTTAACTTATCCCTTTTTTTGGGTCCTGATATATGCTTATTACTACGGCGCTGCTTGGCAGATAAATACCGCGATAATAATAATTCATCAATGTTTTGATCATCGATAATTTTACCTGATGGATGAATTACTTTAGCTCCTTTACTAAGAACCATACCAGCCAAACCATAATCCTGAGTAATTACTACATCACCAGCTGTAACTTCCTTTAATAAAGTAAAATCAGTACTGTCTTTTCCTACTTCACAAATTACCGTTTTAAAATAATCATCCTGGATAAAATGGGCATAATCAACATAAACTGTCATTTCAACATGATTTTTGATTGCGATTTTTTTAATTTCCAATAAATCAGGACAAGCGTCCCCATCAACTAAAAGCGCCACATCATTGTCCCAATTAATAAAGTCATCGCTAAAAAACCGCCTACTAAACCACCTAAATGACCAGCTTTAGAAATTTGACGATTTAATAAAGTAAAGGCGATATTAATTACAATAACGTATAAATAGCGTTGTAAAACATACCCAAAATAACCACCAACAAATATTCCTAGAGCAATAATTGCCCCTAGATAGCCATAAAAAATACCACTGGCTCCTAAAGTCACACTATTATAGCTGGCTACAAAATGTTTAGCCTGATAATAACAAGCCAAGCTTGTAGCTAAACAAGTTACTAAAACCAGATAAATATATGGTCCGGTACCTAAAAGATATTCTAAAAAATGTCCTAGATTATAGATACAGTAGGCATTCATAAAGATATGTAAAACATCAATATGAACAAAGTTAGCTGTTATAAATCGCCAACATTCTTTTTTTATTTCAATACGGGGCATATAAAAGGCCCCATATTTGATTGCTAAAGATGTTTTATCGTCACTTTTATCAACAAAATTAATAATGATAAAAATTATTATCGATATTATTATTATTGCATTTGTAATCATCTAATCACCTGTTTTTTCAGTTTTTACTACTGTTACTTTTCTTGTTCGCTGTAAAGTATTTCCTTTGTCATTAGTTACTGAATAAATAACTTCATACTCACCAACTTCACTAGTATCAACATTATTTTTTAATATTTTTATATTACTTGTAATATCATTACCACTACCATCCGTAGCTTTGACATCTTTTAACGGATCAAAACTAGTATCTTTTAACACTTCGATATCATCAATTCCTGATAATGTTGGATTATTACCGTTTTGACCAGCGACAATCTTCACTCTTAATGATGAAGATTCGTTTCCAGCACTATCTGCTACTAATATATTTTCAACATATGATCCTTTTTCGCTGTATGAACGTGATAATGACTTATCGCCATTTTCATCAATAAAATAAGCTGTATAATCTGAGTTATCTTCAACTTCTTCTATTAAATCGATTGCATATATTTCTTTATTTAAATCAACATTAAAAGTAACGGCTTTTAATGTGAATACTGGTTTTGTTGTATCAACAATTTCAATAACAAACGGATATTCCTCTCCTAAATAAGTCGCTGAAACGTGATAAGTACCAATTTCATTTTTTAAATTAGAGAAGTTTAATGTTACCTGTTCCAATATCGATTCATTGGCATTAATATAGTCCTGAGGTGCTGTTGAGATGGCACTTCCATATTCATAGACAAATACTTCTCTTTTGACAGT
Organism: uncultured Thomasclavelia sp.; assembly: GCF_944324745.1. Classification (GTDB taxonomy): domain Bacteria; phylum Bacillota_I; class Bacilli_A; order Erysipelotrichales; family Coprobacillaceae; genus Thomasclavelia. Next base: position 55,386 of record NZ_CALUXO010000046.1, on the reverse strand, counting down.
TAAAGGAGTAACATTTAAAGCACAAGCAATTAATACAGTATTAATAACGATAAAAAAAGACAAAATCACTGCAATAATACGATTTTTCATGATATCACCTTCCTGTTATTAATCACTTACCTCTGCTTACGCACTATCTTAGTCTTTTTCTTAATAAAAATCAATCTTAATTATAAATAATTAAGAGTTTTTAAGCCAATCGTATGTCTATATTTTATCTTAATATTGTGAACTTTTAATGAAACACTTTTTATTATACCACTATAACAATTTTTAAGCGATTATTTAGTTTCAAAATGCTATTTTTAGGCGCAAAAAAAATCATGAACTTAATCATGATTTTTTGTTAATTATAAACGAGATAAAACTTTTTCTTTTCCAAGCAAGCAAATAGAACTTGCTAAATCAGGACCATGCATAATTCCTGTTGTTGCAATTCTAAGGGGCATATAAAGCATTTTTCCTCGAACTTTAGCTTCTTTTTGAGTTGCTTTGATACATGCTTGAATATTTTCTTTAGTAAAATCTTCAACTGCCTCTAAATGCTTTTTAAATACTGCTAAAGTATTAGGAATACTTTCGTCTTTCATAAATTCTTTAGCTTCATCATCTAATACTAATTCATCAGTGAAAAATAACTCTACCAAACCAACAATTTCCTTACCATATGATAATTGATCATGATAAGTTGCTACTAAATCATTGATCCATTGATCACTTTTTGTTGATAAATCATAAGCTTCTTGTAAATATGGAAGACATAAAGCAACTACATCTTCTAACGGACGTTCTTTAATATAACGATTATTTACCCATGTCAATTTGTTTTTATCAAACATTGATGGTGACTTAGATAAACGTTTTTCACTAAATTCTTTAATTAATTCCTCTTTAGTAAAAATCTCTTGTTCTCCTTCTGGTGACCATCCTAATAATGCCATAAAGTTAAACATTGCATCTGGCAAATATCCTTCTTCTTTGTATTGAGAAACAAATTGCATAATGCTTTCATCACGTTTAGATAGTTTTTTTCTTTGTTCATTAACAATTAATGTCATATGACCATAAACAGGTGGTTGCCATCCAAACATTTCATAAACCATCATTTGTTTAGGTGTATTACTCAAGTGTTCTTCGCCTCTAAAAACATGAGTGATATCCATAGTATGGTCATCAATAACTACAGCAAAATTGTAAGTTGGAATTCCATTAGCCTTTACAATTACCCAATCACCAATATCATTTGATTCAAATGACACATGACCACGAATCATATCATTAAATTCATAAGTTTTATTAGCAGGTACTTTTAATCTAATAGTATATGGAATTCCAGCTGCTTCTTTTTCAGCCACTTCTTCTGGTGATAAATTACGACACTTTCCATTGTACATTGGCGCTTTACCAGCAGCAACTTGACGATCATGTTCTTCGTCCAATTCTTCTGGTGTACAGAAACATTTATACGCTAATCCCCGTTCTAATAATTCATTTGCATATTTACGATATAAATCTAGTCTTTCAGTTTGACGATATGGGGCATATTTAGGATTTGGATTTAATGGTGATTCATCAGGAATAATTCCTAACCAGGCTAAATTATCTAATTGACTGGCTTCACCACCTTCGATATTTCTTTCAATATCAGTATCTTCCAATCTAAAAATAAAATCACCACCATAGTGTTTAGCAAATAAATAATTAAACAATGCTGTTCTAGCACCACCAATGTGTAAATGTCCAGTTGGACTTGGCGCATATCTAACTCTTACTTTTTCCATTTTAAATTCCTTTCTTTTTTAACATCACAACACATTGACTAACTGCTCCCTCACTGCGACCAATAAATCCCAGTTTTTCACCACGTGTTGCCTTAATATTAATTTTATTGGGATCACATTTTAAAATCCGACTAATATTTGATTTCATTTTGGGAATATGAGGTGCCATTTTTGGTTTTTCAATCAAAATCAAAGCATCAAGATTACTAATTTCATAGCCCTGTTTATCCATCATTTCATAAGTTTTTTCCATCAAAACTAACGAACTGATTCCTTTATAACGATCATCACTATCACTAAAATGTTTACCAATATCGCCTAATCCTAAAGCACCAATAATACTTTCAATTATGGCATGACTTAAGACATCAGCATCACTATGACCCAATAACCCTAATTCTGATTCTATTTCAACTCCACCAATTATTAACTTTCTACCTGGTACTAATTGATGAATATCGGTTGATTGTCCAATTCGATACATAATTTCACCCCTTCACGGGATATTCTAACACAAAAAATATCCATATTCTAGGGGCTATTAGCTATTTTAAAGTTTAAGTAAAAACAAATAAATTACTCACTTTTAATTCTAGATATTCAAAATAAAATGGATTACATTATCCAATTAAACAATGCAATCCATTAAATCCTAACTATTTTTCATATTTTCTTTTATGAGCTGCCGTAATTAAACCTTGGAATAATGGTTGAGAACGATTAGGTCGACTTGTAAATTCAGGATGGAATTGACAAGCAACAAAATATGGATGATCTTCAATTTCAATTATTTCTACTAAATTTCTTTCTGGATTAACTCCGGCAATCACTAATCCTTTTGATTCTAATAATTCGCGATAGTTATTATTAAATTCATAACGATGGCGATGGCGTTCTTTAATCTCATCTTTACCATATAACTGATGCGCTCTAGTACCTGGTACCAAATCACATTTATAGTTACCAAGACGTTGTGTTCCACCCATATCCATTAATGACTGATCAGACATTAAAGTAATGATTGGTGTTTTTCCTAATTCTTCGAATTCTAGTGAGTTAGCATCTTTTAAGCCACAAACATTACGGGCAAATTCAATTGACGCTAATTGCATTCCCAAGCAGATTCCAAAAAATGGCAATTTATTAACACGAGCATATTCAATTGCCGTAATCATTCCTTCAATTCCACGATTTCCAAAGCCACCAGGAACAATCATTCCATCGGCACCTTGCAACTTTTCAGCAACATTTTCTTTAGTAATTTCTTCAGAATCAACAAAATCAATTTTTACAATACTATTTTCATAATATCCAGCATGACGTAAGGCTTCATTAACTGATAAATAGGCATCTGGTAATTGAGTATATTTTCCAACTAATGCTATTGTTATTTCATCACTCAAACCTTTAACTCGATTGATTAATTGCTGCCACTCACCCATATCAGCAGGTGGTAAATCAATTTGTAAATGTTGTAGAACTAAATCATCCATATGTTGTTCTAATAACATCATTGGTAATTCATATAATACATCAACATCATAATTTGAAATAACATTTTGAGTTGGCACATTGCAGAATAAAGAAATCTTATCTTTTAACTCTTTATCAATATGTTTTTCACTACGACAAACAATAAAATCTGGTTGAATTCCCAATCCCCGTAATTCTTTAACGCTATGTTGTGTTGGTTTAGTTTTTACTTCATGACTAGCACCAATATATGGTAATAAAGTAGTATGAATATAAAGCGTATTCTCATATCCTAAATCTAATCGAATTTGTCTAATTGCTTCAATAAAAGGCAAACTTTCGATATCTCCTGTCGTTCCTCCGATTTCAGTAATTACGATATCAGCATTAGAACTTGATGCTGCTGCATAAATTTTCGCTTTAATTTCATTTGTAATATGAGGTACTACTTGGACGGTTGCCCCTAAATAATCACCACGACGTTCTTTTGAAATTACATCACTATAAATTCGACCAGTAGTAATTGAAGAATTACGATTTAACTCTTCATCAATAAATCTTTCATAATGTCCCAAATCCAAATCAGTTTCGGCTCCATCAGCTGTAACATAAACTTCACCATGTTGATATGGCGACATTGTTCCAGGATCAACATTGATATAAGGATCTAGTTTTTGCATAAACACTTTTAATCCTCTTTGTTTTAAAATTCGACCTAATGATGCTGCAGTTAATCCTTTACCTAAACCAGATACAACACCACCAGTTACAAAAATATATTTTGCCATCTAGAAATCTCCTTTTCTATTTTAATAATATAAAAATAAAAATGCCTTCCTAAGGAAGACATCTAATTGCCCTTTTACATTCTACCAAATTTTTATTATTCAAGCAAGAATTTTTTTTCATTATCAACTTAGAAAAAAAGGAAACGTGGGGAGCGTTTCCTTTCACGTATAGGTCATTGAATTTGGGGAAGAAGGGGGTGACCTATACTTTTAATATTATCTCTTGTCTTGACGACAATGATATAGTACAAAATGTTTATGAACATTGTATGAACTATAAGTTGATTATATGAAAAAAGGAACAATTTTCTTGTTCCTTTTTATGCATAGATGATTTATATGGGAGAGGGGGCATCTATGCAGTATTATTGTTTTCCTTGACATAACCATAATACAGACTAATTATGAATTATTTCGGATACTTTGTCAATCTGTTGTATATATTTTTTGAAACTACTAATCCATTCAATCTTTGAAATTCTTTTTCTAAATAAGTCTGATATGTTCCTGGCGCAATGATCCCATTAAGATCAATAATATCTAAACCACCTTTACCCATGATCTTTTCAACTAATTTTACACAATTTGAACCCAAAACAAAATAAGTTTTAAATCTTCCGGCCTTGAATTTAAAAAAGGCTGCTTTCGTGGCTAAATAGACCTTGCTGGCATAATCCTTACAATAATTATTTTCATAATATGCTCGAGGGAACCAGCTATAAGTATGCTTCATCATCCGCTCAATTTCTCTTTTTACACTGTTAAGTTGCTTTATTGTCAGTTTTAAATTATAACTAAAAATTGTCTGCTGGTATGTTTCAATACAAAACTTTAAATATCGATCTCTAGGAGCGATAAATAAAACTCCATCTCCAATAGCTTCAAACATACTTATTGAATCACGATCATAATTTCCATATGAAATTACCTGTTCATCGATACAAATATCACAATGTCCTACTGTTCCAAAACCATCATCACTAACATGAATCCATATTTCAATATTAGCTTCTTTATCTTCAATAATTTCATATTCTTCTATTCGCTTTTTCATACATTCATTGATATGATCCATCATCACTTTTGGTAATAATGCTGATATAAATAACGGTAATGGTATCCGAAAGCGTCGTTTTAGGCTATCTCTTTGTTGCTGGGGAATAATAATAAAAATAGCGTCAATAATATAATTAACCCCTAATAATATGCCATAACCACTGATAAAAAACATTATATTTTGATATGTCATATAATTACCACCCAGCAATGCTAAGCCATTAATAATCAAAAATAATGAACCGACCAAAACATGCAAACGATAACTAACGCGATCTTTTTTATAGTTTAAATAACAAATAAACTTGATTATCCCATTTAATGTAATGTATAAAGCAAAAATAATCAATAATAATCTAATTGGAATATCTGGAAATAAAATAATCAAGATACCACCTGATAGATTAAAGACAATCTGCAATAGCGATCCTTTAAAATGACGACGATAAAATACACTTAACTCATATAAACTATTAACAATTAAAATAATTCCTAATAAATCAAAAACATGAAGCAAAAATTTTTCTTGCTGGATCAAAGCTAACATAGCTATCATAATTAAAAATACTCCTAATAAACAATAATATATTGCATTATAAATATTACGACGCATTTTAATCACCTCGCTTATTAAACTTATAACTCATTATATCACATAAGTTATTAAAAAATAACCAACAATATGTCAAGAAAAAAGGAGATAGCATTTTACTATCTCCAAATTAAGTTATTTAAATTATTTTTTTTCATATTTGCTTGCATATGGATTTTCATAATCCCAAGATACTCTTAAGATTTCTTCCATATCTTTAACCATAGGCATTCTAGGGTTAGCTGGAGTACATTGATCTTCATAAGCATTCATAGCAATTCTATGAATAGCTTCATCCCAATCTTTCTTATCAATTCCTTGAGATTTGAAGTTAGATGCTAAGTGAACTTTAGCCATCAATTCTTCTACTGCATTAGCAAACATTTCAACACCTTCTGCAGGAGTTTTTGGATTTAATCCGATTAATTGTGCTAATTCCATATATTTAACATCAGCTTTATAGTTTTCAATTTTTGGCCAGATATTTAATTTAGTTGGAATAGATCCATTATATCTAATTACATGTGGTAATAAGATACCATTAGCACGTCCATGAGGTACGTGGAATTCTCCACCGATCTGATGAGCTAATGAGTGGTTCATTCCTAAGAATGCATTAGCAAATGCCATACCAGCGATTGTAGCTGCATTGTGCATTTTTTCTCTTGCAAGTGGTGTACCTTTATTTACTGATTCATCTAAGTAATCAAATACTAATTTAACTGCTTGTTTAGCCCAACCATCAGTAAAGTCAGATGCTAAAAGAGAAACATATGCTTCCATTGCATGAGTTAATACGTCAATACCAGTATCTGCAGCTGTTGAAGCTGGTAAACTCATTACGAATTCAGGGTCAACGATTGCTACTGTTGGTGTTAATGCATAGTCAGTTAATGGATATTTTTTGCTTGCTTTTTTATCAGTAATAACGGCAAATGGTGTAACTTCAGATCCAGTTCCTGATGTAGTTGGGATACAGATTAATTTAGCTTTCTTTCCTAATTCAGGGAATTTGAAGGCACGTTTTCTGATATCCATGAATTTTTGTTTAATGTCATCGAAGCATACTTCTGGATGTTCATACATTAACCACATAACTTTAGCAGCATCCATTGGTGATCCACCACCGATAGCGATGATTGTATCAGGTTCGAATTTTCTCATTAATTCAACCCCAGATTCTACTGTTTCTAAGCTTGGATCTGGTTCAACATCGAAGAATAATTCAATATCAACTTTGTTTCTTCTTCTTCTGATAACATCTTCAATTTTTGCAACATAACCAAGATTATACATACCTCTATCAGTAATAATCATGGCTTTTTCCATTTCTTTCATGTCTCTTAAATATTTAATCGAATTTTTTTCGAAGTAAATTTTTGGAGGAAGTTTAACCCATTGCATATTGTTATTACGTCTCCCTATTCTCTTAATATTGATTAAGTTAACAGCACTTACGTTGTTAGATACAGAGTTATGTCCATAAGAACCACAACCTAATGTTAATGATGGAATGAATGCGTTATAAACTGAACCGATTCCACCGAATGTAGATGGTGCATTTTCGATGATACGGATAGCTTTACATGCATGTCCAAAACGTTTAGAAATTTCATGATTTTCTGTATGGATTGCAGCTGAGTGTCCTAAACCATTGAATTCAACCATAGCTGCTGCTTTCGCGATACCATCATCAGTGCTTTCAGCTTTTAATACAGCTAATACAGGAGATAATTTTTCTCTTGTTAATGGTTCATTAGGTCCAACTTCTTTACATTCAGCTAAAAGGATTTGAGTATCTCCAGGAACTTTGATTCCAGCTTGTTCAGCAATCCAAGTAGCAGGTTTACCTACAACTGCAGGTAATACACCTTTGTTTTTATCTGGGAACATATAGTTTTCAAGTTTAGCTTTTTCTTCAGCGTTTACCCAGTATACTTTGAAGCGGCTAATTTCTTTCTTGAATTCTTCGTAGATTTCTTTATCAACAATAGCTGCTTGTTCAGAAGCACAAATCATACCATTGTCGAATGATTTTGATAATACGATATCATTTACTGCTCTTGGTAAAATACAAGATTTTTCTACATAAGCAGGTACGTTACCAGCACCTACACCTAATGCAGGTTTACCACAAGAGTAAGCTGCAGCAACCATTGCGTTACCACCAGTTGCTAAGATAGTTGCAACACCTGGGTGTTTCATTAATGCTGTAGTTGCATACATAGATTTAGTTTCCAACCATTGGATACAGTCTTCAGGAGCACCAGCTGCTATAGCTGCATCACGCATTACTACTGCTGCCATAATTGAACATGCAGTTGCACTTGGATGGAATGAGAAAATAATTGGATTTCTTGTTTTTAAACAGATTAATGATTTAAAAATAGTAGTTGATGTAGGGTTAGTTGTTGGAACGATACCACAAACAACACCTACTGGTTCAGCGATTTCAGTAATTCCAGTTAATGGATCTTCATTAATGATACCAACCGTTTTTAAATGACGTAAATTGTTAGTTACGTATTCACAAGCAAATAAGTTTTTAACGGCTTTATCTTCGAATACTCCACGTCCTGTTTCATTTACTGCGGCCTCTGCTAAAGTACCGTGTGCATCAAGACCAGCTACAGAACATTTAGCTACGATGTAGTCTACTTGTTCTTGAGTAAAGTCTTCAAATTTTTCTAAAGCTACTAATGCTTTAGAAACCAGTTGATCGACATAAGCATCGATTTCTTCGTTTGTCATTTCTGCTGGTTTGTTAACAGCTTTTTTTTCTGCCATTATTTCTTCCTCCGATTCATTGTGAAATATTTAATTTGTTTCCACGGATAGTGTACCTTAAATTGATGAAAAACACAAGCAATATTGTGCATTTTTTCACAATAAAATCTTCATTACACTAATGGAAACGTTTACAATATTATATCATACAAAAAAACTAGGGTAAATACTTTTACCCTAGATATCAACATTTGTAATTATAGTCTTAACACCAGCTTTAACCAAAAAGTTTTTTACTTCTCGATCATTAACTGTCCAGGTATTTACATCCAGACCATGTCGACGATATTCCTTAATTTCATTAGGCGTTAAAAATACATATTTACTATGACAATGAAAATGATGTTTCAAAACAAGAGCCTTATTTTTTTGATAATCTTCTTCAAATAAATATCCTAAATATAAACTAGGATCAATTTGTCGTAGTTTCAATAAACTATCTAGATTAAACGAAGAAAACATCACCTGGTCCAATAATCCCTTATCTTTAACTAAATTATAAGTCAACAATTCTATATCTGGATAGTGAATTTTATCAGTTTTAATTTCTAAATTTAAAATAACATTCTTATCTTGACAATAATCTAATAATTCCACCAGCAAAGGCAGTTTTGCTGTAACGTCTTTAAAATGATAATTAAAATTATACTCACATAATTCTTGATACGTATAATCTTTAATTGACCCAGTTCCATTAGAAGTTCGATCGATTGTTTCATCATGAATCAAAACTAATTGCTTATCTTTAGTCAAATGTACATCAGTTTCTATCCCATCAAAATTGCCATCAATTGCCGCTTTAAAAGCAATCATCGTATTTTCTGGATATTTGTCACTATAGCCACGATGTCCTAATTTGATCATATTCAAATCTCCAATTATAATAATTTAAAATGTTCTAAAGCTTTAACGATCCCATCATTTTCAATTCGATCAGTTTCATAATCAGCAACGGCCTTAGCTTCTGGGACCGCATTTCCCATTGCCACACCAATTCCAACCGTTTCTAACATTTCAATATCATTTCGTCCATCACCAAAAGCAATCGTATCATCAATCTTACGATTCAACCGCTCGACAAGCTTTTCAATTCCAACCGCTTTAGATACACCTTTTAAAGTCAAGTCAAACGAATAATCGCTTTGATGTCTTTGAACATCAAAATATGGACTTAATTTTTCAACCATAACTGGAATATCACTTTTATCATTAACTACAATCATTCCAATATAGGTTTCAATGGCCTCAGGATCAAAATCATCAATAATAGTCTCTGGTTTCATTCCCCAATTATCCGCAAATTCAATATGTCGAGGATCATTGCGATCACGAACATAGATATAATCACTACTTTCAAAATAATAATTTAAATTATATTGCCGGGCTAATTCCATTGTTGCTTTAATCGCTTCACTTGGAACTACAGCCTTATAAATTGGTTTATTTAAATATTCAACATATCCACCATTACATGTTACATACCCGCTAAATGGGTAGTTCATAACTCCATCAGTAATGAAACATTTACAACGGCCAGTCGCTAAAAAAACATCATGTCCGTTAGCTTTTAATTGATCTAATGCAACTCTGATATTATCAGTAATTGCATAAATTCCTTGATTACATTCTATCAATGTACCATCAATATCAAAAAATAATAATTTACCCATTTTTTACCTCCGCGTGTTTATTGTAACACAATTAAAGTTAATATTTAACTTAGGAAATGTAAATATTATTGATATAATTGCATAATTTGACCACAAGCAATAATTTTACCAGCATTTCCAGATGGCTGCGTCGTAAAATCATCTAAATTTTGATGAATTACAATCGTCTTTCCAACGATGTCCTCAGGTGTAAATTTATCAATATATACGGCCATCCAGGCCCGACCATCACTTGAAAAAAGCGGTGGCAAATCGCCAGCATGATATGGATGTGGACAAGTATTAGTACTATAGTGGCCACCTACCTGACTAAAAGCATTATCTCCTTCACCTGAACAGCTGCTGCCTTCATGAATGTGAATAGCATGAATTCCTAAATTACATCCTGTAACCGGTAGACCCTGAGCTTCTACAACAACAATTGTTCCATCTTCAAAGGGATATGCCAGCATTGAACCTGTAATTAAAGGTCCCCGTATTAAAGCATAAGCCTGAGGATTTTGTCGACATAAAACTCTAATAATATCAAATTGATTCATTTTACCCCTCCTATATAGCATATGCCGGCAAATAAAAAAAGAAGAGACAAATGTCCCTTCTCAAATTGTTGTTATAGATATCTTCTAGCACAGACATAGTTACGATTTAAACTAGATACTTTTACAACATCACCTGTATGTGGCGCATGTACCATTTGTCCATTACCAACATAAATACCAACATGAGTAATGTTACTTGTACTAGAACCAAAGAAAACTAAATCACCTGGCTGCAGATTAGCACGATCTACTGGTGTCCCACCTTGTGATTGTCCTTGAGCCGTTCTGGCAATAGAGATTCCATGTTGACGATATACCCATGAAGTAAATCCTGAGCAATCAAATGAATTTGGTCCACTAGCTCCATAAACATAAGGAGTACCTAATTTAGTATATGCTGTCTCTAAAATTTTACTTCCTGGTGTATAAACTTTAACCGTTAAATTAGCGCTAGATTGATTTCCAGTACTATCACTAACTGTAAAGGTTACCGTTTTATCACCTGTACTACTTGTATCAATACCACTTACAGCTACATTAGCAGTAACATCGCCATCTTTATTATCAATCGCTGATACTAAATATTGACGAGGATCAAAAGCCGCATCTTTTTCAACTTCAACAGCAGCAGTTGATAAAGTGATTTGTGGTCCACTAATATCTTTAACTGTGAAGTTTAAAGTAGTATGAACTTCATTTTGTGATTCATCAGCAGTAACAACTTCAATTGTTTGTACTTCATTTTCTTTAGTGGTATCAACTGTTCCACTAACAGTATTAGTTACAGCTGACATATCATCAGTAGCTACTAAATAATTTTCTAATTTAAACTCTGTTCCATAATCAATTGTAATATCATTACCTTGTGGTAAAGTTACAACTGGAGCTGTTAAATCAGAAACAGCAAATTCAAATGTTTTTTCACTAACGTTACCTGATGAGTCAGTAACTGTTAAAGTGATATCTTGAATTCCAGCTTGGCTAGCATCCAAAGGTTGACTAGCTTCAATAAATGGTGAAACGTCACCATCAACATTATCTGTTGCGGTTACATAACTAGTTATATCATTGCTTCCATTAATAGGAACTTGAACAATATAACCTTTTGTTGACCCAGCTACTTTGAATTCCGGTGCCTCATTATCAACAACTGCCACACTAACTGTTTTAGTAGTTGTATTTAAAGAAGCATCAGTAGCTTGAACTTCTAAATTATAAACACCTAATTGATCAACATTAACTTGATTAACCTTAGCTTCAATTGTTAGATCTTCTCTTGAATCTTGATTATCAGTTATATTAATCACGTCTAAATCCAATTTTTCACCGTAAGGCACTTCAACTCGATTAGAAACGATAACCGGCGCTTCTTTATCGATTGCAGCGTAACCTACTAACATAAATACAGACACCCCTAAAATTGGGATGAACATAGCTTTCCGTTTGATAATGTTTTCATTAATAAAATCAACTAATTGTTTTTTACGTTTTTCTTTCATTAATTCACTTCCTATCTTAAACGTCTTTTGCATAATATCATATTTTATTTAAAATTGCAAATTTTATCGATATAATCGCAGAAATTTCAATTATTAAATAAGATGTTTAATATATAAAACATTTTATCACATCATAAAATTCTGAAAAAGCCTTGACTTACTGCGCATTTTTTTATTTTTACAAATGACATTTTAAGATAAAAAATTCATTTTCAATTTTTTTCAAATTTTGAAAAAATATTTTTTATACACTAATAATTACCTAAAAAAGACTTTTTATACCTTTTTTTACCATAAAATTACCATCAAAAATAAAAAACGGATTTAATTACAAATCCGCCTTTTCTAACTGAACTAAATCTATTTCAATTGGTGTTAAATTTCCTAAAAAGTCAATTAATACTTTAGCTTGTTCCTTTTCAGTATCAATAGATTCAACTTTACCACTCTTACCAGCAAATGGACCAGCCACAACTTTTACTTGATCACCTGGTTCATAATCAACTGATATTTCACTGCTAATACCCATTTTCTTTAAAATTGGCTCTAATTCACTTTTTGGAAGTGGAAATGGTTTCGCCCCACCACCAGAAGAACCAATAAATCCAGTAACCCCAGATGTATTACGTACGACATACCATGCTTCATCAGTCATGATCATTTCCACTAAAACATATCCAGGGAACATATTTTTGGTCTTATTGATTTTTTTACCATCTTTAATTTCAGTTTCAACATGTTCAGGAATTACAATTTGAAATAAAACATCTTGCAACCCCATTGATTCAACACGTTTTTCTAGATTTTCTTTAACCTTATTTTCATGACCTGAATATGTATTAACTACATACCAGCGTCTTCCTTCATCATTCATTCCTGTCATATTAATTCATCCCCAATGTTCTTAAAATAAATGCAATAATGGCATCACCTGCAAAGAAGTATAATCCCATTATAAAACAAAAAGCTAATACAATTGCTGAATTTTGGGCTAATTCTTTTTTTGATAACCAACTAATTTTCTTAATTTCACTTCTAATACCTTTTAAAGTAAACCAATCACGAAATTTCACACCTAATCCTCCCTATTTAGTTTCTTTGTGTAAAGTGTGGCGTCCACATCTTTTACAATATTTATTTAGTTCTAATCTTTTTACATTAACTCGTTTATTTTTAGTAATTGTATAATTTCGAGATAAACACTCCGTACATACTAAAATCACTTTTTCTTTCATTTTATCAGCTCATTTCTACGTTATATTAATTTAACACAAAAGTAAATGATAGTCAAATAGATTTAAATTTTGCCAGTTTACGATGAATTCGATAATTAGCATTATAAATGCTTCGAATATCAACTTTTAACTTCTTGGCAATATCATTATTACTTAAACCCATTTTGTGATACTTAACAACTTCCTGTTCAAATTTTGAACACTGTTTTAAAATATAGGCATCGATTGCCTGATACCATTCCTGTTGAAGCCAATATTGATTAGGATCTTGATTATCACTGATATTATCAACATAGCGTAAGCGCTGATCTTTATCACAATAATCATCTAATGAATAAACTTTTTTTCTTTCCCGAATGACACGTCCACGTTTTTTTACTACTACCGATTTAATTGCACTTTCAATTAACATTGATATAAAACTCTTAACTGCCATCCCTTTATCGGGCCGATAATTATTTAAAGACTTACAAATACGCATCATGATAATTTGTATATAATCTTCCTGTTCATCACGATATAAACCACCATAATAATAATGCGTTAAAATAATCGCTATTTGCTGATATATATACTTTATCAAATATTCTTTGGCAATCGGACAGCCCTGTAAATATAAATAATACAATTCCTCAACGCTGTAACCATTCATTGGTTACCTCCCTTCTGCTTATAAAGGGTTACGTGAGTTATATACCTGATATAAAATCACTGCTGTGGCTACTGATGCATTTAATGAAGTAACATGTCCAACCATTGGTAAAACAACATTAAAATCACATTTTTCTTTTACCAGCCGTGAAATTCCAAAACCTTCAGATCCAATCACTACAACTAATGGCATATTATAATCAATCGCCCGATAATCTTGAGATTGATTTAATTCACAACCAACTACCCAAAATGAACGTTTTTTTAATTCTTCTAAAGTTCTTGATAAATTAGTTACTTGAGCAACCTTTACATGATCAATTGCTCCAGTGGACACTTTGGCAACTGTGGCGTTTAATCCAACGCTACGCTTTTTACCAATAATAACTCCATCAACCCCAATAGCATCGCAAGTTCTTAAAATTGCCCCTAAATTATGGGGATCTTCCAATCCATCAAGCATTAGCAACAATGGCTGTTTATCTTCAGGAATAGCGGTAATTATTTCATCAAGCGAATAATAGCGATAGCCCTCAACTTCAGCTATAATACCTTGATGAACGACATTTCCAACCCGTTTGATAAATTCTGACTTGTCAATTCGTCGACATGGAACATTTTTTCTTTTGCAAAGTTCAATAATTTTGTTGTCTTTAAAATTGTTTTGGATATACACAGTATATACACGTTTTTCTCCCTTTAAAGCTTCTAATATCGTGTTTTTACCATATATATATTGTTTCATATTTTTCACCTATTTTCGTCTCAAATTTATCTCTTTTTTATTTACCTTTTATATAGCTTTTGTATCGCGAAAATATCTCATCTATTCGCTTGAAATCTTCTAATAAATATAATGTCCCGATAATTGCTTCAAAGCCCGTTGAATGCAGATGTTCGATTTTTTCATTTTTACTTCCTTTGGTATTTCGTCCACGTTTATAAATCGCTATTTCATCTTCACTAAAAAAACCTTCTTTTAACATTGCATGCATAAAATTAGATTGTGCTATTGAAGTAACATATTTCACTGTTTCCTTTTGAAGTTCATGAGTTTTAGCCAAACCACTTTCTTTGATCAAATAACTTCGTACCATCACTTCAAAAACACTATCACCTAAATAAGCTAAGACACTAGGATTCATCAAATCCGGGCGCATTAAATAATCTCCTTTTCGATTAACTGACTACGTAATTTATCAGCAGTATCAAAATCTTTATTAGCTTTAGCTTCATTCCAATCTTGATATAATTTTAATTCTTCATCATTTAACTGTTTTGGATGATAGACAAAGCCCATCACATCAACCATTTTTAGTAAAGTTTGATAATTTTGACTGATAGCCTGATTGTCTTTATCTTTTTGTCTAAATAATTGATTTAATTTTTTTACCTGATTTAAGATATTTGTTAATGCTAATGAAGTATTTAAATCATCTTCCAATGCCGCTACCATTTCATCTACTGTTGCTTTATCATAATCACAGTCAGCAACATGATTTACCTGCAAATATAAAGAAACTGTTTTGATAACATTATCTACTTTAGCAACTTCTTTTTTTACATTAGTAACTACATCATCAGTCAGATTTAATGGGTTACGATAATGACTAGATAGCATTAGCCATTTATAAACATTACATCCAAGCTGTTTGATCATATCTTTAGCCCAAACAACATTTCCTAATGATTTTGACATTTTTTGATTATCAATATTGATCATTTGATTATGCATCCAAGTATGAGCAATTGGATGATGGTGGCATGCCATTGATTGAGCGATTTCATTTTCATGATGTGGGAATTTTAAGTCCTGTCCCCCTCCATGAATATCAATTAATCCATTTTCAAAAATATCATTGATCATAACTACACACTCAGTATGCCAGCCAGGTCTCCCTTTAGACCACGGACTATCAAATTGAATTCCTTCATCAGTTTTTTTCCATAAAGCAAAATCAACAGGTGCTTCTTTTTTATCATTATCATCTACTCGTTCACTGGCACCGGCAATTAAATCTTCAATTCTAATTCCTGATAACTGTCCATATTCATGAATTTTGGTAACTCTAAAATAAACATCACCATCAACAACATAAGCATATCCATCTTTTACTAAACCATCAATAAATTTAATAATGGCATCCATGGTATTGGTAACTCGTGGGGCATAAGTTGGAAATAATAAATTTAAATCCCGCCGAACATCTTCATAAGCTTTAATATATTTATCTGTTAACTCTTTTTCACTGATTCCTTCTTGTTTAGCAGCTTTGATGATTTTATCATCAACATCAGTAAAATTAGAAACAAAAGTAACTTTATAACCTAAGTATTCGAACGTTCTTCTTAAAACATCAAAAACGATCATTGGTCGGGTATTTCCGATATGAGCATGATTATAAACCGTTGGTCCACAGACATAAATACTAACTTCTCCCTCTTTAATCGGCTTAAAATCCTCTTTTTTATTTGTTAGTGTATTAAATAGTTTCATCATAACCTCCATAAATAAAAAAGCATAATACTATCAATGATTTCTCGATAGCAGATGCTTTTATCTTATCCATTTTATTTCTTCTACCATCAAGCAGCTATAATCTGCCCTCGTAAATTTAATTTGTATTTTAATCTTAACAAAATATCCCCTAAAATACAACTTATTTACCTGCCGTCATTGAAAAGCTTTCTAAATAAACAGTCATGTCTGCTTCATTTTTTTCAAACTCATCTTTGACAGAACGGTATCCATAGATATATGTAACATCGTCTAAAAAATAAACAATCTCTTTATTCTTTATTCCGGTATCACTATATTCATAAATATATTGATACACATCCAAACCACTATTTAAAACTGGTTTCGATACTTCAATATTACTAGCCTGTCCTTGTTCTAAGACACCAGTATATAATTCACTTTTATCAGAAGCTACATTATCACTTTCATCATTTACTACTAAAAAATACAAAGTATTATTATCTTTATTAAATTCAACCGTATTATAATCAGTCACCTCAGGGTTAGAAGATACCGATATTTCATAATCACTGGGATAATAAAAACTAACGCCTTCTTCTGTTGTATATAATTCTCCGGTTTTTTGTAAATTCACTTTTTTATCCTGCGCTCCGCAGGCTGTTAAGGTTACCAGCAATACAGTTACCATAAGTAACAGGATTGATTTTTTCATTATCACTCTCTCCTTACTAACCCCATTTTACACAACTAATTAGATTATTACAACCATATTTTCTCAATCAATTAAGCCAAAATGTGACAATGCTTTTACAATCCCATCATTTTCGACAGTATCTGTCACATAATCACTACGTTCAAGAGTTTCTGGGTGCCCATTGGCCATACAAATACCAGTTCCAACATATTCCAACATTTCTAAATCATTATGACCATCACCAAAAGCCATCGTTTCCGCAAGTTCGATTCCGTAATGATCCAACACGGCTTTTATTCCTGCTTTCTTTCCACCAACCTTTGGGATAATATCATAAGCACCATCATGCCATTTAGTGTATTTACAATGTTTAAGCAAAGCAACTAATTTAGCTATCTCCTCTTTCCCTACAAATGGATCTATTTGATAAATATCATTCTTTAAAGCCCTAGTGATATCTTTAACTGGTGGCAACGATGTATTAATGGCTTTTTGAGCCGCAATAACATAATCATCTATTAGATTAATATATAAATTATTGCTTTCAACAAAACTGCAGGCTAAATGTTGTTTTTGAACATAGGCAACAATTCTTGCTACATCATCGGGATCAATGGGATTTTTATAAATAACACCATCTTGATTAAAACAATAACCACCATTTATCGTTAAATAACCATCAAAAGTAAACTGTTGGTTAATTCCTAATTCTTCCATTTCTAAATAATGGCGCCCACTAGCAATAAATAATTTAATTCCCTTTTCCTGTAATTGTTTTAATGCTTTTATTACCTGTTCACTAATGCAAGTTTGTTGCTTTGATATTAAAGTCCCATCAATATCAAAAAAAATTGCTTTTATCATCTCGTTCCTCCGTATATTTTCATGTAATTGTGATTAATTATTTTTAAGCAAAAGAGGAGTATTGCCACTCCTCTTCAACTATAAGTATTTATTATATGGATTATCCTAACAAAGATTTAAATACTTTTAAATATTGGTCAGCACTTGTATCCCAGTCTAATTTTGCACTCATAGCACGAGTCATGATACCTTTCCATGCTTCTGGATCTTCATTATAAACCTTTAAAGCATAGTCAATCGTCCGCATCATTTCATGCGCATTGAAGTTAGCAAAACTAAATCCGGTTCCAGTATGAGCGTATTCATCATATGGTTGCACACTGTCTTTTAATCCACCAGTTTCTCTTACAATTGGAATTGTACCATATCTTAAAGACATCATTTGAGATAATCCACATGGTTCAAACAATGAAGGCATTAAGAACATATCACAACCAGCATAAATTCGACATGATAAACCAAAGTCATATTTTAATTGTAATGATACTTTATCTGGATGATGGTAAGCAATACCTTTTAAAGCATCTTCATAAACTCGATCTCCAGCTCCTAATATAACAATTTGAATATCACGACTGCACATTTCACTAAACTGATTTAAAATCAAATCTAATCCTTTTTGTTTAGTTAAACGCGTTACGACACCAATAAATGGTACATCTTTATTCTCAGGTAATCCTACCTCTTTTTGTAAAGCTAATTTATTAGCTACTTTATTTTCAAAAACAGTATTAATATCATAGTTTTTCACAATTTCAGGATCAGTAGCTGGATTGATTACATCATAATCAACTCCATTTAAAATACCATACAAATCATACTTACGCATTTCCAAAATATTTTGTAATCCTTCTCCATATTCTGGCGTTAAAATTTCTTTTGCATAAGTTGGCGAAACAGTAGTTACAATATCGCTATAGAAAATAGCAGCTTTCATCATATTAAAGCACCCATCGTTACGACAGTTTCCGTTATAATACAAATAATTATCTAAACCAAATAATTCACTTAGTAAAGCAGGATCAGCTTTTCCTTGGAAAGCAATATTATGAATTGTGAAAACAACTTTAATATTTTCATAATGTTCATAATAACAATATCTTTCTTTATACAACATCGCAATCATTGCTGTTTGCCAGTCATGTAAGTGTAAAATATCTGGTTTCAAATCTAAATGAGAGATTAATTCCAAAACGGCAAAATCAAAATAAGCAAATCTTTCATTATCATCATCATAACCATATAAACCTGGACGTTTAAAATATTGTTCATTGTCAATAAAGTAGAAACGAACTCCATCCAATTCATAAGTAAAGACACCACAATATAATTTACGCCATCCTACCCATATATCGAAATTAGTTACAAACTGAATTTCATCAGCCATTTTCATATC
The DNA here is from genome assembly GCF_944324745.1 of uncultured Thomasclavelia sp. Taxonomy (GTDB): domain Bacteria; phylum Bacillota_I; class Bacilli_A; order Erysipelotrichales; family Coprobacillaceae; genus Thomasclavelia. The sequence continues at coordinate 35,879 of NZ_CALUXO010000046.1, read as the reverse complement.
TTGATACTTAGGTAAAACAACAATACTTTCGACACCTTTTTTTACCATTTCTTTTGGTAAAGAACCTAATACATCAGCTAATCCACCTGATTTAATAAATGGTGTTGCTTCTGATGTAGCAAATAATACTCGCATTAAACTACATCTCCTTCAATAATATATAATGGTGTAGTAGAATCACCTTTTAAGTCCAATTTATGTTCTACTTTAGAATTTTTATCCATAATTACATTTTCCAAATGCGCGTTTGGACTTACAACAGCTCCAGAGAATAAGATACAGTTTTTAACGACCGCACCAGTACCAACTGTTACATTACGACCTAAAATACTATTTTCAACAGTACCATCAATCATTGCCCCATTGGCAACAAATGAACTATTTACTTTAGATTCTGATAAATATTTAGTTGGTGGTGTATCATTAGTATTAGTATAAATTGGCCAATTGCTCTTAAATACAGCAGATGATACATCTAGATCCAAGAACTCTAATGAGTATTGGTAATAATGTTCTAATGAATCCATGCAACGAGCATATCCTTTATATTCATAAGCATTAATTTGTTTTTCATCACATAAATAAGCCAAAACATCTCTTAAACTAAAGAATGAACTAATTTTTTGAGCTTTTTTCATAACTTCTAATAAAGTTTTAGCATTAAATACATATGTTTCCATTGAAACACAACAATCTTTACGACTTCCACGATTCTTTTCAATTGCAGTAACCATTTTATTTTTAACTGTCAGGCAGTCGCATCCAATATAAGCTTCATTTGCATCATGAACTTTTTTATACACCATAGTAATTTCAGCTCCAGCTTTTTCATGAGCATCAATTACATCAGCATAATTCATAGTTGTAATAATATGTGCAGGTGCAACTACTACATAATCAGCTTTATTAGTTTCTAAGAAAGCAATATTTTCAATCAAATTATTGATGTCATGATTATAATTAGGGTTATTAGCGTATTTTTCATTATATAAAATAGATACGCCACCGGCTTTAGAGTTGAAGTTCCATGAATTACCATTACCTAAATGTTTCAACAATGATCTAGGTTTACGTTGAATTAATACTCCAACCGCATCGATTGCTGAGTTCGACATGTTTGATAAAACAAAGTCAATCAATGCATAACGTCCTAAGAAACTAACAGACGCTACTGGTCTTCTTTCTGTAAGACCGACAAAATCTACATCAGAGTGTAAATTTACAATACCAATTGCTTTAACCATCTCTATTTCCTCCCCTACTTACTATTATCACTAATCAAAGCGACTTCTTTGGCTTCTTCATTAATTTTTGTATTGGCACGAATAACTACGCCTTCATCAACGATTGCTTTATATACTTCAGCACCTTCTTCAACCAGTACACCTGGCATTAAAACTGAATCGATTACTTTAGCACCTTCACCAACATTGACATTATTGAATAAAACTGATCCTTCAACATTACCATTTACCAGGCATCCTTGAGTAACCATTGAATTTTTGATATTAGCTTTATCTCCAATAATTTGTGGTTTTTCCAAAGTATCTTCAGTATAGATCTTCCAATCGCGTTTAATATTATAAAGATCTAGTTCTGTATCATTCAACAAGTCCATATTAGCTTGCCATAAACTTTCTACAGTACCAACATCTTTCCAATAACCTTCGAATTCATAAGCATATAATTTTTTATCATCAGCTAACATATCTGGAATGATATTCATACCAAAGTCATGTTTACTGTCTTCGTTTTTAGCATCGTCAATTAAGTATTTTCTTAATTCTTTATAAGTAAAGATATAAATACCCATAGAAGCTAATGTAGATTTAGGTTTGGCAGGTTTTTCTTCGAATTCATAAATAGTTCCATCAGGATTTGTATTCATGATTCCAAAACGACTTGCTTCTTTTAAAGAAACATTTAATACAGCGATAGTTGCAGCGGCTTTACGTTGTTTGTGAGCAGCAAGCATCTTATCGTAATCCATTTTATAAATATGGTCACCAGATAAGATCAAAACATATTCAGGGTCATATTGATCTAAAAAGCTGATATTTTGATAAATAGCATCAGCTGTACCTGCATACCAAGTAGCCCCAACTTCCCCTCGTTCACGTGCTGGCAGGATAGCTGCTAATGACTGTTTACCATCAAGCCCCCACTTAGTTCCAGAGCCAACATAAGTACCTAATAATACTGATTCATATTGAGTTAATACCCCAACAACGTCAATCCCTGAGTTAGCACAGTTACTCAAAGGGAAATCAATAATACGATATTTTCCTCCAAAATGCACTGCTGGTTTAGCTACTTTAGCCGTTAGTGCTTCTAGACGTGTCCCACGTCCTCCGGCTAAAATCATTGCGACAATCTCTTTTCCCATTTTTTAAAATACCTCCTTGTCTAATGTAAGCGCTTTACCTATAATACTATTCTAACATAAAATAAAAATAAATTCGAGATTTATTATACGAAATGTAAATAATATATCTTGTCATTTATTATACTCTCATTTATTTTTGTAATAAACCTCTTAAAAAGGATTTTATGTAAATTTTTTTCAAAAAGAATTCGATTTAAATTAACTAAAAACTAACAAGCATTTTTTTAATCCAACCGCATATGATATTAGCGAGGTGATAAATTGGCACGAGTTAAATATTCCAGTGAAGAAGTTGAATTATTAGCCCGGTTGATTCAGTCAGAAGCCCTTGGCGAAGGAGAACAAGGAATGCTTTTAGTTGGAAATGTTGTTATCAATCGTGTGGTAGCCAATTGTGATGTTTTTAGAAATACCCGGACGATCACTGAAGTTATCTATCAAAAAAATGCTTTTTCCGGTGTTGGAACCCCATTATTCAACGAACCAGTTACTTCCCTTGTACGAAATTTAGCTTTGCGTTGCATCAACGGCTATCGAAATGAACCAGCCACTAATGCCTTATGGTTTAAAAACCCTGGCTCAGATGTAGCTTGTCCCCAAACTTTCTATGGCAATCTTTCAGGGCGATATAAACAACATTGTTTCTATAACCCTGGCTTAAACTTAAACTGTGATTTATAAAAAATAAAGGAGAATTTTATACATGAATTATTTCAACGATTTAAACCCATATTTAGTCCGTCAAGATGAAAATACTACAACCAATGAAGACGGTACTATTAACACTCCAAGTAACCAAACTACCCCAGGAAGCAATACTACATTAACTCCGGCTCCAGTTATTGATCAGGCTTATATCGAAAATATCCTCCGACTAAACGTTGGCAAACTAGGTAGTTTTTATTTTACGTATTCTAGCAGTAATGAATGGCGCGATAAAGTATATAAAGGAGTAATCGAACAAGCCGGACGTGATCATTTTATCATTCATGATCCTAAAAATGATAAACGTTATTTATTACAACTAGTCTATTTAACTTGGGCTGAGTTTGATGAACCCCTCAATTATCAACATCCTTATCAATAATGGACCTCTAAAAAAACTTTAGAGGTCCATTTTTAATAAAAAAGGAACGACTAATAATAGTCAATTCCCATATTTACAAATAACTAACTATATCAATTATCATTTTTTGATGTTAATAAATATTTACGAACCGCACTTATAAAATGCAAAGAGCCAGTTACAATAATATTTTGATATTTGTCCTGATTTGCTTTTAAAATAATTTTAAAATCCGGAGCCCGGGACGTTGAACGTTCATCTTGAAAACTTGCTTCAATTAAATCAAAACCAGCTAATAATCCTTTCATCAATTTGATATCTTTATCTTTTAAGGCGCTAAAAACAATTAGAACATCAGAAATTTTTTGATCATTAATAGTTTTGATCAAAGCTTTGATCCCGTCAATATTATGGGCACCATCTAAATAAATATTTCCAAATTTTTCAAAACGACCCGGCCAATGAGCTTTATTTAAAGCCTGCTGGATTAATTTAGGATCAACAGCAATTAAATCATTAGCTATATTAATTGCCAAAGTAGCATTAGATACTTGATAGCTTGCACAATTTTTTAATGTATATCGATGATTTAAACAAGTAAAATGATATGGATAGCTATAATCACAATCAATTTTTACTGGCTTTAGCTGACTGTTACAAACTTGACATTGCGATTTAAAAATATCAATCAACTTACAATTAGTTTCGGTCGTATAACAGATTTGATTTTTCTTAATAATACCAGCTTTATGTCTTGCAATTTCTTCTAACGTATTTCCTAACATAAACTGATGATCATAACCAATATTAGTAATCACACTACAATAACTATCAATGATATTAGTCTTGTCATTTAACCCCCCGATTCCCGTTTCTATAATTCGAAAATCTAAATCATTATCATTAAAATATTTAAGCATTATCAATGTATCAATCTCAAACATTGATAATTGTTCCTGTTCAATTATAGGTATCAGTTCGTTAATAATTGATAATAACTCGTCATCACTGATCATTTGTCCATTAATACATATGCGATCATTATGACAAATAATATAAGGTGAGGTAAAAGTTCCGACTTGATAACCATGTGCCATTAAAATTTCTTTTAAATAATTAGTAGTAGAACCTTTACCGTTGGTTCCCGCTATATGAATCATCTTTTTTTGTTGATAATTAAAGCCATATTTTATAACTGTAGCTTTAAATTGTTCCAAAGTTCTTTTAGTTCGCTTTGATTCAATATAACTTAATGCCCTGTTAATATCATTAAATGTCTTCAATTTGCCAATCGATTGGTGCAATACCATGCTCTTTTAAAAACTGATTAGCTTTGCTAAATGGTCGCGAACCAAAGAAACCACGGCTGGCTGAAAGTGGCGATGGATGAGCACTTTCAAGAACTAAATGTCTCGAAGTATCAATATATTGTTTTTTAGCCCGGGCATTATTCCCCCATAAAATAAACACTAATGGCTTTTCTCTTTCGTTTAAAGCTTTTACAATATTTAAAGTAAAGATTTCCCAGCCTTTTCCCGCATGACTGTTAGCTCTTCCTTGTTCAACTGTTAAAACATTATTTAAAAGTAACACCCCTTGTTTAGCCCATTTTGTTAGGTCACCATGATTAGGAATCTTCATTCCCAAATCATTATGCAATTCTTTATAAATATTAACTAAACTAGGTGGAATTCGAACACCGGGATAAACACTAAAGGCCAAACCATTAGCCTGGTGCAGTTCATGATATGGATCCTGACCCAGGATAACAACTTTAACATCCTCATAATCACATAGATTCAAAGCTCGAAAAATATTTTGTTTTGGCGGAAAAATTGTTTTATGTTCATACTCATTTTCGACAAAATCATGTAATCGGCGATAATAATCTTTTTGAAACTCAGCCTCTGCAATCTCTTTAAATCTCATTGAAAATAAACCTCTCAATCAATTCAGCCACTACACCTTCATTATTATCTGCTTTTGTAGTATAATCACAGGCCGCTTTAACATCAGCAACTGCATTATTAGCCGCAACTGATAATCCCGCCACTTTTAACATTGCCATATCATTATAATTATCTCCTACGGCAATTGTATCTTCGATTGGAATATTTAATTTATTCGCTAAATCAATTAATCCTTGACCTTTATCTACTCCTAAAGCATTAAATTCCATATAACGGTTAGATGAATAACTAACTGCACAACAACCATCAGTAATTGGTTTTAACCCTTCTTCAAGACTCATCAAATATGGAACATCAATATTTTGATACAATATTTTAGAAATAGACGTATCTTTTAGAAAATCCACACTATTTTCTTTAGGATAAATAACTTCTAATTTTTGTTCAATCAGTCTTTGCCGTTCTGATTCACTTAAATTAAATACATATAAGTGTTCTGGTGTATAAACATGAATACAAACATCAAAATTTAAACCTGCTTCAAATATTTCTTTCATTTTTGCAAACTCTAAGCCTTTAAATTCAATTAGCCGATTGCCTTTATTTTCACTAAGTGCACCACCATTAAATGAAATTACATATTCTTCTGGCAAATCGATTAATTGTAATTCTTTTAACTCCGGTTGAATTTGCATAAATCCTCGTCCTGTCGCAGGTACAAATTTAACCCCATATTCCCTTCTCGCTTTTTGAATTGCCGCAACATTGCGACTACCAACATGATGCTGGTCGTTTAATAAAGTTTCATCTAAATCACAGGCAATTAATTTATAACCCATTTTCATTATCCTCCAATATAAATTTTTCAATCACTTCTTTTACAGCACCTTGATCATAATCAGCTTTTGTGACATATTGAGCTATTTCCTTAATGTCATCTTCACCACAGGCAACACATACTCCCAGCTTTGCTTCCTTGATCATCGCAACATCATTATAATTATCGCCAATAGCAATAGTTTGATCTATATCAATCTTTAAATAATTAGCCAGCCAGCGAAGTCCAAATCCTTTATTTACACCATTAGCATTAAACTCTAAATACCGATTTGACGAAAAACTGGCTGTCGCTTTACCTACAATATCAGCTTTTAAATCAGCTTCAATCTGCTTTAAATAAGCCATATCACGACGTTCAAATAAAATCTTAGCAATCTTTTCATCTTTTAAATTATCCATATTATACTCATCAACCACTTTAAACGGTGCTTTTTGATCAGTTTTTCGTTGGATCTCATCTGGATCGGCATTATAGATATAACACATATCAACAGTAAAGATCAAAACACAAACATCGTATTGCCGTGCTTTTTCAAATAACATTTTAGTAACTTCAAAAGAAAGACCTTTAAAATTTAAGATACGCCCATTTTTATTTTCTACAATCAACCCACCATTAAAACAAATCGAATACTCATCAGCCAAATCATAAGTTCCAATTTCTTTTAAGATTTCTGGAATCATATTGAATGCCCGGCCTGTTGCAGGTACAAATTTCACTCCTTTTTTGCGAGCTTTTTTGATAGCAGCAACATTAAATTCGGGGACATGATGATTTACCAGTAATGTTTCATCTAAATCCGATAACATTAATTTATATTTCATAATAGCTGTCCTTTCTGCATTTTTTACTAATCGTATCATAACACAAAAAAAGCTATTCTTTAATCATTTTCACTTTTTAAAATTATTTAATAAGATTTATACTTGTAGATAATTGACAATTTTGTAATTATCACTAAAATATAGTTTGAATTCAAATTATATTAGGAGGGTTTATGTTAGAAAAACAATTGCACTTTTTACTATTACGATGTTTTAATTACAGCAATCGTCTAGTTACTCAAGAAATTAAAAAATTAAATTTATTACCTGGTCAGCCTAAGATTCTTGAGTGTCTCAATCAATATGATGGTTTAACACCTAAAGAAATCGGACAATACTGTGTTATTGATAAATCGACAATTACATCTTTGCTTCACAAAATGGAACAACAGCAACTAATTTTAAAAAAATCTCAAGCTCGTGATAAACGTTCTATTAAAATTTATCTAACCCCAAAAGGAAAGCAAAAAACCCAGGAAATTGCGACAATCGGTCAAAATGTTGATAATTTCTTAACTGCTAATCTTTCTAATGAGCAACAACAAGAATTAATAACTCTACTACAACAAATTATTTCAACATGTCAGGAGGATCAAGTATGATTAAATGGCTACAACGATATTTCTTTTTTATTCTCGGTTTAATAATCAATTCTTTTGGAATTTCTTTGATTACCAAAAGTGCCTTAGGAACTTCACCAATTTCTAGTGTTCCTTATGTTTTTAGTCTATTTTTTACAAAAATCAGCTTTGGATTATTTACATTTATTTTAAATATGATTTTTATTATCATACAGATTATCATTTTAAAAAAAGATTTTCATCCGATTCAATTTCTTCAAATTCTTGCAAATATTATTTTTAGTTTCTTTATTGATATTACAATGGGACTTCTAAGCGGTTTAGTCCTAGATTCAATCATGTTAAAACTTATCAGCTTGTTAATAGGATGTACTATTCTAGCCCTAGGAATCTGTATTGAAGTTAGTCCTAATGTGATTGTAGTTCCTGGTGAAGGAATCGTTCGCGCTATTTCTACTGCTTACAATAAAAACTTTGGTAAAATTAAAATATATTTTGATGTCACATTAATTTTAATTTCATTTTGTGCTTCTTTACTTTTTTTCCATTCATTACAAGGAATTGGAATTGGAACGGTTATTTCAGCTGTACTTGTTGGTAGAATCGTTACATTGATCAATCGTTATTTTCCATTAATCAAATATATTGAAAATTTAGCTAAATAAAAAAGCACCTCAGTGCTTTTTTATTGGCGATAAAACAAATCCATGAAGATTGGCACCCGCTTGCGCCACTCACTTTCATTATGAACTGCCTCTTCAAAGAATTCCACATGAACTTTATCACATTTCTTGATCAATTCTTCATAAATAATATCATTGCTTTCATAATAAATACGGCTAATTTCTTCATCGCCATTACCTTCATTACCACCTAAATCTAAATAAAAACATTCAACTGGACTCATGTCACTTTTATGAATCAGATCAATGAATTCATCTACATAAAACCAGTACGCAGTTGAAAGTGACGCAGTCTTTTTAAAAACATCAGCATATTTAATTCCAGCATAGCTGGTAATTATACCACCCATAGAACTTCCAACCATCGCACAATCATCGACAATCGTAGGAAAATGACGATCAATATACGGTTTCAACTGTTTAATAATAAAACGTAAATACTTATCACCTTCGCCACCAATCTGTAAACTATCATCACCGTATTCCATTTTTAAAACTTCTTTTCCAATTGGCCAGGGACCATATTCATCTTCTCGTTTATTAGGATTAAAATTACATGGAATTGCAACCATGATAATATCTAAATTAGTTTCTTTGACATAATCGTAGAAACCCCAACTGATGCCCATATATGATTCTTCATCAAAAAAAGCATTTTGACCATCATTTATATATAACACCGGGTAGCGTTTATTACTAGTCTGATAATCATCTGGCACATAAATAGTAATATGACGACGTCGACGCAATGATCGCATATAAATACTCTTTTTAATAAACATTTTTTACCCCCTAAAACACAAAAATAAGCACAAAGTGCTTATTCTACTCCTGGAATAATTGAAACTTGTTCCCCTTCACGCGAAAAAATATAATTTTCTCTTGCATATCTGGCAACATAGTCATCATCATTCAACAATTCCACTTCATTTTGTAATTCTTCTCTTTCTTTTTCAACAGCAGCTTTTTGCTTTTCTAAAACTGCAATATCATCTTGTCGTTGAAGAACATTCATAGCACTGCTAAATAAGACAATCATTAAAGCACAACCAATTACCATATATGATATACCTTTTACTAATTTAATCATTTTTCTTTTTTTAGCCATCTAATCACCTTCTTCATGTGCCCTATTATAGCATTAATTTTTCTAAAAATGAATATAATTGGGGATAAAATATATTTTAATCCTTTAATTACAGCTTCAATTACCACAATCAAATAATAATTATAATAGTTAAGATATAAAACATAACCAGCTAATAAACTGATAATAAAATAAAATCTAATAACTCCATTGTTGATCATTAACAAACCAAAATAATAGCAACACCCAAAAGCAACACCAATAACCAGCTGTAGAATATATCTAAATATACTCTTGTGGTATTTATAAAACAAAGAGTTGATAAAACTATAAACAAAAGTAAAGAGAAAGCCAAATACCAGTGAATAGCTAATCCCTTGTAATTGCTTGATTAAATCCATTATTTAAGTAGCTTATTAAAAACACTCTCTTTACTTTTAGAACTCTTTTTATTCGATACATAAGAAATCGAATCAATATTTCCTTTAATACTTACTTCACTTTTTTCTTGATCTAACCGAGTCAATGATAACTCAGTTCCAGTAATATTTAAAAAACCTAATGAAGTTTCAATTAAAAATTCTAAAGAATCAAAACTTTCAATATTCTTCACTCCCGTCAATTCAATATTTTTTCGATCTTTTAAATAAACATTATGATAAGGAGTATGCTCAAAGCGAATATTATTATTGTCCATAAAATTACCTCCACTAATAAATATGCAAATAGAGATAACTTAGAACTCTAGATTTGTTCAATATCTTTATGACGATATTGATACAAAGCTTTTGTCTCAATTTCCTTAGTAAATGCCGCCTTTCCCTGACTGTATTTTTTTATATTTCGAGGATATTTCTTCGCCAATTTCACTTTTAAATCTTCATATTCTTTAGCTACATCAGGATGATCCTTTAAATAATCATAAAAAGCTATTAGCGCTTCAATTCGATCTCGATTATTGGCGTCATAAGCATGAACATGAACGGAATTATCTTCTTTCATAAAAAATCTTCTACCCTTAATTCCATCCTCTTTTAAACACAGATATCCAGCCTCTTTAAACTTATCATCTAAATCATCCAAAGCGCTTACATCCTTGACAAAAACTAAAATATCAATAATTGGCTTAGCTTTTAAACCAGGTACCGCGGTCGATCCAATATGGGTAATGGTGATTAACTCACCAGCAAGAATATTTCTAATAATGTTTGCCTCATAAACATATTTACGTGGCCAATTTTCATCATAGTCTACAACTTCAACTTTATCCAATTTCTATCACCGCCTTTATCTAATTGTACTAGATTTATTGATATTAACACAAGATAGAGATTCAATTTTTTTCACTTTATGTAATTTTTCGCGCTATTTGTCCCATATCTAACCAGCTAAATATAAATAAGCATAAAAAAAGATATCTGGCTAGGCCAAATATCTAAATATTTTTTAAAAATGAACAATAAGCTAAATACGCTTCATAAACATCTACTTTGCTGACAACTTCCATTGGTGCATGCATATTTAAGACAGCAACACCAGCATCGATAACATTCATGTTATAGTTACCTAAAATATAAGCGATCGTTCCCCCACCGCCTTGGTCTACTTTTCCTAATTCAGCAGTTTGATAATAAACATTATCATCGTCTAAAACTTTTCTAATTTCAGCCATGTATTCACCATTAGCATCATTAGACCCGCTTTTACCACGAGAACCAGTATATTTATTAAAGACAATTCCCTTACCTAAGTAAGCTGCATTTTTCTTATCATTGACACTTAAATATAATGGATCAACACCAGCACTAACATCACTAGATAACATTTTAGAATTAGCCATTGCCTGTCTAGTTTTAACAAAACTGTCGATTCCTTGTTTTTCTAACAATAAGGCAACTGTGTTTTCAAAAAATAATGAATGCGCACCAGTAGCTCCAACGCTACCAATTTCTTCTTTATCAACTAAAATACAGCAGCTAGTATATTCAGGATCGTTCATTTGTAAGATTGCTTTTAATGAAGTAAAAGCACAAACGCGATCATCATGACCATACCCAGCCACCATACTACGATCCATTCCATAATCGCGAGCTTTACCGCTAGGTACAACTTCAATTTCAGCACTTAAGAAATCTTCTTCATCAAAATTATATTTTTCTTTTAAAATTCTTAAAACATTAGCTTTAACCGTATCTTTTTCACCATCTTTTAATGGCATGCTGCCAACTGTAACATCTAAATCTTCACCTTCAATTACTTTGGCAGCATCTTTTTTCAATTGATCGGCAGATAAATGAATCAATAAATCAGAGATTCCCACTACTGGATCATTTTCATCTTCACCAATATTAACATCAATTACTGTTCCATCTTTTTTAGCTACAATTCCAATTAATGAAAGGGGAATCGTTACCCATTGATATTTTTTTACCCCACCATAATAATGAGTATCTAATAACGCAAACCCTTCACTTTCATATAATGGATTTTGTTTTAGATCCATTCTTGGTGAATCAATATGCGCTCCTAAAATACGCATTCCTTTTTCTAAAGGTTGTTTCCCCATTACAAATAAAGCAATATTTTTATTCATATTATTAACATATACTTTATCTCCAGGTTTTAACTCATCATATTCACTTAATTCTTTAAATCCTTGTTCCTTAGCTAAACTGATACTTTGTTTAACACATAATCTCTCTGTTTTACCATTAGTAATAAATCTTTTATATTCTTCATTAAAAGCCATGATTTCTTCTATTTGCTTATCATCATACTTTTCCCATGCAACTTTTGCGTACATATAATTCCTCCTTTTACTATATAATATAGTATACCTTTTTTTATTTACTTACAAACAATTTAATAAAAATAAAGATATCTAGTTGCCTAGATATCTCGATTAATTCTTTCTTCTTTAATAATTTCATATAGCATCGTACTATCTTCTTTTAAAACATGCTCTCTTAGTTCTTTTACTTCAACCGTTAACAAAGACCGACCAAACTCAATTTCTATCTCATCACCGACTTTTAATCGGGTACTAGGTTTAGCCACTTTACCATTAACTTTAACACGAGAGCTCTCACTAATTTCTTTAGAAAGTGTTCGACGCTTAATAATTCTAGATACTTTTAAAAATTTATCTAATCTCATATTTAATTACTCATTACTGCAGTAATAGCTGGAACTACTTGTTTTTTACGAGAAATAACTCCCTCTAAAGTAGCTTGACTTTCATTTAATTTGATATTAAATGCCTGTTCAACCAAATAAGCCTTTGGTCCTGCGGCAAAAATTTCACTATTAGCATTGATAACATCAGTTAATAGCAATAAGACAAAGTCTAAATTATTATCTTGGGCAAATTGATTCATATAATCTAACATGTCAGCTTTATATGAAGCAAAACCATCGATATCCATCGTATTGACTTGTCCAACACCTACAGTTCCATTTTCAAATGGGAACTTTTTAAAATCTTGGTTAAAGATTTCTTCAACAGTCTTACCAGCTAATGATGTACCGGCTTTAAACATATCCATAGCAAATTCTTGAATTTGCACATCAGCAATTTTAGATAGTTTACGAGCCATCTTAGTATCTACTGGCGTACATGTAGGTGATTTGAATAATAATGTGTCTGATAAAATAGCTCCTAATAAAATACCAGCAATTGATTTTGGTATTTCAACATCTAATTCATCAAAGATTTTAGTAATGATCGTTGCTGTTGAACCAAGTGGTTCCCCTCTAAATAATAAAGGTCCAACTGTCTGGATATCAGCAACACGGTGATGATCAACAATTTCCAATATATCGGCTTCTTCAATTCCAGGAATTGATTGACCACGTTCGTTGTGATCAACTAAGATAACTTTTTTTCTTAATCCTTTTAATAATGCAAAACGAGAGATACTACCAACACAACGATTGTTTAAATCAAGTACTGGATAGCTTCTAAAACGAGTTTCACTCATCACTTCTTTAACATGATCTAATGTATCATCGGTAGTAAAAGTTTTTAAATTGCCTTTTTGCATAATATGTTCTACCGGTATTGCCTGAATAATTTGTTGTGAAGTTAAATAAGTATTAAATGGTGTCGAAATAACACTGATTCCTTTTTCTTTCAACAAATCAAGCATTTCTGGTTCTAATTCAAGTGATCCAGTTAAAATAATCAAGGAAACTTGAGCTTCAATCAATGATTTAACTGCATCATCCCGGTCACCACCAACGATAACGATATCACCTGGTTTAATCCGTTTTTTAGCTTCTTCACCACGCATTGCGGCAATATGTAAATTACCATTAATTGTCTTCAAATTACTATTTAAATATAAAATTGAAGCTTCTAATGTATCAATTACATTTTCAATTGGAGTATGCGCATCTTTTAATAAGCTGCTATCCCATTTTTCCATAAATCCTTCAACAATATTAGATGTTGAAAGTAAACCTAATAATTGACCATGATCATCTAATATTGGTGCTGATTTAAGATTTTGCTGTTTCATTAAATCCCATGCTGTTTTTAATGTTAGTTCTTTAGAAAAAACTGTCACTTTATCATAATTTAAATCTTCCACTTTTTGTTTTACTGTTTTTAATAACATCGGAATTTCGATATCAAATCTTTTTAAAACATATTCAGTTTCCCGATTGATTTCCCCTAATCTGACTGGAACAGCATTATAACGATTAATTGCTTTTAATAAATACGAATAAGCAATCGCTGAACATATACTATCAGTATCAGGATTTTTATGTCCGCTTACATATACTACCTCGTTCATCTTTTCCTCCTATTTTTCCATTTTTTTCAAATAACGATATACTGTTGGTTCTGAAACAGCTAATTTTTCAGCTACTAAAACGATGGCACCTTTTACTTTAAATGTTCCCTTTTCCTGTAAATATTTTACAACTTTGATTTTTTCATCTACATTCAAACGTTCTGCTAGAAAATAGCTTGGGAATCCCATTTTTTCAAGACATTCTTTAATATACATATCAATCATTTCGTCTAATGGCGAAGATAAAATTTCTACCGGATTATCCATTTTAAATTCAATATCTTTTTCATCTTTGATTCCTAAAATTTTCTTAATCGTTGATGTTAAATATTCAAAATCGGAAATATTAACATTAATACACAACATACCGACTGGCATTTCCTTACCTTCTTCTTTGATAAAGTATGTGGCAGCACGCATTAACTTACCATCTGGTCCAGTAGTTTTATAATTAATTACATAATCATGATCTAAATATTGTTTTTCTTCAAGATAATGTAATGACAAATTCGATAATTTAGCACCTATTTCTCTTCCAGAGTTATGATTATTGATAATCGCAACAATCTCTTGATCTTTGGAAGTTAAATCATGCAAAGCAATTTCAATATTATCACCTAATGCCTTCCCTAAAAATTCAACCAGCGCTGCATATGGTTCTAAATATTTATACATATCTATTATCACTCCTTTATGCCAATTATACACGAAATGAGAAAAAAATAATAGCATTTTTATCATGATAATAAATACTACAACAAATCATAATTTTTTTATCACAAAGATAAACAAATGATTGATTATAGTTCTTTTCCTAATTGATAAGCCTGATTTAAAAAGCGGTCAAAATTCTCGCGACGATTTGGATAATCACGAGACATTCGATCAAAAACAATCATTTCTTTTTCTTTAGCACGATTACTAATACGATCTTCTAACATTACCGTCTTCATCGCTACAACTTGCCTTTGCCGTAATTCTTCGTGTAAATCACCACCCATGGTTACTAGAAATAACACTTTTTCCAATTGTTTCATCGTTGCTTTATCTCCATAAGCAAATCCATAAGTCCAGACCCGTTGAAACCAGCCCACTAATTTAGCTGGTGCTTCAGTCCAGAAAACTGGATAAATAAACACTAAAACATTGGATTGATTTATTTTTTCCTGCATTTTAATAACATCTTTAGCTATTGGTAAACTATCATTATAAAATGCTTCACGCATGTATTCTTCTTCACTAAAGGTTTCATGGAAATTTTCCTGATATAAATCAATTAATTCATATTGATGATTTCCGTCTTGCAATCCTTTAATAAATGCATCCTTAACAGCAGCAGTAAAACTATTAGCACTAGGATGACAATAGATTATTAATACTTGCACTCCGACTCCTCCTTACAGTTAGTTACCTATAACTAATTGTAACATAATATTATCATTAGATGTTAATAATTAAAAAATCAACTCTAATTATTTAGAGTTGATCATTTATTTTATAACTTTGATAAATATTCATCCATCGCTTTTGCTGCCGTTTTACCAGCACCCATAGCTAGAATTACTGTTGCCGCACCAGTTACTGCATCACCACCAGCGAAGACACCTTCTTTGCTAGTTTTCATTGTATCTTCATCAACAATGATACCACCCCATTTTTGAGTTTCTAGACCTGGAGTAGTTTGTCTAATTAATGGATTTGGACTTTGACCAATGGCAACGATAACCGTTCCAGTTTCAATAACAAAGTTAGAACCTTCGATCACAACTGGACGTCTTCTTCCAGAATCATCTGGTTCTCCAAGTTCCATTTGTACACATTCCATTGACTTAACCCATCCATCTTCTCCTTCGATTTTAACTGGATTCGTCAATAATTTAAAGATGATACCTTCTTCTTTAGCATGATGTACTTCTTCAGCACGAGCTGGAATTTCATCAACACCACGACGGTAAACAATATAAACATTTTTAGCACCTAAACGTTTAGCAGTTCTAGCAGCATCCATCGCTACGTTACCAGCCCCAATAACACAAACAGTATCGCTAATTTTAACTGGTGTTGGATGTTCTGGGAATTGATAACCTTTCATTAAGTTAACACGTGTTAAAAATTCATTAGCTGCATAAACACCGTTTAAATTTTCACCTGGAATATTTTGGAAACGAGGTAATCCTGCCCCACTACCAATGAAAATTCCTTGATATCCTTGTTCTTGTAATTCATCAATTGTAATTGATCTACCAACAACAACATTAGTTTCAAAATCAACACCTAAAGCAGCAACTGTATCTACTTCACGTTGTACTAAATCTTTTGGTAAACGGAATTCTGGGATTCCATATGAAAGAACCCCACCAGTTTTATGTAATGCTTCAAACACAGTTACTTTATAACCTTTTTTAGCCAATTCACCAGCACAGGTAATTCCAGCAGGTCCTGAACCAATAATAGCTACTTTTTTACCATTTGGTTTAATATTTAATTCAGCTGGTTTACCGTGAGCCATATGATAATCAGCTACGAATCTTTCAAGCCGACCGATTCCTACTGGTTCATTTTTTATTCCACGAACACATTTACCTTCACATTGATTTTCTTGAGGACAAACACGTCCACAAATAGCAGGTAAAGCATTTTCACTAGTAATAATGTTATAAGCTTCTTCGAAGTTTCCTTCAGCAACTTCTTTAATGAATTCAGGAATTGGTACTCCTACTGGACATCCATTTTTACATGGACTATTACGACAATGTAAACAACGAGTTGCTTCTTCCATTGCCATTTCTTTTGTATATCCTAAAGCAACTTCATCAAAGTTTTTATTTCTAACATTTGGTTCTTGTTCAGGCATTGGAACCTTTGTGGGTGACATATTTGGTTTTGCCATTATTTGACACCTCCCATTAAATTACACATCCGATTAGCTTTTTCATCCATCACATGTTCTTCTTCTTTAAAAATTCTTTGACGCATCATTAATTCATCAAAATCTACTTGTAATCCATCAAAATCAGGACCATCAACACAAGCAAATTTAACTTTTCCATCAACAGTTACTCGACAGCAACCGCACATTCCAGTACCATCGATCATAATTGGATTTAAAGATACTGAAGTTTTGATATTTAATGGTTTAGTTACACCAACAACTGCTTTCATCATTGGAACTGGTCCAATTGCGATAACTTCGTCAAAAGTTTCACCTTTATCTAATAAATCAGTTAAGACCGTAGTAACAAAACCTTTAGTACCCATTGATCCGTCGTCAGTAGCAATATAAACATTTTTACAAAATTCTTTGAATTTATCAGCCCATAAAACATATTGAGCTTCACGACCACCGATAATGACATCAACTTCAACTCCACGATTAGCTAATTCTCTAAGTTGTGGATATAGTGGCGCACTTCCAACACCACCAGCGACACCGATAACTTTTTTAACATCATGGAATTCAGTTGGTACTCCTAATGGACCAACGAAATCAGTTAATTCATCACCTTCATTTAATTTTGCCAATTGTTTTGTTGAATAGCCTACAATTTGATAAATGATAGTAATAGTTTCTTTTTCACGATCATAATCAGCAATCGTTAATGGAATTCTTTCACCATCTTCACCAACACGAAGAATAATGAATTGACCTGGTTCGCATTTTTTAGCGACATAAGGAGCATGAATTTCCATTAATTCGACTACATCGTTTAATACTTCTTTACGTACAATCTTATACATGCATTATTCCCCTACTTTCTCTTCACTTTTTTTATTATAACTTTGTTGAATAAAAGAAACAATGATTTTTAACGTTTTTATTTCATTAATAACTTATCATAAAGAAAAAAACATAATATCTCAAAAATTATTCTTTTATTCCTAGCCTAAAAATATTTTAACTAACAATTATCTAAAAGTACAATAGTTATAAAGCATTACAGTATAATTTATAGACATAGTAAAAACTGAGATATCTTAATACCTCAGTTTATTCCTAATTTAAATTTTTCTTTTCTTTAATCGAATTGCTAAAGCTATACCAATTATTGAAATCATCGCAATAGCTGAAGGAACTACTAATGATATCTGGTCTCCAGTTGAAACAGCTTTTTGAGAATCAGTCTTTGAATTATCCATCTCGACACTTCCCTTATCATCTGTATCTACTGTCTGATCTGGAACATTTTCATCGCCTGATGGTCCTGGATTTTCAGTAGTTTGATCTTTATGATAAGTATAAACTACTTGTTGTTCCTCTTTTTCAATGATTCCAGTTGCATTTTCAGGAGATATAATTAAACTGTACCCCTCAAACTGTTTAGCTTCGCTAGTATAAGTTGTTCCAACTTCATCTTCGATAATAATTGCATTACATAAATCATTATTATCTTCATCAACATATTTTACTATAACTTTTCCTTTATCACTAGTATATTCAATATTTTCATATTTGTGAATCAATTCTTCAATTTCGTTAACTGAATATAGTATTTTATTATTTTCTTTATTTAAAATTTCATTTAATTCATCGATATTTGCTTGTACTTCTAAATTATCTGTTTGGATATTTGCTAGCGCTATTTTTAACGAATTTACAATTGATTGATAATCAGATAAAGTATAGTTTTTAGCAACTTGATTGCCTAACAATGCTGATTTTGGTGACTCAACTGCATAAGCTAAGCGTTCAAATTCTTCATAACTAAAATCAGCAGCATACTCACTTCCCCAAGTTTTATAAGCAAAGCCAGCATAACGTGGAAATAAAGTACGTGATAAAATATATTCTGGAACATATCCATGTGCATCATCCCAAATTGGGAAGACTTGTCCTTGTACTAAATCGAGATTTTTTGTTAGTACTTCATCCACATGATAGAACGGATATCCAAAAGCACTACATGAATAAGTATATCTAGTAAAATTTTCATAAAGATTTTTTGGTGCTGGACGATCTAACTTATTTTGATCTTGTTGTGGCCATAAGTCGTGATAATTTGATGATGAACTAGACATTACATTATAACCTGCTTCTACTGCTTGAGAAGCTTTAATAGAACCATAAATGCCACCACCCCAAAAATCAATTACAATTCTTTCATCTAAATCAACAACACTATCAAATGAAAATAAATTATCATTCCATACCAATACTTTAATACCATTATCTAAAAATGGCTTAGCAGCTTCATTAAAAAATAATTTAAGAGCATCATTTTCATCGGCCGCTGAATTTTGAGTAACTTCTTGGGCCCAAGAAGCTAATTTTTGATCCCCTTCACTATTCCATCCTGATGTTTGGAAGTACTCATCACCACCAATGTGAATTGTTTTGGCATTAAATAAATCAGCAGCTTCCTGATAAATTGAATAAATATACTCTCTTACTTCTGGTTTTGAAA
This sequence comes from uncultured Thomasclavelia sp., assembly GCF_944324745.1. Lineage (GTDB taxonomy): Bacteria > Bacillota_I > Bacilli_A > Erysipelotrichales > Coprobacillaceae > Thomasclavelia. Next base: position 16,300 of record NZ_CALUXO010000046.1, on the reverse strand, counting down.
AATCTAAATTAGAACAATTATCAGTTATTTTCCATTCTTGATGATAATCAGCTTCTTGACCTGAATGTCCTGGAAAATCTACTTCTGGTATTACTTCAATATTAAATTTAGCAGCATAATTTACTAATTCGCTAATCTCGTCAGCTGTCCAAAAGCCACCTTTTCGATCAACTAATTCTGGTGCTACTTTTGAATCAAAACGAATTCCTTCATTATCTTTTAATCTTAACTGTAATACATTTTGTTTGTAATAAGCCATTTGCTCGACTTGCTTTTTCAACCAGTCAATAGAATAATAACGTCTTCCTGAATCTACTTGTAATCCACGAATATTTTGATCCGTATAGTCACTAACGACTCCACAATTAAGACTATCTCTTTGCACAAATGCTTGTAAAAGCGTCATAGAACCATTTTGAATTCCTTCAATATAATCGGAATATAGATTAACTGAGTTTTCATTAATATCAATTTGATACGCATCTTTTTCACATTCACGATCATTAACCAATTCATTTAATTCAAAAGTAACTGGCTGTTTAAATAATGTAATTCCTTTAGCCTCATCAAGACTATTAATTACATTGATACGGTAATCTTCAATAATTCCTTTAGCCTTCATCGACTCAGCCAAATACTCTGTTTTATTTTTAGAAAATTCATCTGTTGAAAACAGCTGATTTTTCTTAGTTAATTTAAAAATTCCAGTTGTCTGTTCAAAATTTTGAACTGGTGGGATAGTATTAGGAAAAGCACTCATTTTTGTATCATAATCAATAGTTTGTACCTCCTTTTCAACAGTTCCCACCTCTTCAATCTGAACATCATCAAAATAGAAAACACCTGCACCACTTTCGTTCCCTGTCCATTCAGTATAAGCAAATGCATATATTTGATTAGTTCTTGGTCCTGTAGTTATTGTATGCACATTAGTTTGCCATTCTGTACTCTTTTGCGAATTAGTTTTGATATCAGAAGCTAATTTCCATGGATAATCTTGAGAATAATCACCATCTACATCAAGTACTCCTGTTGACATTTTAACACCGGTTTCATTAAAATAATGGCTAGTTATTTTATAAGTTGTATTAGGTTTAACATTATTGATTATAACATTTACGCTTCCCTTACCATAATTATATGACCAGATAGGTACTTCATGTTCATTTTCTGGTTTATAATTACCAACTTTGATAGAATAATTTCCATCATAAGCTCTTTCATTTGTTCTTTCAGCTTTATATAACTGAATAGTATTTTTATCAATTTCGTTTTCAAAAGATGGATTTGCCATGTACTCATTACCAGTTGCATTAACATTTTGATTAAACATTCCAATTGTCATCATACTAGCAATTAAGGCAGCTATTAATTTTCTTTTTTTCATAACATTTTCCTTTTCCTATATTTTTATTATAAGCTGTAGTTTTTTTCATTTATCTTCTATTTATCCTCCTTTCTTTCCCTTTTCTAACTTTATTTTAAAATTTGCATATTATCGCTGCAACATACAAATTAGGTTTGATTTTTCACTTTTGATATAATTTTCAAATAATGAAAACACTTTTAAATTATGGTAATTTTGAAAAAATCATATTAAAAAAAGTAATTTATTTTACGTTTTTGTTTGACATTTTTTGAAATATAATGCCATAAGTAATATAATAAAAACAAAGAAGAATAATTTAGAGAGGTAAATCTATTAAATAATTATGGCGGGATTAATCTATAAACTTCAAAACATCGTCAATACTTCACCTGACAATAATAATACTGATATTAGCATTGCACGATGTCTTTTAAAAAATACAAGTATCATTAAAAAGAAAACTTCTTTGCAAGATTTATCAAATTTATGTTTTACATCTCCATCTAGTATGAGCAGATTTTCACATAAATTAGGCTATACAAATTTCAATGACTTTAAAAACGATATTATTGGAATTCAAGAAGAACTTAATGAAACTATTCTTGATAACAATGCTTTTCAAAAAATTAACTTTGACATATTTTTAAATCAAATAAGTAATTGTTTTAAAAACATAAACTCAAAAAAATAGACACATCGATTAGTAAACTTTGTGACATGATTTTTAACGCTAATCGTGTCTTTATTTTTGCAACCCATATACCTGGTGATTTAGCTAACATTTTACAAAGAGCTTTATTGACTTCTGGAAAATATGTAGAATTTTATCCAAGAAAAGAACATCAAATTGAGATTGTCAAACAAGTTCACAAAGATGATTAATGTATTTTTATTTCTCTAGAAGGTACTCTATTAATGGAAAAGGCGATTACAATTCCAGCAATCATTTCATTAGCAAAAAATGTCTTAATAACGCAAAATAGTCAAATCAAATTTTCACAACAATTTAGTGATATAATTGTATTAGGAAATCATGACGAAGAATCGCTTGGAAAATATAAACTACTTTTTTTCATTGATTCGTTGATTAATTGCTATTATCATAAATACGTTGTCACTAATAACAGTTGACTTCAAAGACCCATACGGGTCTTTTTTAGAATATTTAGTTAAAACTATTACATTTCTTGTTATAATATCAAAAACAATAAAGGAGAATTAAAATGCACCGTTATGCCATAATTAATCAAGATGAAACAGTTATCAAACAAATTAAAGACATCATTGAAACAATTTATCAACAATACCACCTCGAACTTTCAATTACTGAATATCTTGATCCTGATCAATTTAATTTCAAAGAAAACTATCATGCATTATTTTTAGATGTAAAAATGGGTGATATTAATGGCATTGAACTAGCAAAACAATATTTAAACAGTCATTATGATAGCCAAATTATCTTTATTTCTGATTATTCTGAATTAGTATTTCTGACTTTTATTGTTCATCCATTTGATTTTTTAACTAAAAATAACTTAAATACCCATTTAAAACAAACAATTAATGATTTGATAAAAAAATTAGAGAAAATAAACCCGCAAATCCTAATCAAGACTAAAAATGAATATCATTCAATTAATCTAAGTGATATAATATATTGTCAAAATCAGAAACATCTTTGTTTTCTACATACTACCAAAAATATCATTAAAACCCGTTATCAGCTTAAGGAATTAATATCCATGATTAATTCAAAACATTTTTTTATGATTAGCCAGTCTTATTTAGTCAATTGGAAATATGTTACTAAAATTGCTGATCATCAGGCGATTTTAAACAATGGCACCATACTTCCTATCAGTAAACGTCGCTATAAAGAAGCTTTGGCCACTTTTCAAAGATATCATCTCATAAAATAATTGTTGTCATATCATAAATCATGTATAATCGTAGCGGGGTGGATATAGATGAAAACTAATAAAATACTTTTCTTTGATATTGATGGTACTTTATTATCAGAAACAACTCATACTGTCTGTAACAGTACAATTGAAGCAATCAAAAAAGCTAAGCAAAACAATCATTTAATCTTTATTAATACCGGCCGTCCTTTAGCGACAATCGATCAAAAAATTAAAGATTTAAATCCTGATGGTTATATCTGTGGTTGTGGTACCTATATAGATTTTCATGATCAAGTTTTATTTTCTAAAACGTTGGATAAAAAACGTTGTTTAGAAATAGTTGCCAGTCTTAGAAAAAATAAAATTGATGGTATTTTAGAAGGTTCTAAAGCAGTATATTTTGATCACGAAATCAAACATCCAGTATTACAGGAAATAAAAGAACACTACCAAGCTGATGGTTGCAATGTTTTAGATTTTGATGAACCTGATATTGAATTTGATAAATTTACGATCTGGTTTGATGACAGTGCCAATTTATCAGCATTTAAACAAGAAATCAGCCATGATTTTGATTATATTGTTAGAGGTGACGATTTTGGAGAAATTGTTCCTGCAGGCTTTTCTAAAGCTACAGGTATTCAGTTTCTTCTTGACTACTTCAATTTAGATTTAGAAGATGCATATGTCTTTGGTGACAGTTTCAATGATCGAACTATGCTGGAATACGTCAAATATGCGATTGTCATGGGAAATGGTAATCCCGAATTATTTGATTTAGCTTATTTGGTTACTAAAAGCATTGATGATGATGGTATTGAATATGCAATGAAGCAATTAGAGTTAATCTAGCGTTATGAAAATAGCGCTTTTAAAATTGTTTTTGAAACTAGTTTAGGTTATAATAAAAAATGCTTGTAAAAAGGAGGAAAAATATGGCGGCAATAAGTTATGAATTAAAACATGTCTGTAAACAATCAGGGGCTCGTTATGGTATCTTACATACACCCCATGGTGATGTTGAAACTCCAATGTTCATGCCAGTGGGAACTTTAGCAACAGTTAAAGGAATTGCTCCGGAAATGTTAAAAGAAATGCATTCTCAAGTTATCCTGGCTAATACATACCACCTATGGTTACGGCCTGGCGCTGATATTGTTGAACAAGCGGGCGGATTACATCAGTTTATGAATTATGATGGTCCAATTTTGACTGATAGTGGTGGTTTTCAAGTTTTTTCACTTGGTAAAACTCGTAAAATTGAAGAAGAAGGCGTTAAGTTTAAAAGTATCATTGATGGAAGTTCTCTATTTTTATCACCAGAAAAATCAATTGAAATTCAAAACAAATTAGGAGCTGATATTATTATGTCGTTTGACGAATGTGCTCCTTATCCATGTGATTACGATTATATGAAAAATAGTGTCGAAAGAACAATCCGCTGGGCTAAACGTGGTAAAGATGCTCACCACAATACTGAAAAGCAAGCTCTATTTGGAATTGTTCAAGGTGGTGCTTACAGTGATTTAAGAGAGATGTGCGCCAAAGAATTAGTTAATATGGACTTTCCTGGATATTCAATTGGCGGTACTAGCGTTGGAGAACCTAAAGATGTAATGTATAAAATGGTTGAAGATTCTGTTAAATGGTTACCTGAAGAAAAGCCACGTTATTTAATGGGTGTTGGTAATCCAATCGATTTAATTGAATGTGCAATTCGTGGGATTGATATGTATGATTGTGTTTTACCAACTAGAGTGGCTCGCCATGGCGCCGTAATGACCAGCCAAGGACGCTTAAATATTAATAATGAAAAATTTAAAGCAGATTTTACACCTTTAGATCCTAATTGTGATTGTTATACTTGTAAAAATTATACTAGAGCATATGTCCGTCATTTACATAAATGTGATGAAATCTTTGGCAAGACGTTATTATCAATTCATAATGTTTATTTCTTATTAAAACTTGCTGAAGATATTCGTGAAGCAATTAAAAATGATCGTTTATTAGATTTTAAAGAAGAATTTTTAGACCAATATGGTCATGATGTTTATAAGAGGGCGTTTTAAATGAAGTTAAGTGAATTTGATTTTGATTTACCAGAAGAACTAATTGCACAACATCCAGTTGATAAACGAGATACTTCGAGACTAATGGTTTTAAATCGTGAAAAACAAACGATTGAGCATCGCCATTTTTATGATATTGTTGATTATTTAAAACCTGGTGATGTTTTAGTTAGAAATAATACCAAAGTTATCCCTGCTCGTTTATTTGGAATCAAAGAAGCCACTAATGGACATGTGGAAGTTTTATTATTAAAAGATTTAGGAAATGATACTTGGGAATGTTTAGTTGGTAATGCTAGAATTGTCAAAGTAGATACTGAAATTACTTTCGGTGAAGGGTTATTGAAAGCTAAATGTTTGGAAGTTAAAGATGAAGGTATTCGTGTTTTCAAAATGATTTATGATGGAATTTTTTACGAAATTCTTGATAAATTAGGGACTATGCCTTTGCCACCATATATCAAAGAAACATTAAATGATCAAAACCGCTATCAAACTGTCTATGCTAAAATTGAAGGAAGTGCTGCAGCTCCAACTGCTGGCTTGCATTTTACTGATGAAATAATCGAAAAAATTAAGGCTAAAGGTGTTGAGATTCTTGATGTTACTTTACATGTTGGTCTGGGTACTTTTAGACCAGTAAAAGTCGATGATATTTTAGATCATCATATGCATAGTGAATATTATATGATAGAACCAGATGTTGCTGATAAACTAAATGAAGCTAAAGCTAATGGTCAAAGAATCATTGCTGTTGGAACAACATCAACAAGAACTTTGGAAGCTAACATTAAAAAATATGGTAAGTTTACAGCAACTCATGAAAATACTGATATTTTTATTTATCCTGGCTATCAATATGAAGCAATTGATTGTTTAATTACTAATTTCCATTTACCTAAGTCAACTTTATTGATGTTAATTAGTGCTTTTGCCACAAAAGATTTTATCTTTAAAGCTTATCATGAAGCGATTGAACAAAAATATCGTTTCTTTAGCTTTGGTGATAGTATGTTGATTATCTAAGACTATTTTTAAAATAGTCTTTTTTTATATCTATGTTATAATAAGGCTATGAAAATTAATTATGATAAAAAATTTCAAGAAGAATTACAAAAAATTAAAGATTCTTATCCAACTTTATTATTACATGTTTGTTGTGGCCCTTGTAGCTGTAATGTATTAAAAGAAATCTGTACACTTTTTAATATTACAATTTATTACTCTAATTCTAATATTTATCCTAGTGAAGAATATCATCGTCGTTATCAGGAATTATTAGATTTTATCAATCGCTTTAACCAGGACTACAACCAAAATATTCAAGTTATTGAAAACCCATATCAGCCAAAATTATATTTGGAAGATATCAGCCGTTATCAAGACGAACCAGAAGGAGGGAAACGTTGTTATCTTTGTTATCAAAAACGAATGAATGATGCCTATAACTTTGCCAAAGATAATCACTTTGATTATTGGACCACTGTATTGAGTGTTTCTCCTCATAAAAATAGCCAATGGATCAATGAAATTGGCGCTAGTTTTCCTCAGGATACTACTAAATTTTTATACAGTGATTTTAAGAAAAATAATGGTTATCTTAAGTCTGTTCAACTAGCTAGAAGTTATAATCTATATCGCCAAAGTTATTGTGGTTGTGTTTATTCATATCAAGATATGCAAAAGAGAAATCAGGAACGTCAAAATAACGAAGCAAATAAATAAATCTGATTACAGGTAACTGTAATCTTTTTTATTTAAAAAAAGAAAAATCTATTTTAGGGGAATATATAAATATTAGAGGAGGAAAAAAGATGGACAAAATAACTAATGAACAATTTATTGAAACGTTTTGTACCCCGGAAATGATCTTAAAAATTATCAATAGTTCTTTTTTTAAAGGAGAAAGTGGCTTAAAAATAGAGGAATTAGAAGAAATCAATCTTGAAAATGTCCAATATATTTTAAAAGAACTGCCAAATGATAGTATCCAAAAGTTTAATGTCTTAGCCAAACGATATCATAATAATGTCTATTTATTTATCATTGCCAAAAAAATAGATGATTTAAATCATCCATTGATCAATATTTATGGAAAATACTGCTATTATTTTACTTTAGATAAACTAATTCACCAAGACGGCAACCTAGATAAAGAACAGCTGACACCCAAAATTTATACAACTTGTCTAATCTATGGTGAAAATGAAAAACAAAACACCAAATTAAATTAAAACAGTATCGAAATGATACTGTTTTATTCAATCGGTATTAAATTTTTCATTGAAAAGTCTAATATTGGTGCATTATAAGTTATTGCACCTGATGATACAAAATCAACCCCAATTTCAGCAATCTCTAATAATCGTTTTTCTGTAACATTACCAGAACACTCTGTTTGAGCCTGATGATCAATCAGTTTAACTGCCTGTTTCATCGTTTCATTATCCATATTATCTAACATGATAATATCAGCTTTAGCCGCGATTGCTTCTTGAACTTGTTCCAGTGTTTCAACTTCAACTTCAATTTTACGTACAAACGGCGCATAATCACGAGCTAAAGCAACTGCTTTAGAAATGCTTCCAGCCGCACCAATATGATTATCTTTGATTAAAATTCCATCTGATAGATTATAACGGTGATTAGTTCCGCCACCTACTTTAACGGCATATTTTTCAAACACACGATTGTTTGGAGTAGTTTTACGAGTATCTAATAACTTAGTCTTAGTATCTTTTAAAATATTAACTAATTTATTAGTATACGTGGCAATTCCACTCATACGTTGCAAATAATTTAAAGCAACCCGTTCACCTGATAATAATATCCGAATATCACCAGTAACTACACCAATCAAATCACCATTTTTAATTTGATCACCATCATGATACGATGTTTTAAAACAAGTATCCGGATCTAATAATTTAAAAGTTCTTTCATAAACTTCTAAACCACAAAGAATACCATCTTGTTTACAAATTAGCTCCACTTTCCCTTTTTGAGCTCTGGGCATAATGGCATTGGTTGTTACATCTTCACTAGTAATATCTTCTTTTAAAGCATTTAAGATATATTCATCAATATTTACTTTAAGATTTACACCATTTATCATAGAAGTCACCATCTTTTCTTTTTATTTCATCCATGATCAATTGTTTATTTTCAATTGCGAGTTGATCTTTATCATAGCTGTCTAAATCAACAACTCGATCGATCAATAAAATATCATCGATTTCATCACTAATCTTCTTTGCTGCCCTTTTAGCAAAAACTAAGCTTTCAAGCAATGAGTTACTTGCCAGGCGATTAGCACCATGAACCCCATTACAAGCCGTTTCACCAACAGCATAAAGATTTTCCATTGAAGTTTGTCCCCAAGTATCTGTTTTGATACCACCCATTAAATAATGTTGCGCTGGCACAACTGGAATTGGATCTTTAAACATGTCATATCCTTCTTCTAGACATTTTTCATAAATATTTGGGAATCGTTCTTTAATTTGTTTATGATCCATATGAATCACTGATAAATAGACATATTTAGCATTATATTTATCCATTTCAGCTTTAATAGCATTACTAACAACATCACGAGGCAATAATTCATCCACAAAACGTTCCATTCTCGGATTTAATAAATAAGCTCCTTCACCACGGACAGATTCACTAATTAAAAAGCTACGGCCAGGTTTGGTAGTATATAAAGTTGTTGGGTGAATTTGAATATAATTAATATTTTCTAATACGATATTATTTCTAAGCGCAATGGCGAAACTATCACCTGTAATATGTCTAAAATTAGACGAATGTTGAAATAAACCACCCAAACCACCAGTAGCTAAAATTATTACTTTGGCATTGATCTGATAATTTTTTCCATCCTTTTCAACAACAATACCGCTGGCTTTATTATTTTTATTGATAATATCCAACATTGTCATATTTTCAACAATATCAATATTCTCACGAGTTTTTACTTGTTTAATTAATTTAGAAGTTATTTCTTTTCCCGTAACATCTTGATGATGTAGAATACGGTATTGTGAATGTGCTCCTTCACGAGTATAGGCCAAATTTCCATTGATATCTCGATCAAATTCAACACCATAATCCATTAAATCTTTCATAATTTGTGGCGATTGTTGAATCATGATTTTTACTGATTCAGGATTATTTTCATTTTTCCCCGCTTTTAAAGTATCCTGATAAAAAGCATCAAAGTCGTCAGCACTTTTTAAAGTACAGATTCCTCCTTGAGCTAAATATGAGTCACTGTTTTCGATTTTATCTTTAGTTATCATTAAAATTTTTAAAGATGTTGGAAGACAAAGTCCAGCAAACAGACCAGCTGCACCAGTCCCAACAATAATTACATCATAATTATATTCCATGGTTATTTATCCTCTTATTTTGCAAGTTCATGCATTCTTTCTAACGGTTTTCGAGCTTTTTCCATAAACTCATCATCTAATTCTACCTTATTTAAACCATATTTTAAACAGTCACGAACTTTTTCTAATGTATTTTTTTTCATATCAGGACAAATTAGCTTATCACTAGCCAAATAAAATTTCTTATCTGGATTTTGTTTTTGCATTTCATGAAGTACTCCAGCTTCAGTAACAACAATAAATTCATCATGTTCCTTATCATTAGTAGCATAATCAATAATTCCAGATGTGCTTCCAGCATAATCAGCCATAGCAACGCATTCTGGCTTACATTCTGGATGAATCAAAATCAAAGCATTTGGATGTGCCTTTTTGGCCATCTTTAAATCATCAACGGTAATTTGATAGTGGCTTGGACAATATCCATCACAGAACAAGAAATTCTTTTCTGGAAACATCTTAGCAATATGATGACCCAAATCTTGATCTGGAATAAATAGAATATTTTTATTTGGTAAAGCTCCAACAATTGTCTTAGCATTAGATGACGTTACACAAACATCTGACAGTGATTTAATCTTAGCTGTAGAGTTGATATAACAAACAACACATAAATCATCATATTCTTGACGCATCTTTTTAATAAATGCCTCTTCAACCATATGAGCCATTGGACAATCAGCATCAAGATCAGGCATTAAAACAGTTTTATTGGGATTTAAAAGCTTAGCACTTTCACCCATAAATTCTACCCCTGCAAAAACAATTACATCTTGTGGGCAGTCAATTGCAATTTTAGACAAATAATAAGAATCACCTAAATAATCGGCAATATCCTGTATAGCACCATCAACATAATAATGGGCTAAAATAACAGCATTTTTTTCTTTTTTTAATTGATCAATTTCTTCGATTATTTCTTTCATTATGATATCCCCATTCATTATACTATATTGAGTATAAATATCCCATAAATCCTGTATAATGTCAAGTGAAAATATTAACAAGTTTAAAATGTTTTACCTTAACTAAAAAAATACTATAATAAATCCATAAAATGATTGGAGGATATTATGGATATTTGGGAAAAGTTATATAATGCAGCAAAAGTGGAATATCATCCTGAAGAGGTTTCACCATTTATTTACAGTCACCATGTTGTCTGTGCTATTGAAAGCGGCAATGGTCAAATCTACACTGGATTTTGTATTGAAAGCTGTTGCGGTGTCATGGATTTATGTGCTGAAAGAGTAGCTGCTTTAAATATGTATATTCAAAGTGGCCAAACAACTATCAAACGTTTAATCGCATTTCGGGATAAGGCCCCATTCGATCAAGGAAGCGGCATGCCATGTGGTACTTGTCGGGAGTTTTTAATGCAATTAGATCCTAAGAATGAAGATATGGAAATCATGGTTGACTATCAAACAAGAAAAACTATAACTTTAAAAGAACTAATGCCCGATTGGTGGGGAGCATATCGCTATCAAAAAAACACAGACGATTAAAGTCTGTGTTTTATGATTGAATGGATAACAATTGTGCCGCTACATTTTCTAAATTAATTTTAGCACTTTTAATCTCATCATATTTAGCTTGATCACATGTTTCAAAATCAACTTTTTTAATTAACTTTTTAAAACTAGCCAATTCATTTTTAATAGTTGATTTAGTTGCTTTATCTAATTTTTTACCATGCTGAACTAAAGCCGAATCAATTTGCATTACTAATGTTTCAACTTCATTTTTAAATACTAATCTTTCTTTTAACATTGCATCTTGAGCTTCAAATTGTTTTGCCTCATTGATTGCACGTTCAATGTCAGATTCTGACATATTAGAAGTATTTTCTATCGTAATACTTTGCATATTTCCACTGGCAAGATCTTTGGCCGAAACATTAACGATTCCATTAGCATCAATATCGAAAGTAACTTCGATTTGGGGTACCCCACGCATTGCACGTTTGATTTTCTTTAACTTAAATTTACCTAAACTCTTATTATCTTTAGCTAATGGTCGTTCTCCTTGTAAAACATTGATTTCTACTTGGGTCTGGAAATTAGCAGAAGTTGTAAAAATTTGACTATGACTAGTTGGAATTGTCGTATTACGTTCAATCAATGGTGTTGCTACACCACCTACTGTTTCAATTGATAATGTTAATGGTGTTACATCTAATAATAACACATCAAAATTACCAGTTGTTGCTACATCTCCAGATAATTTACCACCCTGGATCCCTGCACCTTGAGCAACACATTCATCAGGATTTAATGATTTACTTGGTTCCATCCCAGTAATTTCTTTGATTTTGGCTTGAACTGCCGGAATTCTTGAAGAACCACCAACTAAAATAATTTTATTTAATTCACTTGGTGTTAATCGAGCATCATTTAAAGCATTTTGCATTGGTAAAACAACGCGATCTACTAAATGTTTTGTCAGTTCATTAAATTTATTACGAGTAATTTCAACCTCTAAGTTCTTAGGACCATTTTTAGTGTTAGTAATAAACGGTAAATTTACTATTGATGTAATCATAATTGACAATTCAATTTTAGCTTTTTCAGCGGCTTCATTAATTCGCTGCATGGCTACCTGGTCTTTGCTTAAATCAATTCCTTCAGCCTTTTTAAATTCGTCTAAAATATATTTAGCAACAACTTCATTAAAATCATCACCGCCTAAATGATTATCACCTGAAGTTGATAAAACCTCAATGACCCCACTACCAATTTCGATGATTGAAACATCAAATGTCCCACCACCTAAATCAAATACCATAACTTTTTGACCATAACTATTTTCTAAACCATAAGCTAATGCAGCAGCTGTTGGTTCATTAATAATTCTTTTTACATTTAATCCAGCAATTCTTCCGGCATCCTTAGTTGCTTGTCTTTGAGCATCATTAAAATAAGCTGGAACTGTGATAACAGCATCACTAATTGTTTCGTGTAAATATGCTTCAGCATCAATTTTTAATTTTTGCAATATCATTGCTGAAATTTCCTGAGGAGTATAATACTTACCATTGATTTTCTTGCGATAATTCGTCCCCATTTCTCTTTTAATAGAAACAATTGTATTTGATGGATTAGTAACTGCCTGTCTTTTAGCATTTTCACCTACTAGCCTTTTTCCATCACTAGTAAAAGCCACAACACTAGGGGTAGTTTTGTTTCCTTCAGCATTAGGAATAATTATCGCTTTTCCATCTTCCATATATGACATACAACTATTAGTTGTTCCTAAATCAATTCCAATTACTTTGCTCATTTAACTCTCTCCTTTACCACATTCTGCCATAACCACCACAACAGCAGTTTAATAAACAGTTGATCAACATAATGCTATAGCAGCATTGAATTGGATTACCAAATGGTGAGCCATAAGTTTGCTGTCCTTGCTGATACTGTCGTTGGCCACCCTGTAATTGTTGCAATAGCATTATATATTGCAAATTACCAGGTTCCATTTGAACCGCTGTTTGCGCATATTCAACTGCAGTAATATTATTTCCAATTCCATTCATTGCAATAGCGCTATAATAAAACCACATGGCATTATGAGTTTTAATTTGTTCTAAAACATTCAAAGCTTCTTGATATCTTCGAGCATTGATAAAACCAGCAGCTTCATTAAAAGCACTTTGATCATTAGTATATTGATATTGATAACTAGATTGTCCGTTATAACCCGTATTTTGATTATTACCATAAGTACGATTAGTAAAACCGCGTTTTCTATCATCCATAATTGTTTTATAAGCGTTTTGCACTTCTTTAAACTTCTCAGTATATTCAGCCTGACGGGGATTATTGATATTAGCATCAGGGTGATATTTTTTACTTAATGTTCGATAAGCTTTTTTTACTTCATCATCAGTTGCATCTGGTGATATTCCTAATATTTGATACGGGTTCATTTCTACCTACCTTCCAATCGTTTTTGTTTTACCATTTCATATCGAGTCCACACGCCACCATAAAGAATATTTCTAATTATGGAAGCATGTTCAATAATCGGTAATCGTTCAAAAGCCATCGTAGCTTCTGAAATCATCAATTCTAATATTTCTTTACATCTATCTTCAAATTTATCACTTTGATATAATTCTTTTAATGGATTAAACAATCCTTTTTTTAAATCATCTTCAATATCTTCATAAGCATCTATAAAATAAATAAACTTACCTAAATAAAAACCTAAATGATATAATTCATCATACCATTCATCATCTTTATACGCACAAATCTCACCCATGACTTGACCAAATTGATTTGATATTTCATCAAGATTAACATGTCCAGCCTGTTCATCAAGATTTATTTGATGCAAGCATCCCTCAATTCGATTCACTTTATCAGGATATTCATTTTTAACTTTTTGATAAGCTTTATTTATTAACTTTTTATAAGCCTGCTTCGATAATTTTTTTTCATCTAACCAATCATCCTCACATTTAAAATATGTTAAGACAATAGTCATTTTAGCTGCATAATCAACACATTCGTTATAACGGGCTAAATGTTTATTAATCGGGTGAACAAGACATCGCTCTTGGTTCACCTTGGTTTCTGGTTCATATAAACCAGACAATAAGATACTAATAAAATTCAAATCAAAATTCAAGGCTATTTGCGCCCTTAGACCATATTTTTCTTTTAAAGTCCGGCATAACCCACAATAAAACGAATGATATACATCAAATTCTTTAAATTTCAATTCTGGCTTATTAACAACTACATATCCAAACATCTTTAAGTTCTCTTTTCAAATTTATTTTGACAACTTGGACAAGTAATAATAATTTTGCCACGCCCTTTAGGCACACGAACTCTTTGTTTACACTTAGGACAGCAAAAATATTTATGCATTGGGTCTTGACGACTCATTAGCTTCAATTCAAAAAAGCGACTAACTGGCTTAAAGAAATTTAAATATTTCTCATTTTCTCGATTACGAGCAAAGATATTTTTAGAAAACATTCTAAAAATAACAACCAGCCATGAAGCATATGCTAAAAAAGTAATAACTACATTTTGAATAAATAAACTAATTACAAAACAGGCAATACAGATGATCATTAAAAAAGTATTTAACTGATCGACTCCATATCTACCTTGCATAAAAGTATAAAATCTTTCTTTCATTACACTATTCCCCATTTCAATGTATTTAGTATAGGGTCTTAATATTAACTATTCATGAACTAAAAATTAAAGTTTAATTAAAAAAGTTACTGATATTTACCTAAAGCATCATATAAAAAAATATAGCCAGGTTCCCTGGCTATATCCGATATTATGAAAAAACTAATTATTTGAAGTTATTTGATATTATAAACTAACTTCTTTTATACCATTATATTTTACTGCTTATTTTATTTAAACTTCCAACCCCACTTATACAACCTATTACTATACTTGTATAAATACTTATTTGCTTAAATATCGTGGAAATACTACCCGATCCTCCTTCCATATCCTATTTGATATCTAATTAAATAAGAGATTCCCTTAATATAGGGAAAGTTCTATCATCTATAATTAATATAGCATAAATAAGCAATAATTAATTCAAGATTGCACTAAACGTTATATTTTTTCATCAAACGTTGATTTTGATATTAAATATAATCTTATCTCCCTGATAATCGACAAAAATTAAGCCATCATATTTATTAACAATACTTCTGACTATTTTTAAGCCATAACCATGATTACTACCCTGACTAGAAATAAAATTCGGTTTATATCTTATTGTATTAGTAACTTGAATAATTAAAATGTTGTTTTTAAATTTAACAGTAACTCCTACTTGACAATCATTTTTTAAAGCTTCTTTACAGGCATTATCAATTAAATTAAATAAAATTGACGTTAAATCTTTTTCATTGAATTTTAAATCTTTGATTGCTAAATCATAATTGAAATTAATTTGGGGAAATTCTTGATGTTTTACATATAAACAGGCATCCACAAAAATATTACCGCTGATTATTAAATCATTTACCCCAGAAAAGATTTCATCAATATATTGATTATACGCACCTACTTGATTTATTGTTTTAAGGATCATCTGATGATTTTTTAAATCATGCCGGATCTTTCGAAGATTTTCACTTTCCTGACGATAAAAATCAATATATTTTCCTATATACTGATTAGACATTTCTGCCATGATTAATTCTTCATTTTTAATAGTTGTTTCAATGTATAGTGATAATATTTTAATGAATAAAGCCCAGATAATTGATAATCCAAAGACTAATAATGTCACTAAATTATAAACTTCCACAACTTCAATACTAAAAATAATCAACAGTGCATATAAAACCAGATAGTTTAAAACAGTAAATAATTTACTTTGCTTCTCTAATATTTTATTTGATGGAATAATTTTGACTCTTTTCATTACAATCAACAAACAAAGAGTCAATGCATTTACAGTTAGTACCATCAGAATTCTTTGGAGTGATGGTGACATCGCGATATCGCGATTAAAATCAGTAAATAAATTTATCAGATGGATAAAACAATTAATACTTAA
>NZ_CALUXO010000045.1 GCF_944324745.1 uncultured Thomasclavelia sp. | reverse complement strand
TCATGGATACAGCTGTCAGTGTCCAGAATGTAATGGAACAATGGTTAGGAAAAAATAGTAATTTTCTAACACTTTTTTAGCTACATAAAAAATCCAACTATCACATATACCCTTATAGTTGGATTTTCTTCTATCTTCGAACGAATCCAATTCCCTATATGATAAAAATAATTAAATATTATAGACATCATTTTTAAGATAAATTATACTTTTTGTAATGGAATTATTAGACGAAAGGAAGATAGAATGATAGAAATATTAATAATTGTCTGTTTAGTTTTTATTATTGCTTTAGTAGCATTGATGTTTGTGCAGTTAAATAAAACTGCACATCGACTGCAGCTGCAACAACAGTTATTAAGTCAAAAAGATGAGATGATCAAACAAATAACTAATAATCTTAATTCTCAAAATGAAATAATTAGAATTTTGAATCAGCAAAATCAAAAGAGCTTAGGTAATGATGAAAGATTTGATGAACGATTAAAAAATATGAGTGAAAATGTCCAAAAACTATTAAAAGAATCATCGCTTTCTAGCCAACAGGTTGATGATATTGCTGATCGCATCAAAGATATTAATAATATCATGATTAATAAAAAAGCCCGAGGAAACTGGGGTGAATATCAGTTAGATAATCTTTTAAGCGTTTATGCTGGTGATAATCAAAATATTTTTGAGACCCAGTACACTCTTAAAAATGGGGCAATTGGGGATGTTGCTTTACATTTACCGGGAATTGAAAAAGTGATGATCATTGATTCCAAGTTTCCATTAGAGAATTATCAAAATTTATTGGATGAAGATTTATCAGAAATGGAACGTTTAAGATATGAATCATTATTTAAACAAAATATTAAAAAGCATATTAATGATATTTCTAAAAAATATTTAACGTCGCAAACGGCTGAAAATGCGGTTATGTTTATCCCTAGTGAAGCAATTTATACTTATATTTGTAGTCATTATAGTGAACTGATTGAATATGCTCATAGTAAGCATGTATTAATTACTAGCCCAACTACTTTGATTGGAGTCGTCTTTACCTTAATAAATTTAACGAAAGATTTTAATCGTAATAAACATATTAAAAGTATAGAAAAAGATATCGTATCCATGTATGATGATGTTATGCGTTTGACAGAAAGATTGGATAATGTAGATATATCAATTACTAGATTACAAAAAGCATTTAAAGATGTTCATATTTCGGCTGATAAGATTGGCAAAAGAATTATTAAGATTCATGATGGATATGATTATAGTGATGAACAAAAAGAATAAATAATTAGGAGATAGAAGATGATTTATCAAACAAGTTATCATTCGCCTTTAGGTCCAATTACTTTAGCTTCTGATGGAACGCATCTAATTGGTCTATGGTTTGAAAATCAAAAGTATTATTTTAGTAATTATAAAGAAGAAGCTGTTAGAAATGATGAATTAAAAATATTTCGTGATGCTAAAAAATGGCTTTATCAATATTTTAATCAAGAAAATCCTGATCCTGATGATTTGTTGTTGAAATTTGAAGGTAGTGATTTTAGATGTCAGGTTTGGAATATTCTTCGAACGATTCCTTATGGTAAAACAATGACATACGGTGAAATTGCTCATAAGATTGCTAAGACTAATCAATTAAAATCAATGTCGTCACAAGCAGTAGGTAATGCAGTAGGCCATAATCCAATTTCAATTATTATTCCCTGTCATCGAGTGATTGGCAGTAACAATAGTTTAGTTGGTTATGCAGGTGGGATTGATAAAAAAATTAAATTATTAGAATTAGAGGGATTAGACATCAGTCAATATAGTTTACCTAAAAAGCATTAGTATATTACTAATGTTTTTTATTACTTTAAACTATCTTTATAAGCTTTTCCCCAAGCTTCCATTGCTTTGATAACTGGTTGCATTGATTTCCCCAGGTCACTAAGACGATATTCAACTCGTGGTGGAACTTCGGGATAGGCAGTTCTAATTACCAGGCCATCATTAACCATTGATTTTAATGTTGCTGTTAATACTTTTTGAGAAATATCTGGCAATGATTTTCGAAGTTCATTATAACGTTTAGTTCCCGTTAATAAATCTCTTAAAATTAATAATTTCCATTTGCTGCCAATTAATTGTACGGTAGTAGCCACCGGGCATTCAGGCATATCTTCTTTTTTTAACATATTCATCATCCTTACTTTCATTATATCGTTTAAATAATTATAGCGAATATCGATTAATTTTACAAACTGGTTATTAATATCGTTTCTTACTAAAAAGTGCCTACTTGTAACTAAAATCTATAAATAGTAAAATATTACATATGAGGTGAATAATGATGCAAAAAGTCTTCTTTTTTGATATTGATGGAACGTTGGCAATTAATCATCATGTCCCTGAAAATAATCTAAAAGTTTTACAGTCCCTAAAGGACAAGGGTCATTTAACATTTATTTGCACTGGAAGGGCACCGTTTTATGCTAAAAAATTATTTGGTGATTTAGTAAGTGGTTATATATGTTGTAATGGAAGATATATTATTTATAACAATCAAAAATTACATGGTGAAGTTTTCAGTGATGAGCAATTACAATGGTATTTAGCTAGATTAAAAGCGAATAATTGGGGTGCTTTGCTGGTAAGTGACCACGTTTCAATGAATTATGAATTGAGCAGTAAAGAAGTAGCAGCCATGAAATCAGAATACGGTATTGATCGAATTATGGACTATGATCCTAAATTACCGGTATATACTCTAGATATTTTTTATCATAATTTTGAGCAATTAATGCGATTAATGGAAACATTCAAAGATAAGTTAGTGATTAATGATCATGGGGGAAGTGGTAACTGTGATTGTTCAACAATTGGTTATGATAAAGGCAACGCCATTGCTTATATTTTAAAATATTTTGGTATTGCTAAAGAAAACGCTTATGCTTTTGGTGATGGTTATAATGATCAGGCAATGTTTAGAGAAGTGGCAAATCGCATTGCTATGGGTAATGCTGTTGCTGAATTAAAAAAGCAGGCAACATATGTTACAAATGATGTTGATAAAGATGGAATTTATCAGGCATTAGTTCATGAAAAAATATTATAGTGTTGTTAGGACAGTTAAAGTAATGTAATGTAGATAATAAACTAATTAATTAAATAGGATAAAAGCTAAATTTTTTACTACTTTGATTTAAAGAAAGAGATTAGTTTTTATTGCTGGTACAAAGCAGGTTTAAAAAATAACAAATTATAATTAAAAATTCTTGTGTTAAACAGGAATTTTTTTATCGATATAAAGGATGGTGACATAATGATTGAAAAACATAAAAAAGCAATAAAAGCAGCATTTCCATATACCATTCCTATTTTTGCTGGTTTTTGGTTTCTAGGAATAACTTATGGAATTTATATGAATGTTTCAGGATTTTCTTTTTGGTATCCGATGTTAATGAGTTTAACTATTTTTGCTGGATCAATAGAATTTATTACAGTCAATATGCTTTTGGGGGCTTTTAATCCACTGCAAGCATTGTTGATGGCAATTATGATCAATGCAAGACATATTTTTTATGGAATCTCGATGTTAGATAAATTTAAGGGCTTAGGTTGGAAAAAACTATATTTGATTTTTGGAATGTGTGATGAAACTTTTTCGATTAATTATACAGCTGATATTGACAAAGGGGTTGATCGTGGCTGGTTTATGTTTTATGTAACATTGCTTAATCATTTCTATTGGTTTTCTGGAGCTACTATCGGTGGAATTTTTGGTTCTTTGTTAAATTTTAATACTGAAGGATTGGACTTCGTAATGACAGCCATGTTTGTTGTAATATTTATGGAACAGTGGTTTAAAGAAAGTGATCATACAAGTAGTTATTTAGGAATATTTATATCTCTAGGAGCTTTAATAGTTTTCAAAGCTGATTATTTTATGGTACCAGCAATGATTTTAATTGTTGTTGTATTATTAATTTTAAAAGATAAAAAAATGAAAGTGAGGCAATAAAATGACATTATCTAAACAAATTATAACGATATTGATGGTAATTTTAGGAACACAGTTAACTAGATTCATTCCTTTCATTCTTTTTCCCAGTGATAAAAAAACACCACCGGTAATTCAATATTTGGGACAGGTTTTACCAGCAGCGGTATTTGGGCTATTGATTGTATATTGTTTAAGAAATGTTAATGTTTTAAGTGGTAGTCATGGATTACCAGAAATGATAGCGATAGTAGTCGTTGTTTTATTACATAGCTGGAAACGAATGATGTTATTATCAATCGCCGGAGGAACAATCTGTTATATGTTGTTAGTGCAATTGATTTTTTAAATGATAAATAGATGGCTAAAGAATCGTTATTACGGTTCTTTTATTTTTTAATAAAGTTATTAATTGATGCTATTAAATCATTTGTGACGATAAAGCTGATTTAGATAATAAGAATATGTTGTGATAATAAAATTCATATAAATAAAAATGAGATAAATTTGAGACAAAAAGCAGTCTTTTTTATGCTATAATATACTTGTTTAAAAAATAACTTTGGCATATTAAACTATAAAAATTATTTGATAATGGAGTAGAAAAATGAAAAAAATATATGTTAAGATCAAATATGCCAAAGAGATACTGTTTGAAAATATACAAGATTTATCAGCTGGTGATGTCTATGAATAATTATACTGTCACAATTATTAATCAGGCCATCATTAATAATGATTCAAAAAGCATCAAACTCGATGAAACATGTAAAGTATTGCTTAGTGATGTTCAAATATTAGCTCATATTTTAAAATATGTTGTTGATGAATTAAATAATTTCACTATTGAAGAAATCCAAACAATTATACCAGCCCATATAAGTCATGAACCGGTCTTTCCAGGTAATCGAGTAGCTAAAACGAATAGTAATGAATCAATTATTTTAGGTGAAGGGCTGCTTAGATTCGATGTTCATTTTGAACTGAATATACCTGGTACAAATACCAGATTACAGATCAATATCGAAGCCCAAAATAGTATCTATAATGAATATTAAATCGTAACTAGAGGGATAGCCTATACCAGCCGACTGATATCACAACAGTTTAAAACTGTAATCAGGGCCAACAAGTATCAAAAGATGCAAAAAATATATTCAATCTGGCTGCTACCACAAGCACCGCTAAAAGAAGATGGAACAATAAGGAGCTATAAATTACAGGAGAAAGTAGCGTCAGGAAAACCACTAAATAATCAAGAAGCTTATGATAAAATCAAGATCGTAACGATCTATACTAGTAATAAACATGTAATAAGCAAAAAATATGAAGCAAATGATGCGTTGTTAAGACCACTGATGTTGTTATTTGGGATGAATGGAGCAAGTGCCTGGGAGATAATAAAAATACTGGAGAAGGAATATAATTTTAAAATGAGTACCGAACTAAAGGAAGGAGTTGAAAATATGTGTAATCTAGCGCAAGGATTAATAATTGAGGGTAAAACCGAAGAGAAATATAAGATACTGATAAATTTATTGGAACAGACAGATATATCATTAAAGAAGATAATGGAAATAGTAGGACTGGTAAAAAAAGAGGAAATCAACGAAATGATAAAACGCTTGCTTGATGATTTAAAATCAAAAGAAGGATATATCAATGGCAAACCAACTACTATAACAATCGATAGAATTATTAATGAAAAAATGGAGCTAGTTTAGTTGTTAAAACTAGTTCCATTTTTATTAATGATATAAAGCGATATGATAAATGAATTATGCTATTATTTTAAATAGCATTAGCAGCTAGGTAACCTTCTTCAATGGCTTTATTAATATCGGCTGCTTTTTCATTGCAGTCACCAACAAAATGAACATCAATACCATTGTCAGTTAAAGGAGTGATATCAAAACTATTAGGTTTAGCCCCAACTGCTAATATCACATAATCACAAGCAATAGATACCGGACCGGTTTCGGCATTGGCTTCAACACTTGAAGAAGTGATAGCAGTTACTTTAGTTTTAGTTAATAGTTGGACATTATGTTCTTTAAAATCTTCAAACATCACAGGCTTAACAGTTGAAGACTCTTCTTTAGCAATTTCGTCCATCATTTCCACAATCGTTACTTCACAACCGCTGTTTGCAAGTAATTCAGCTGTTTCAGCTCCAACTAAACCACCACCAATAACTACTGTTTTACCACTAGGTAATTGTTCATGATTTAATACTTTCCAAGCGTCAAAAACATGTGGTAAATCAATGCCTTCTATCGGTAAACTAGCATTACTAGCACCAGCAGCAATAATAACACTATCTGGATTCTCTTTAATAATACAATTAGCACAAACTTTTTGACCTAATCTTAAATCAACACCTAAAACTTTCATTTCATTAGTTAAATAGTTGATTGCTCGATTCATTTCAGCTTTTCTAGGCGGATTGGCAGCAATATTTAACTGACCACCTAAGCGTGTTTCTTGTTCAAATAAAACAACATCATGCCCTTTAGTTTTAGCAACTCGAGCAGCTTCCATTCCAGCGGGACCACCACCGACAATAACGACTTTTTTCTTTGTCGTTGCAGGGGTAATGATTCTTTCATATTCATAACCATTTTCAGCATTTAAAACACAGCTTAAAAATTGTCTGTTTTGAATTGCATCGGTACAACCTTTATTACACATCATACAATAACGAATACGATCACTTTGACCATTTTCTAATTTTTTAACATAATCAGGATCAGTTAATAAAGAACGACCTAAACCGATAATATCACAAACACCATTTTCAATTAAGGCTTCACCATTTTCTGGTGTTAAGATTCTTCCGACAGTTGAAACTGGAATTGATACGGCGTCTTTAATTTGTTTAGCGTATTTAGCCATGAAGCAATATGGTTGTGTTCCCATCGCTGGAATAGTATCATTCATGTTACCAGTGTGATTGGCTTGACCAACATGGATCATATCAACCCCTTCAGTTTCTAAAATTTTAGCTAATTTTATTGCTTCATCGATTTTTAAGCCACCTTTTCCCCGTAATGGATTTTCAGTTACGATTGGTAATTTATAATCGATACAGATATCAGGAGCATTTTCCTTAATTGTTCTAACAACATTTAAGGCGAATTTAATACGGTTTTCAAAGCTACCACCATATTCATCACTACGATGATTTAAAATTGTTGAGCATAGCGAACCAATCAAACGGTCACCATGAACTTCAACGATATCAACACCAGCTTGATAAGCACGTTTAACACAGGCACCAATTTTATCTAAAATACTATTTAATTGTTCTTCAGTAACTTCATCAATATAATGTAACATATCATGATGTAATTTAGCTCTAGCTGCCTGCATATCCCCTTTTTTAAATAATTCAGCTAAGGCATCGACATCATATTCTGGATGGAAAACTTGAATTCCTAATTTACAATCAAATTCATGCAGTGCATCAGCTAAAGCTTTGTAGGCAGGAATTTGTCCATCATGGAATAATTTTGGGGTTGGTGAAACAGTATTAACAGGGGCTACATCACCTAAAACAATATAGGCAACCCCACCTTCAGCTAACCGTTTATAGAAGTTAAAACTTTGTTTTCCAATCGTTCCATCTCTTTCTTCATAACCAGTTGTCATAGGTGGAAACATAATACGATTTTTTAAAGTAATTTTACCAACATAAATTGGTTCTAATAATTTCATTTGATCTTCTCCTTTTTTATAAATCTTTACAAATTTGATAGGCATCTAAAATTGCAAACTTAATTTTTCCTGGCTGTTTGGCATCACCAATAGTGGTATAAGAAATATTCATATCTTTTAAAATAGCTTCCAAAGAATTATCACTCTCATAGCCAATTGCCAATAGAACAGTATCAATATCATTTAAAGTAATTGATTGATTATTTTGTTGATAAGTAACAGTAGTTTCAGTTATATCAGTTACTGTGGCATTAGTGATGATCTTAACTCCTTTACGTTCCATTCTTTGAACGAGAACGCTACGTCCTGGGGAAGTATCATCCATAATAATATTATCTTGCATTTCAATTACCGTAATCTTTTTGTTGTTAGGATGACGGTCATTAACTAATGGTGCGATAAAATCAGCAACCTCGCATCCAACGGAACCACCACCAATAATTACGACATTTTTACCGGCCCACATTTTACCAAGTAAGATATCTTGAGCAAAGCCACTATGTGGATGCTTGCTTAATGATTCCATTTTTTTATGTTTAGCACCAGTACATACTAAGACATGGTCAAAATGATGAGTTTTTAAATATGTTTTATCAACACAAGTATTTAATTGTATATCAACATTACTATCATAAGTCCGTTTAATAAAATATTTAGTAGCTGAAGTAAAGAATTGTTTAGCAATTGGATAACCCGCAACAACCATAGTGCCACCTAAATGGGCACTTTTTTCAGCTAAGGTCACTTGATGACCACGTTTTGATAAAATATAGGCTGCTTCCATACCACCTGGGCCACCACCAACGACAAGGATTGATTTTGTTATAGGGGCTTTTGAGATTGTTTCTTCGTTTTCAATTGTCATTGCTGGATTAACAGCGCATTCAATATGGTCTTTCAACATTGTTGAACTTAAGCAGCCTAAACAACCAATGCATGGGCGGATATCTTCTTCCTGATCAAGCATAATTTTGTTGACAAAATCAGGATCGCATAATAATGAACGTCCGACCATACAGATATCAGCAAGATCACGTTGCAATACTTCTTCTAGTAACCATGGTTCATTTAGACGTCCGACAGTGGCTACTGGAATTTTGACACATTTTTTAATTTCAGCCGAGCTTCTAACATGGCTGGCTTGTGGTGTTCCTGGCGGTGTGATCGAACTACCACGATGAATCGTCGTACCACCAGATACATGAATCATATTAGCACCTGCCTCTTCAACTTTTCTGGCAATATAGCATCCCTCATGTAGTGATTGACCACCATCTTCGTAATCATCACCACTAATTCGAACAATAATTGGAAAGTCTGAACCACATTTTTTTCGAACGTTTTCAATAACTTCCAGTAATAAACGGATACGATGGGTAATATCGCCACCATATTCATCGATTCTTTTATTGTACAAAGGTGATAAGAAACCACCAATCAAGGCATGAGCATGAGCAGCATGGATTTCGACACCATCTAATCCGGCTTGTTTAGCTCGTTTAGCAGCATCGCCAAATAATTCAACTAATTCATGAATTTCGGGAATTGTCAGTGGACGAGGTGGTTCTTTGGCATAATATGGTCCGACTTCACTTGGCCCAACTAATTGTGGGGTTCCAGGAAGTGGCAAAGCCATGTAAGCAGGATGGAGCAATTGAGGAACGATTTTACCACCATATTTATGAACTTCATCAGCTAATTTTTTCCATCCATCAATATAAGAATCATCTTGTAAAGATGCCGTATGAGCGATGTATTTATAGGTCGGCTCGACCATAACAACTTCAGTGATAATTAATCCGACACCACCTTTAGCTCTTCTAGCATAATGATGAATCATTTCATCAGTTACATAACCATCAACAGTTGCAAAGTTAGTTGACATTGGTGTCATAAAGACACGGTTTTTTACGACCATTTTATTAATAGTAATGGGTTGAAATAATTTTTTATAATTGCTTTTTATCAATCTGATTATTTTACTGCAATCATTAAATAAACAATAATGGTTTTATGGATATGTTATTGTAAATTAAAGTGTTTATTTAATTTAGCAGCATCTCCTTTCTTTATAATTTTTGTTTTCCCGTAATTATCATAATACAGTTGTTTTTTATTGAAAGAATCAATAATTTCCTAATAAATGATTAATTCCTGTCCAATCAAATGATAGCACTTACAAATATATAAAACATACCAAATTAAACAAAAAACATATACTTTTTCGTATATGTTGATTTTATCACAAAGATTTCATTTTCTTTTTATAATCACGAGGACTCATACCTGTCTTTTGTTTAAAAGTTCGTGAAAGATGATAAGCACTTGAATAGCCTAATTCTTGAGCGATTGTTGTAAGAGTTTTTCCAAGCAGTAGCATATTTTGGGCATATTGAATTTTTTGTTTTTGGATATAAGCACTTGGTGACATATTTAAAACATGGGTAAATGATTTATATAAAACGCTGGTTGATACCCCTAAGTTTTGACACATCTCATTTAATTTAATATGTTTGTAAATATGTTGATGAATGTATTTAATACTTTCATTAACTAGATCAATATGCCGGGAGTGGACAAACCCGACATTAGTTTCACCAGTTCTTTTTAATTGAGCGCGAATAATTTCAACGCTCAGTCTAATCAATGCTGCGGTTATGATGCTAGAATATCCGATTTCTTTAGTATTTGTTTCAACTAATAAACGATCTAACATCTCTCTAAAATCTTTCAACTCATAGTCATAAATTAAATGACCATTTTTAACTAGTAAATTTATAAATTGATCTTTTAAATAGACTGGTTCGATATCAAAATGAAAATAATAATAGGCATAATGATCATAGCCAATATTATGAGATGTATTTAGTTGAAATGGTTCTAAAATTAAAAAGCTATTAGGTGGGCAAATGTATTTTTTATCACCAATATAAGTAGTCGATCCACCATGAAGATAATAAACAATTTCAATATCATTCGAAATATAATTAGCTTTTTGGTCCTTTTCACTTTGCCAGATACCAAAGTTATTGATCTTAAATTGTACTTGTTCTAGTAGTTTCGTTAACTCATCGCTTTCAAAAGTAGTATAACGTTGTTGAGTTTCGATATACATTGGTATCACCATCCGTTCTATTAATCGCCTTTTAGCGATTTTATATACTATATCTATTATATCACAGAGTCTTAGTTACAGATAAAAGTTTTGTATCACTGGTAGTTATAGTTAAAAGAAGATAAGTGAAATATTAGTATTTTAGATATCGAAGATGGTAATTATTTTACTGGCCAGGAAGTTAGTTATTAGCATGTTGGTAGTGCCTTATTTACTCATGATTTTTCAATAATAGGCTGGTTATTTAATCAATAAAAAAGCCGTATTAATCAAAATTAATGCGGCTTTTATAAAACTTTTTCCATCATCACTTTAAGTGGCTTTAGACCACATTTTTCATAAAATTTCATTGCTGATTCATTTAAACACCATACATTTAAAGTGATATGATAAATATTGTTCTCTTTAGCATAATCGACAACATAGTTATATAGTTTAGTTCCAACATGTTGTCCTCGACAATTTTCATCAACGCATAAATCATCAATATATAAAGTTATTTTATCACCATAATTGTTTTGATAAACGCAAAAAACATAACCTAAAATCTGATCATTTTCATCTAGATAAACAAAGATAGGTCGTTTATCATCATTAATAATCTCTAACACTTCCTCATCATTATATTTTTTGCCACCGTGACTAAATAAATCAGGCCGTCCATCGGCATGAACATTATTTACTTGAAATAATAGATTATTAATTCCTGCCAGATCACTTTCTTTGGCTCTACGTATCATAAAATCACCTCACTTGCATCTATTATATAAAAAGTTATTACTTTTGACAAATTTTATTAAAGTAATTATCTTTCTTTTGATAAATAAATTGTATTATCAAGACTTTTTTTATGTATGAATGGTATAATGTTTATAGGAGGAGATTAATTATGGCTCTATTAGATAATTTAGGCAAAAAAGCCGCAAAGTTTACCGAAAAAACAATTGAAAAATCATCTGAACTGGCAGATACGGCTAAAACTAAAGTTAGTATTAAAAGTGCGGAGGCTGATTTAGATGAGCAGTATATTGAATTAGGTAAAATTTATTATGAAAAGATGGTTTCAGTGGGAGTTATTGATGAAGATACTGCTGATATCGTAAAAGAAATTGAAAGATTAAATGAAAAGATTGAAACTCTAAAAGAAAATTTAAAAGATTAAAATAAGAACACCGGTCATTGGTGTTCTTATTTCATGTTCCAACAGTGATTTAATGGACCGCTGCCATGTCCTAAGTTTAATTGGTCGTTTAAAGCGCCAGTTAAATATGCTTTAGCATTTTTAACGCTATCAATTACGGAATAGCCTAAGGCTAAATTAGAAGCGATGGCAGAAGACAAGGTACAGCCAGTACCGTGAGTATTTGGATTATCAATTTTATCAGCCTCTAACCAATAGCTGTTTCCTTGATAATAAAGCAAATCATCAGCTC
This sequence comes from uncultured Thomasclavelia sp., assembly GCF_944324745.1. Lineage (GTDB taxonomy): Bacteria > Bacillota_I > Bacilli_A > Erysipelotrichales > Coprobacillaceae > Thomasclavelia. The sequence continues at coordinate 19,407 of NZ_CALUXO010000045.1, read as the reverse complement.
GATTTTCAAAATGACCACCTTTTATTAAGATATATCCCTCATACCATGAAGCAATTTGTTTAGCAGCTTCAAGCATATCATCTTTACTGACAATTTGGATATTTGTCAGTACGGTAGCTTCTGGTATATTAGGAGTAATGATAGTGGCAATTGGAATCAATTGCTCTTTTAATATTTTTAAAGCGTTGTCAGCTAATAACCGTGAACCACTGGTAGCTACCATAACTGGATCAACGACAATTTTTAAATCAGGATGTTCACTTAATTTCTTGACAATCATGGCAATTAATTCAGGATTGGAAACCATTCCGATTTTAATTGCATCAGGATAGATATCATCAAAGACACAATCAAGCTGTTTAGCTAAAAATTCAGGAGTTACATCCATGATATCGAACACACCCAAGGTATTTTGGGCTGTCAGTGATGTAATGACCGACATACCATAAACTTTATGAGCCATCATTGTTTTTAAATCTGCTTGAATTCCGGCACCACCAGAACAATCAGAGCCGGCAATTGTTAATACTTTTTTCATTTGAATCCTCCATTTCACTCATACTTTTAAAGTGTTTATCACTAATCTTACAGATTTTAGACCAGCTGGTTTGATTACTATGATCAGCTACGGCCCAAACGGTAAAACCGGCATCTTTAGCTGTTTTAATGGCGTGATAAGCATCTTCGATGACAATACAATCTTTTTTATCAAGTTTTAATTTATCAGCAGCTTCTTGGTAAATATTTCCAATTTGTTTATCTAGTTTAGTATCATCACAAGTAATAATTAGATCAAAGTAGTTAGTTAATTGATATTTGTTTAAAATGATATTAGTAATGGTTTTAGTATTAGCTGTTAATAAACATAGTTTTTTATGGTGATTTTTACATTGGGTCAAGAATTTAACTACGCCAGGTTTTAAAGTAACTTCATTTTGATATAGTTTAGCAAGTAAATTATTTAATTGTTGATAGATGGCTGTTTTTGTTTCTTTTAATGAATATTCGTTAATTAAGTAATCAATAGCTTTATCAATCGATAAAACTGCTAATCGTTCATTTAAATCATCACTAGGAGTGATATTAAGTTCTTGTAAATAATAACGTCCTAGATTATCCCACAAAGCCATTGAATCAATTAAAGTACCATCTAAATCAATAATATAGCCCTTATTCATAGACAACCTTTGATATTTTTTTTAATTGTTTAGTGGCTTCTTGGATATTATCATTATTCATAATAGCCGAAACAACGGCAATCCCTGCTAAATTACAATTGGATAATTGGTGACAATTATTCTTGTTGATACCACCGATAGCAACAACTGGAATTGTAACATTATTAGTTATTTCTTTTAGATGTTCAATTGATAGATCAGTTGTATTATTTTTAGTAGTTGTATTGAATATTGCACCGGCACCTAAATAATCGGCACCATCATTTTGGGCCTGCAAAGCCTCTTGGAGATTATGAGCAGTAACTCCTAAAATTTTATCAGGGCCAATTTTTTCACGAACAAAACTTACTGGTAAGTCATCTTGACCAATATGAATTCCATCACTGTCAACAGCTAAGGCTACTTTTAAATTATCATTGATAATTAGGGGAATATGGTAGTGATGACAGACTTGTTTGATTTTCTTGGCCAGTTTAATAAAATCATCATCATTAAGATTCTTTTCTCGCAGCTGAATAATTGTCACTCCACCAAGAATTGCCTGTTCAACACAATCTTCTAAAGTACGATTACCTAACCAGGTTCTATCGGTAACTAAATATAATTCTAATTGTTTTTTAGCGATTTTCAATTTTAACACCAGCTTTCAATTTAGCATAATTGATAGTACTTAAGTTATTTAATAAATATACTTTAAAACTACCGCTACCTTTATCTTCGTTTCTGATTTGCTGATCAGCCAGTTCCCCACAATATCCCATTAAAGCAACTGTATAAGCGGTTGTTTCCAACAGATCACTTTGACCACAGGCAATAAAAGCTCCTAAAATAGCTGATAACATACAGCCAGTGCCAGTTATTTTTGACATTTGATAGCAGCCATTTTTAATAATATAGGCTTTTTGCCAATTAGCAATGATATCAATAGCTCCAGTAATGGCAATTATAGCATTTGTTTTTTGGCTGAAGTCTTTGGCAAATTTAATTACCTGATCAATATTTTCATCAGTAACTTTATCATTTTCATTGGCATCAACACCTAATGTTGTCTGATAATTTTGAGCTAAAGCTTTTATTTCAGAAATATTTCCACGAATTACAGTGAATTTGATTTCATTTAATAAGTTTTTCGCAACTTTAGTGCGAAAAGTACTAGCGCCAACCCCTACGGGATCAAGAATAATTGGATGATTGAAGTGATTGGCCATTTTCCCAGCTTTTTGCATTGCTATTGCTTTATTTTGATTTAATGTGCCTAAATTGATAACTAAAGCATTACTAATTGTCGTTATTTCATTAACTTCATTAATATCATCAGCCATTATAGGACTGCCATTGATAGCTAAAATGGCATTAGCACAGTCATTTACTGTAACGTAATTAGTAATGCAATGGACAATTGGATTTCGCAGTTTAACTTCCTGCATTACTTTTTCAAACATATTTTTCTCACTTTCTTATAAATATAGTTATATTCTAGCATTTTATATTTACTTAGACAAATAGTTGCCAGATGTTAAATTTTCTAGTATAATCTTTTGGGTTGGCTAAAAACCCGGAATGGAGCGGATTATAATGAAAGATAATTATGATGTTATAGTTGTAGGAGCTGGTCCTGCAGGAATTATGGCTTGTTATGAATTATGTTTGAAACAACCGAATTTGAAAGTTCTATTGATAGATAAAGGGCGTGATGTCATGGATCGCCATTGCCCAATTAAAGAAAAGAAAATAAAGACATGCCCAATTATAAAGAATAATGAACCAGGTTGTTTACCAGCTTGTTCTATTACAGCTGGATTTGGTGGTGCTGGTGCTTATTCTGATGGTAAATTTAATATAACTAGTGAATTTGGTGGCTGGTTGACAGATTACCTTTCACCAGATGAAGTTGAAGATGTAATCCATTATGTTGATGAATTATATTTACGTCATGGAGCGACTAAGGAAATAACAGATCCCACAACACCAAAGGTAAAAGAAATTGAACATCGTGGTTATGCTGTTGGTTTAAAATTATTAAGAGCAAAAGTTCGTCATTTAGGAACTGAAGAAAATTTACGAATCATGACGGAAATGTCTACTGAATTAAAGAAACATATCGATATGGCTTTTGCTACTACGGTTAAAGAAGTATTAGTTGAAAATAATCAGGCTAAAGGAATTGTTTTAGAAAATGGTCAAGAAATCAAAGCAAAAAAAGTAGTATTAGCCCCTGGACGCGATGGTTCTGCCTGGTTGACAAAAGTTTTAAAACAACATGGAATCGAATTATATAATAATCAGGTTGATATTGGAGTTAGGGTAGAAACTAGTAATATTGTAATGGAAGAAATTAACCAAAACTTGTATGAAGGTAAATTTATTTACAATGCCAGCGTTGGAACAAGAGTCAGAACTTTCTGTTCAAATCCTTCTGGACATGTAGTTATTGAAAATCATAGCGGTACGATGCTGGCAAATGGACATGCTTATCATGATCCTAAATTAGGAAGTAAAAATACTAACTTTGCTTTGCTAGTATCACATACATTTAGTGAACCTTTTAATGAACCAAACGAATTTGCTCACGAAGTAAGTCGTCTTGCAAATAAACTATCTAATGGTTCGGTTATCGTTCAAAGATATGGTGATATTAAACGTGGTAGAAGAACAACTGAAAAAAGACTAAAAGAGGGATATACAGTTCCAACATTAGCTGAAGCAGTTCCTGGAGATTTAGGATTAGTGCTTCCATATAATACAATGAAATCAATTATTGAAATGATTGAAGCTTTAGATAATGTTACCCCAGGTATTGCCAATGAACATACATTATTATATGGGGTTGAAGCTAAGTTCTATTCAGCACGTCCAAAAGTTAGAGAAGGATTTGAGTGTGAAATAGATAATTTGTATGTCGCTGGTGATGGAGCTGGACTTACTAGAGGTTTGGCCCAAGCTGGAGCTAATGGTGTTTTAGTTGCTCGTCATATTATTGATCATATTAAATAAAATTGAATAAAAATAGAAATTGCGGTAATAATGTTTTTGAAGCTATTGTTAACCTTAAATTTCTATTGACTTAAGTCACCAGATGGTGACTTTTATGTTACAATGATATCGAGGTGATTTCATGGGTGAGCTTAGAAAGATACCGTATGTTGGTAAGGCAACTGAAGAGTCATTAAAATTAATTGGTTATGAAACAATTGATTCTTTAAAAGGAGCTGATCCTGAAAAAATGTATCAAAAAGAATGTGAAATTAGAAATACTCAGATTGATATTTGTCAATTATATATGTATCGAATGGTTGTTTATTATGCTAATACTAAAAATCCTGATCCTGAGAAATTAAAATGGTGGTATTGGAAATAGATATTGACAAAAAGCGATAGATAAGTTAAGATTTTAACGATAAATAAAGGCGATGAATAGAGAAGTAATTGTATTTTGAAGTTCAAGAGAGTCTCGGATGGTGGAAAGAGATAATGGATGATACAAAGAATAAAGGCTAGGAGCCGTATCTAGGATATTTAGATTGATTAGATAACGTGAGCCACGTTACAGGCAAGACTATTGTTGGATAGTTGATGAGGTTAATAAGGTGACTTATTAATGAATTAGGGTGGTACCACGATGCTTTCGTCCCTTGCGGATGGAAGCTTTTTATATTTTAGAGGAGGAAAAGATGGAAGAAAGAAAGTTTAGTGAACAAGAATTAGTTCGCCGCGAAAAATTAAAAGAATTAGTAGAAAAGGGTATTGACCCATTTGGACAAAGATTTGATGTAACAGCATACTCAAAGGGAATTAAAGAACAATATGGGGATAAAACTCATGAAGAGTTAGAAGAAATGGCCGTAGAAGTAAGTGTTGCTGGAAGAATTATGACTAAACGTCGTAAAGGAAAAGTATGCTTTATGCATATCCAAGATCGTGATGGTCAAATTCAATTATATATTCGTAAAGATGTCGTGGGTGAAGACGTATATGAAATTATTAAAAAAGGTGATATCGGAGATATTATTGGAGCTAAAGGAACAGTATTCATGACTAATACTGGAGAATGTTCAGTTAAAGTATCTGAATATACCCATTTAACTAAAGCATTACGTCCATTACCAGAAAAATATCATGGATTGACTGATGTTGAAGAACGTTATCGTCGCCGTTATGTTGATTTGATCATGAATGAAGAATCACGAAAAATTGCTTTTACAAGACCTAAGATCATTCGTTCAATTCAACATTACTTAGATAATTTAGGTTATGTAGAAGTTGAAACACCAGTATTAAATCCAATTTTAGGTGGTGCAGCAGCTCGTCCATTTATTACTCATCACAATACATTAGACATAAACTATTATCTACGTATTGCTACTGAATTATCTTTAAAAAGATTGATTGTTGGTGGAATGGATGCAGTTTATGAAATTGGACGTTTATTTAGAAACGAAGGAATGGATAGAACTCATAATCCTGAATTTACAACTATTGAAGTTTATAAAGCTTTCAGTGACTTAGAAGGAATGATGGATTTAACAGAGGGAATTATTTCTAATGCCGCTAATGAAGTTTGTGGTACATATGATATTGAATATAAAGGAAATAAAATTTCTTTAGCTCCTGGTTTTAAACGTATTTCAATGACTGATGCGATCAAAGAAAAAACTGGAATTGATTTTGCAAGTGATATGACTTTTGAACAAGCAAAAGAACTAGCAAAAGAACATGATATTGAAGTAGAACCACACTTTGGTTATGGACATATCATTAATGAATTCTTTGAAAAATATGTTGAAGAAACAATTGTAAATCCAACATTTGTTTATGGACATCCAGTAGAAATTTCGCCACTTGCTAGAAAAAATCCAGAAGATCCACGTTTTACACAACGTTTTGAATTATTTATTTGTGGAAATGAATATGCTAATGCTTTCAACGAATTAAATGATCCTGATGATCAATATGAAAGATTTGCAAATCAGTTAAAAGAAAAAGAACTTGGTAATGATGAAGCAAACGAAATGGATTTAGATTACGTAGAAGCTTTGGAATATGGATTACCACCAACAGGTGGAATGGGTATGGGTATTGATAGATTAGTTATGTTATTAACTGGTCAAGAAAGTATTCAAGAAGTTATCTTATTCCCTCAAATGAAACCAAGAGGAAAATAACTGATAAAATAAGTATAATTTAGATTTTAAACTTAAATCACAGGTAAAATAAGAGCATAATTTTCTTAACTTATGAAGTGATATTTGATGACTTTATAATTATTAGGGGATTGTGCTTTTTTATAATCAAAGTTCATTTATTTAAAAATGGCATATACAAGAAGATTTTAAAGATTAATCAGTGACTATAAATGTGAATGTATTTTGTATTATAAATAAATTATTATGAAGACACAAATATTTAAATTTATAGTAATTATATGTTTTTAAATTTTTAAACAAAATGTAATTGTATCTATTAACTTAAAGGAAAAAATAAATTTAAGATTTATTAAAATACCTTTGCTAATTTATCTATTATTTGTTGTGAAAACAAATTGAAATATTGTAATTTTCGTATATAGAAGGGCGAAATATTCAAATATTATTTTATCGTTTCAATCACTTATAAAAGAAGATGAAGACATAGATGATTTTTTAGTGAGATATGAAATGGGATGATCAAATAAGAGATATGTTTATATTATCGAGATAAATTATGTTTATCTATAATTCGGATTTTTTTGGTTTTCAATTAATCAATCAATCAAGAAGTAGATAAAATACTAGTTTAGAAAAGTAAGATATTTATGCATAAAACAAACAAAAATAATCATACTTGAAATAGAATGGGTTCAATGTTATAATCTATTCGTAAATCGGACATTGTTGTATCACAATGTAAAAAGGTAAGGAACGCAACTCCTTACCTTTTTTTGGCTTTTATAGTGAACTTAACACTAGGCTAGTTATCGTTATAAATATTTGTCTAACCATTTGCATATGTAATAAACAATTACACCTGCCATGACAGAAATAATCAAATCGGACATTATTATATCACCTCCTCTCCAAACAGGAGGGACGATAACAAATATATTATATCAAAGATTATTTTGTCTAACAATTTAATATTGAGAAATATTTTGATTGGAAAAATATCACATATTTTACGATAAAAACTATATATGCATTGAAATGGATTTAGATTATGTAGAAGCATTGGAATATGGATTACCACCAACAGGTGGAATGGTTATGGGGATTGATAGATTAGTTATATTATTAACAGGTCAAGAAAGTATTCAAGAAGTTATCTTATTCCCACAAATGAACCCAAGAGGAAAATAATGAAAAACGCTAAAATTAAAAGTAATTGAAAACATTTATAGATTTTAATATCTAGTAAAATTGAATATGAAAATTTATAAAATTAAAATGTAAAAGAGATTCCATATATTACTGATAAATACAGTAATTTCGAAATCTCTCATTTTTGAGCTACTAAAAATTAATAATACTTTTTACCATTCTACGACAATTAAGCAGTCTCTACTATCAGCAAACATATTATCAAAATATTCTAGTTCAATTTTGTTGGTTCCGTTATTTAATGCAAAAGCCATTTGTCCAGTTGTTTTTCTTCCGGCACCAATACTATCAGGTGATTTTACATCTGCTGGATAAGTTTCTAATGAGTTGTTATCAGCATCATATGCTTTGAAGTTTGAATCAAAGATATACAATTCGTCTTGAACGTCAATATTTTCATAAGCATAATCAATGATAATAACTCTATCAGCTTGTGTATCACTAAATTGATTTCTATCAGATGTTTCAGAAACCCCAGTGATTGTTAAGTTATATGAACCATCAGATGTAGTAACTCCAATAATGTCACCTATTTTATAAGTTGTTTCTGTTTCTTCTTGCTCTGATTCATTAGTAGAATTTTCTGTAGTATTTACTGTTTCACCTTTTTTTTCAGTTGTTGGATTAGCAGGTGTCATTGCAAAAGAAATAATCATACAAAGTAGACCACATATTGCTAAAATTAAGGCCTTCTTTTTTGATTTCTTCTTAATTAATGATAAAACAAAAGAAACAATAGCAATTATAAATAAAATGAGTGCAACTAAAAAGAAAATAAGCATATTCCTTCCCTCCTAATAATGTGAATACTTAAATAGTATCTCATAAATATAGTTACAATGAAATATTTTTCATAAAAATATGAAATAAAATGTATTTTTGTAGGAAAGTTTGCAATATTGTTTTATTTAGAAGGAAAAATTACTTATAAATAATATATATTCTCAATTATTAATCTAAATTAAATGAACTACAATAATAGTAAATGATTATTTTACTTTAGACATAGCTACATAATTAAGCTATCAGTTATCAGGAAACAGGAATTAAGTGATATTTATTAGTTCAAAGAGTAGAAATTATGTTCTACTCTTTTTAGCTATGAGTAAAAAAGATGGGTTAATTAAATGATTGTGATATAATGTAAAAAATAAAAGGGGGTTTATTATGGCAGTTTTAGATAAAAATATTCCAGTTTTTAGATATTTTGAGGAAATCTCTCAAATACCAAGAGGTTCTTTTCATGAAGAAAAGATTAGTGATTATTTGGTGGCTTTTGCCAAAAAACATCAATTAGAATATTTTCGTGATGAAATGAATAACGTTATTATTTATAAAAATGGTAGTCCCGGATATGAAAATCATTTACCAGTAATGTTACAAGGTCATATTGATATGGTATGTGAAAAAGATTTTAATTATGATCATGATTTTGAAAATGATCCACTAGATTTATATGTAGAAGATGGTTATTTACATGCCAGGGGAACAACATTAGGAGCTGATGATGGATATGCTATTTGCTATATGTTGGCAATATTAGAAAGTAACACTATTAATCATCCACCACTTGATTGTGTTTTTACCGTTCAAGAAGAGGTAGGAATGTTAGGGGTTAGAAATTTAAAAGCAGACAAAATTCGGGCTAAAAGAATGATTAGTATGGATACTGGAAATGAAGCTGAAACTTGTGTTTCTTCCTCAGGTGGGCGCCGCGTAACTGTTGTTAAAAATTTTAACTTAACTGAAAATACATGGAATACTTATAAATTGAAAATTGATGGTTTATTAGGGGGACACTCAGGGAAGTTTATCAGTGAAGAACGGGGAAATGCCAATAAGATTGCATTTAGAATGCTAAAAGCTTTGTCTAAAACAACTAATGTTCGATTGGTTAATATTATTGGTGGTTTAAAGGCTAATGCGATTCCTCGTGAGTGTGTTGTTGAGTTTACTTGTGATAAAAAATGGGATGAAATTGATGATCTTTTTCAAAAGATCGCATTTGACATAAAAAAAGAATTAGAGTTTAGTGATCCTAATTTTAGTTATTTACTTACACAATTATCTGAAAAAATCAAAGTATGTTTTGATTTGAAAACTAGTCAAGAGGCAATTGATTTACTATATTTACTACCTAATGGTTTTAAAGCTAAAAGTATGGTTATTGATGGACTTACAACAGTATCATTAAATTTAGGACAGATTGAAACTATAAATGATCATATTGAATGTCATTATTTGATTCGTAGTCCTCTTATAAGTGCTCGAGAAGAATTAACTAGTGAAATTGAACTTTTAACCCAGTTATTAGATGCCAAGATTATTATTGAATCTGATTACCCTGGTTGGAACTTTGAAGCAGATTCTTCAATGCGTGAAGTATTAAGAGCAGTAGTTAAAGATAAATTGGAAACTGAATTAATAACTAAAGCTAGTCATGGAGGACTGGAAATTGGAATATTAAAGGGTCTGATTCCAGAATTAGATATTATTACGATTGGACCTGAATGCTCAGGTGCCCATACGCCTGAAGAAAAAATGAACTTAAACTCATTTTTGAAAATGTATGATGTATTAAAAGAAGTATTAAAACGATTATAGTTTATTAAACTTTAGATAAATAAAACAAATGCAAGATAGTTACTAGTTTTAAATTATGTTAGAATTAAAACTACTTAAATGAAAGAAGGCGATAAAAATGACTAAACACTTATATTTAATGCGTCATGGGGAAACTTTGTTTAATAAAAGAAGAAAAATTCAAGGCTGGTGTGATTCACCGTTAACTGAAAATGGAATCATGCAGGCTAAGGCAGCTAGAAAATGTCTAGAAGGTATCGAATTTGATCATTATTATAGTTCGACATCAGAAAGATGTTGCGATACTTTAGAAATTGTGACTAATTATCAAGTTCCTTATCAAAGATTAAAGCAATTAAAGGAAAGAAACTTTGGTGAATTTGAAGGAGAAAGTGAAGATTTAAATCCAAAGCGAAATAGTTCATTTGATTATGATGATTTATTTCCACATTATGGTGGTGAATATCGTCAAGATGTTGTTAAAAGAATGTATACAACATTGAAAGAAATCATGGATAAAAACGATCATCATATTGTTTTAGCTGTTTCTCATGGTGGTGCTTCATATGCTTTTTTAAGTCAAGTGACTGATCCAGATATTGTCAAAGCTCAGGGTGGTTTAAAAAATTGTAGTATTTTACATTTTGAATATGAAAATGAACAGTTTAAATATATTGAAATGTTACAACCACAAATATAGATAACGAAAGGGGATCATTGATCCTCTTTTTCTTTTTAAGAAACAAAAAAAGCTAAAAGTCCAATAAGACTAATTAAAATAATTCCCGTTGCCAAGACTATAATAACTTTTTTTAGCTGGTTATTACCCTTAAAATAAGTATCAAGTGTATTTGAAAAATAAATTAAAATTAAACTAATGATAATAAATAAGATTAAAATAAGTTTCATTTTAGTTACCTCATTCCTTTAAAAATATTATATCAATTACATTAAAACTAATCTATAATTTAAACAAGCCTGAAAGATAAGGAGAAAAGAAATGAATATTAATTGAAATGCTAAAAAATATACTGAAGACTTATCATTTGTTCATCTATATGGAAACAATGTCTTAGAGCTGATTGATGCTAAAGAAAATAGTATGGTCTTAGATTTAGGATGGGGTAATGGAGCATTGACTAAAGAACTACAAAATCGTGGTTATCAAGTAATTGGTATGGATGCTTCAAAAGAGCAGTTAGAAATTGCTAGAAGTAATTATCCAGATATTGAATTTATTAGTGGTGATACCACAGATTTTTTACTAACCAAGCCAGTTGATGTGGTGTTTTCTATTGCGGTATTTCATTGGATTGAACGAAAAAACAAGTGAATCTAATTAATAATGTTTATCGAAGTTTAAAAGCTGGTGGCGAATTTATTTTTGAATTTGGTGGTTATGGTAATAATCGATTAATTCATCAAGCTTTAAATAAAAGTTTTCAAAAATATGGCTATGAATATCAAATACCATTTTACTTTCCAACAATTAGTGAATATACATCATTATTAAAAAATAATGGTTTTCTAGTTAGATATGCCAATCTTTTTGATCGAATGACAGAACTGAAAGGACCTGATGGTTTGAAAGATTGGATCTTAATGTTTGTAAAAACTCCGTTTAATATTATTGAAAACGAAAAGCAAAAGCAGAAAATTATAGATGATTACTGTTGCCGATTTGCAAAATATTTTATATCGAGAAAATAAGTGGCATGCAGATTATGTACGATTAAGAATTAAAGCGATAAAGACAGATCTTGGAAAATAATTCAAGATCTGTTTTTATGTGCCCAATTTAAAATTATATCAACCTGCGGTGTATGACAAGAGTCAGGAAGCTGTGTTTCAAGTTGTAGAACAACATCATATTGTTGATGTAAATAAGCATTATATAAAGAGACAAGAAAGACTAAGTTTTTAACATCTTCTCTTTGGTGTAAACGAGGATGCTTTTGGTAAAAAATTTGAAATTTTGAATAGACTACGTCAAATTTTTCAGTATCGTGTAACATCGCTAAATGAGCTATACAATGTTCATAATAAAATAATTTAAAAATAGCCGGAAGTTTTTTAGCGTTTTGTTTCCATATAATTAAAAAATCATAAGCTTCTTGAGGATAATTCAGTCTTCCTAATGCCGATGAAATATTAATGAGTGAAGTATAGTTCAAGATAGCTTTTTGAAAGATAGGAACATTTAAAATTTGATAAGTCATTAGAATATAAAGTTGACAATCTTGATTTAAATAAGATTGATAATATTTCTTTTCAATTTGTATATTTATATATAGATATAATATCAAGACTACCAACAGACAAACAATAAATAATGCAAAAATAGACATTAAAGAATAACCAAGGATAATTCGTATAAAAATATAATACGAAAAAATAATAATCATTATATTTAAACAAAAATAATAAGCTAATAGAGTTAAAATCCGTTTTTGAATATATATGGTTGTATAAGATAAAGATTGTAAATGTTGAATATCTGAATGATTTGTTAAAAAGTTCGCTAACCAACTGTTAATAGTTGGTATTTTTTTATTTTTAGAAAAATACATAGACCATTGTATCAATATGATACATATAAAAATGATGGCATAGAAAGTTTGAAAGATTTGAGTATAAATAAAGACATTAATTTGTAAGAAAAAATAGAGAAAAATCAGGAATGATAATAGGGTAAGAATTATCATTTGAATTTTGAATTTATTTTTAAGATTCATTTTCATCCCTCCAATAAGGTAATTATATAACATTCATTATACTTAGTGAATTAGATTAGCTAGTTTTAGATTTAATTATTTTTTGGTTAATTATGGCTTTTGGATTGTAAATGGTGCTACTTTTTATGATTTTAGATTTCTTTATTTTTTATAAAAAATGAAAATACTTTCAAAAACTAAAAATATTTATTGATTTAATAAAAAAATTTGAAAGTAAAATCTAAAAACCCCCAAATTATTGTTATTTTTTTTAGATAAACGTATAGTTGAGTTAAAGAAAAAGAGGGGTGATAGTAATGAAAGAAATTGAACATCAGTTGATTGTTTCCTGTCAAGCTTTGGAAGATGAGCCATTGCATTCATCGTACATTATGTCAAAAATGGCTCTTGCGGCTTTGCAAGGAGGAGCAGGTGGAATACGGGCAAATAGTATTCAAGATATTCAAGCAATAAAAAAAGAAGTCGATTTACCAATAATTGGAATTATTAAACAAGATTATGAGGATAGTGATATTTATATTACACCAACAATAAAAGAGGTAGATGACTTGGTGGCAACAAACGTTGATATCATTGCCTTAGATGCTACTAATCGTTTACGACCATATCAAAAAACGTTAGAAGAATTTTTTAAAGAAATAAGGCGAAAATATCCGGAACAATTATTTATGGCTGATTGCTCAACGGTTGAAGAAGCATGTTTGGCTGATAAGTTAGGGTTTGATTTTATTGGAACTACATTAGTCGGGTATACACCTGAAAGTAAAAATCAGCGGATCGAAGAAAATGATTTTGAAATTATTAGAAACATTTTAAAACAGGTTCATCATCCAGTAATTGCTGAAGGAAATATTGATACTCCTGCTAAAGCTAGAAGAGTATTGGAATTAGGTTGTTATAGTGTTGTAGTAGGTTCAATTATTACTAGACCACAGATAATTACTGAAAGATTTGTTAAAGAAATAAAAAAGGAGAGAAAGTAAAATGATGGATAAAATTTCTAATTTTTTATTACCAATTACTGAAAAAATAGCGAAAAATCGTTATTTATCAGCAATTCGTGATGGCTATATTTCGATTATGCCACTGGTCATTACGGCGTCATTATTTACATTGATAAATAGTGTTTTTATTGGCGAAGGCAATTATTTAGACCAATGGTTTGGAACACCATTTAGTGATTTTTCACAACTCGGGAGTGTCATTAGTTCGGCATCAATGTCAATTATGACAATTTTGCTAGTTTTTACAACTTCAAAATCTTTAGCTGCTCATTATGAAATGGATACTTCCATTGCCGGAACTACTGCCTTGGTTTGTTTTCTTTGTTTAACACCATTTATAAGTGATGCAACAATTGGCGAATATGTACAAACAACTTATTTAGGTTCAACAGCAATGTTTACAGGATTTATTTCTGCATTATTAGCAGTTGAATTATTACGTTTTTTAATGGGCTTTAAAGCGTTAATTATTAAAATGCCAGATACAGTTCCATCAGGAATTGCCAGATCTTTAAATTCGATTATTCCTGTTGCTCTAACAGTTATTATTTTTGGATTAGCTAGAATTATCACTGATGCGCTTGGGGCACCACTTAATGACTTGATCTTTAAATGGATTCAAACACCATTTACCAATATTGTCTCATCAGCTGCTGGATTAGTAATTATTTATGCTTTATATATGCTTATTTGGGGATTTGGTATCCATTCGGCTTCAATTTTTAATCCGATTCTTGAACCAATCTATTTAGTTAATTTAACAGCCAATGTTGAAGCAATTAATGCCGGTGGCAGTGCTTCAGCCATTATTACAAAGCCATTCCTTGATAGTGTTGCTTTTATGGGTGGTGCTGGGAATATGCTGGCATTAGTAATCGCTATTTTCATTGTATCAAAACGAGAAGATTATCGTACTATTGGTAAGATTGGATTAATTCCATCACTATTTAATATTTCAGAACCATTGATGTTTGGCTTACCAGTTGTCATGAACCCAATTTTAATTATTCCAATGATCTTAGTAACTTTAGCTGGTTTAGCAATCGGAGCTTTAGCTACAACTTTAGGTATAATGGCTTATACTTATGTCCAAATTCCTTGGACAACCCCACCAATTTTAGGTGCTTTTTTAGCAACCGGTGGTGATATTTTATCCGCAGTTGTAGCGATTGTTATTTTGGTTGTTTCTGTTATTATCTACATCCCATTTGTTAAAGTTATGAATAATGAAGGAATTGAAAAAAGTGCAGAATAAAGTAGTTGTTTTTGATTTAGATGGGACCTTATTAAATAGTCAAAATGAAATTATCGGAGGAGATCAGACGCTATCTTGTTTAGATCTCCTCAAAAATATGGGATGTACTTTAGCTATTTGTACAGGTCGTTTAGATCATGATATCTTAAAAATTCAACAAAAATATAACTTAATGATTGAACATCGGATTTCTCAAAATGGTGCCGTGGTAATCTGTGAAGATAGTTTTAATAGTGAATTGCTTGATAAGCAAGAAGCGTTAGCTATTTATGATCAACTGAAAGAATTACCAGTTAGAATTGAGATAAATACTGTTGCTAATCGCTACTGGACCTGTGATCGTGATCCGGATTTTCCTAGAGAATTATATGATTCGCATATTATTAAAACGGATCTTAAGGAAGTTATTTTATGCCAACCAATTGTTTTATTTTTAATAATTGGTAAGCAAGATGAACTTGAAAAAATTGGTCAAATGATTAATCAACAATATCACTTAGTCCAGGCAATTATGACTTCAGCAACATCATTAGAAATAATGAGTTGTGAAGCTTCTAAAGGCAAAGCCTTGAAAAAGAATTTTATCAACGAGCAAATATATGCTATTGGTGATTCGCCTAGTGATTTTGATATGATTGAATATAGTGAATATTTCTATAACGTTGGGCAATTTGAAAATCCCAGCAAGGCTATTTATAAGACCAATATTTTAGAAGCACTAAAAGATATTTGTAATAAAGTAAAGGAGACTATGGAATGAAAACTCTAATAATTCCCCTTGATGAACGACCATGTAATTATCAATATCCACAAATGATTGCCAAAACTAATTCTAATATTGATTTGATCATGCCCGATGTATCAATTCTATCTAAGAAAAAAAGTCCAGCAATATTAACAGAATTAGATCGATTTTTATTTTCGCACTGTCAGGAAGTTGACAATCTTGTTTTATCAATTGATATGTTAGTATATGGGGGATTAATTCCCTCTAGATTACATCATTGTTCAAAGGATGAACTATTAAAGCGTCTTGAAGTAATCAAAAGATTAAAACAAATAAACCCGCAATTAAAAATCTATGCATTCAATTGTATTATGCGCTGTCCTAGTTATGATTCTTCTGAAGAAGAACCTGACTATTATCAGGAATATGGTTATAAATTATTTAGGAGAAAATATCTCCAAAACTATAAACAGCGTCATGGTTTATCAGCAATCGAACAGGAAGAATTGGATTCGATTGAAATTCCACAAGATATTATTGATGACTATGAACAACGAAGAAATTTAAATACGGAAATAAATATTGCGGTCTTATCATATGTACAGACTAATAGAATTGACTTTCTAGTTATTCCTCAAGATGATTCTTCACCATATGGCTATACAGCGATATCGCAACAACAAGTAGTTAAAGCAATTAAACAAAAACACTTAGACCAAAGAGTGATGGTTTATCCTGGTGCTGATGAAGTTGGCTTATCATTAATGACTAGAGCATATAATGACTATTATCAGTTGCATCCTAAAGTATATCCATTTTATGCTTCAACTTTAGGACCAGCAATTATTCCTAATTATGAAGATCGACCAATGCATGAAAGCTTAAAATCTCATCTTCGCGTTTGTCAGTGTCAAATGGTTACCTCAGCAAATGAAGCCGATTTTGTTCTAGCGATAAACAGTCCAGGAAAAATTATGCAAGAAGCATTTGTTGAGGAACAGGATGTTGATATTAGTTATACCAGCTATCGTCAGCTGTTGGATTTTGCTTATACTATTAAAGAATATCTCCAACAGGGCTATCGTGTTGCTTTATGTGACAGTGCCTTTAGTAATGGTGGTGATTATCAACTAATTCAATATTTAGATCAAATGCAATTATTAGATTGTTTGATTAGTTATGCGGGATGGAATACTAATTGTAATACCTTAGGAACAACATTAGCTCAAGCTTGTTTAGGAAAAGGTAATGTTTATAAAAATATTTGTTTTCGAATTATTGAAGATGTTTTATATCAGGCGATAGTACGTAAGGATGTTGTAGAACATGATCTAGTGGAATTAGGGCTATCGTATTATGATTTTAAAGATCAGGAAGCACAAGTGGCTACCAGAATTAAAAGTAAATTACAAGTTTTATTTAATGATTTTAATTTAAGTAAAAAACATCCAGTAATTATTAAAGATATTTCAATGCCGTGGCAGCGGATGTTTGAAATAGAAATGAAAATCGAGGTAGAATAATGAGAGAAACAATGAAATATAATCCCTGTTATTATCAATTAAGAGAAGGACAGTTGCAAAGAATGCTTGCAATAGTGCAACAGACCAAAACTGCTAAGAAAAATGGAGTTGTCTTCTTTGGTGATTCTATTACAGAAATGTATAATCTATCTAAATATTTTCCCAAAATAAAAAATGTTTATAACTGTGGTATTGGTGGGGCAACATCAAATGAATTGTTATGGATCGTAGATGAGGCGGTGATAAAATACCAGCCTAAAATAGTTGTGATGATGATAGGTATCAATGATTTAGGTAATACAGTTATGTTTTCACCAAAAGATATTGCTGTTAATGTAAAAAATATTATTGATTTAATTCGTGGAAATTGTCCGGATACCCAGATTATTTTGTTATCAACATTGCCATGTATCGAAACATTGCGAGACTATCATCATGTTCCTGGAATTCGCTGTAATGATTTAGTTGCTATGATTTTTAAGCAATATCAAGAACTGATTATTGATCAAAAAACGACTTTATTATCAGTTTTTGATGATTTTATTAATTCACAAAATGAAGCGTTAGTTGAATATTATCAAGATGGTCTACATTTAAATGATAAAGGTTACCAGCACTTAACCCAATTAATTACTCCGGTGATAGAAAAGTATTTATAGGATAATACTTTGTGGTGGTATAATAAACTTTGAGGTGATTAGATTTGCGAGTATATAATCAAAGTGTTATTCCATTAATAGAAATGGCATATTCACAATTGACACCATTAGAAAAAAGAATAGCTGATTATTTTATGAATCAGGTAACTGATCAAGATTTATCGTCTAAAGCGGTAGCTAAACGTTTGTATGTTTCTGAAGCTTCATTATCACGCTTCGCCAAAAAAATTGGTTTTAGTGGCTATCGACAGTTTTTATTTGCGTATCAAGATTCAGATCATGCATTAAAAGATCTTGATATTCTCACTAGACAAGTATTGAATTTCTATCAGCGGGTTTTAGAAAAGACCTATTCATTAATAGATAATGAGCAAATGATTCGCGTTGCCAAAATGTTAGATGATTATAAAAGAATCTATGTCTATGGTATTGCTTCGTCGGGAGTTGTTGCTAGAGAATTTAAGTTAAGGTTTATGCGACTAGGGCTGGATGTTGATTATTTAGTTGATAGTCATACGATTTTAATGAATATTACTCGCATTAATGAAAATTCATTGGTTATTGGTATTAGTGTCAGTGGCAAAACTAAAGAGGTGGTCGCTGGTTTAAAGGCTGCCAAAGAAAAAGGAGCTAAAACGATTATGTTATCAGCTCATAAGATTCATAAATATCAGGTATATTACGATGAGTTGATTTTAATTGGTGGTTTAAAAAATTTAGCTATTTCTGATAAAATATCACCACAAATTCCAGCGCTAATTATGATTGATGTATTATATACTCATTATTTACATTATAACCAGATTAATAAAGAAGAAAATTTAAAAATGACACTGCAAAATATCGATTATGAATTGGAAGAATAATATCTTAAATTAAAAGTGGCAGCTCACTAGGAACTGCCACTTAAGTGTTCTATATTTATTTACCATAATTTTCTAATAATTTAGCATCAGCTTCAATATTACCAGTTATTTGGAAAGATTCATCAGTATATTGCATCATTTCAATTCGATTTCCATCTGGATCATGAATCCACATTTGCCAAGTATGAGAATTTCCGATTTTTGGTTCAATATCAATTTCAATACCAGCAGCAATTAACTCATCACGAGCTTTGAAAATATCATCAACTGTTAATGAAAAATGACTATACCCTAAATGTTGATTATATTCAGGATGTTCTTTTTGACCTTCAGCTTTAGGAAATAATTCGATAAATTGTCCTTTAGCAATTTCAATATAAATTAAACAGATATCTAGAGCAATGTCATTAAGTTAAGATGATAAAATTTTAGCCAGGAATTATATGTAAATATATTTTTCCTGGTTTTTAATATTTATTCAAGCTAAAAAAGTGTAGTCTTGAAACTACATTTTTCAAGGTATA
>NZ_CALUXO010000044.1 GCF_944324745.1 uncultured Thomasclavelia sp. | reverse complement strand
CCGCACACTATCGTTGCAATGTCAATATTTTTCTTTTAAAAATGATAAAAATTTTATAAAAAAGAGAGGGCATATTTGCAATATAACCATCGATTGTCATTAAAATCTTAACTTAATGACATTGGTTAAATAACCACTATAATTGAAATAGGAATTATCAGATTTAATGCAGGCTAAATAACCAAGAAAATTAGCTTCATCTTCTGACATATAACCGGCTAAATGACTTAGTTCATGACAAATTGAAAAAGGTTTATTATAAGTGGGCATTTTTTGATTGTAGTTAGCTTCAATTGTAAAGGGTGAAAAAATTCCTGATAAATTGCACACCGTCATAAAATTAGAAAAAAACATTGGTTTAGCATTAGGATAATATCCTGGAATTATCTGATTGATGGCAATCTTAGCAGTATCTTTAATTGTTTGTTCATCAAGTTCGCTTATATTAGCGGTTTCTAATTTAGTGGTTAGATAATTAGCTAGATTTTTTAAATCGTCATTATTATAGGTTAGCCGTGTAAAATTCATTTCAGTTTCTAATGGCTTACGATGGTAATTGATACCAGTTGTTAAAGAAAAAAATAAAACTAATATCAGTAAAAATCTAAGTGTTAAAGTAAGGGAGCAATATTTAAAGATAATAACTAATAAACCGATAATTAAAGCAATAACCAGCCATTCAAACACTGAAAAGGGAAAGATGCTAAATAAGCGTCCTAGAGTATTAATAAAGATTTTGGATATATTTTTGGCATACCATGATGCAAAATCACTTGATAAGCTGGCAATAATATTAATAAAAATGATCATGATTAATAAAATTAAATTCTTTTTCATATAATAAATGGTAAATCATTGCTGATTTATTTTCCTTTCGTTAATATTACTTAAAATTTAGCTAAAAGCTAGTTATTTGTCAAAGAAAAGTTTTTTAAATTATGAAAATTATGGCAATTTTATTATCATTGTGATAAAATCTTTCCGATATTTGAAATGGGGGTATATTATGTATAAGATTTTGCTATGTTGTAAATCTGGGATAACTACTAGCATGCTTGTAAATAACATGAAAAAAGAGGCGCGCAATCAAGATATAAATGCTTTGATTTGGGCAATTGCAGAAAACTCTATTGAATTAAGCTGGGGTAATGCTGATTGCATCTTAGTGGCACCTCAAAATGCTGGTGATCTAGATAAGATAAAAGACTTAGTAGATGGTGCTATCCCAGTTGATGTAATTGATCGTGATTGCTTTGTAACCATGGATGGTAAAGCAGTATTAGATCAAGCTATGCATTTATTGAATAGCTAAATGAATTCAAAACAGGGCAGAAGACTGTTGTTAAAAAACAATAGTCTTTTTATTATCTTTATTTAAGTTTATTAATTTGTAGTCAATGTTTTGTTTAATTGATTTTGGTATTTAAAAATAATAACTACAATGATAAAATAAATGTAATTAGAAACAGAGGAGATTAAAATGATTGATGTATTAATTAAAGCATTGGGATTTGTCATTGTCATTATTATTGGCTTTGCTTTAAAACAGTTTAAAATTTTGCGAAAAGAAGACGGTTATATTTTAGCGACAATTATCATGAATGTAACTTTGCCGTGTGCCTTATTTTCTAATGCCAATGGAATAACTATCAATGCCGCGATGATAGTGTTAATTGTCATTGGAATTTTAATGAATGTAATGATGGTTATTGTTGGTTATTTGACAAGTGCAGGTAAACCGGCACCGACACGGGCTGCTTATATGATCAACTGTTCGGGTTATAATATTGGAAATTTTGTTTTACCATTTGTTCAGGCTTTCTTTCCGGGAATGGGAGTAGCTTATTTATGTATGTTTGATGTTGGAAATGCTTTAATGGGACTAGGAGGTACATTTGCAATTGCTTCTAGTATAGTTAATAAACAAGAAAAATTATCGGTAAAAAATGTAGCTAAAAAACTTTTTTCATCAATTCCTTTTGATGTCTATATCATCATTTTCTTTTTAGCCTTGTTTAAAATTCGAATTCCTGATGGAATATTATTAATTACTAATTTTATTGGAGCTGGAAATGGCTTTTTAGCGATGTTGATGATTGGGTTGTTATTAGAAATAAAGATATCACCTAGTGATTTTAAAGATCTGATTAAAATTTTGGGAATTAGATTATTAGGAAATTTTAGTTTGATGTTTATTTGTTATATGTTTTTACCATTGCCATTATTGGCACGCCAGATCTTAACGATTGCTTTGGCAGCTCCTATAAGTACGGTTGCCGCTGTTTTTACTAAGCAGTGTCGTTATGAAGGCGAAGTAGCAGCTGTGGCTAATTCCATTTCCATTCTAATTGGTATTGGAGTTTTGGTTTTGTTGCTATTGCTGTTTGTTTAGATGCTTTAAAATTACATATATTTAAAAGACAATATCTCGGTTCAATCTAAAAGATATTGTTTTTTTTATTATTCAGTAATCTTTTTTTTGGCAAATAATCAACATTTTTTTGAACAATTTTATCAATGATCAAAATCTCATGATTTAATCAAAACATTAAATATTAATATGCTTGGTTAGCACTGATTTTAAAAATTTTATAATAAATTTTTAAAAAGAAGTGAATAAATTAAAATTTATATCAAATAATAACAAAAAAATAATATTAGCATCCAAGTAAAAAACGATATTTTATCTTGTAAATGGCACTTATAGTGCGCTTAAATTAAATTTTTTGACTTGTGATATTTTTGGGAAATAAATGTGATGATTGTAAAAAACTGCGATATAATCGTAATATTTTGCATTTTGATTGTGTTGTATCATTTTTTCTAAAGTGATAGACTATTCTCATAAAATTATGAGAAAGGAGAAATTAAATGAAGAAGGTTTTTTCGATTTTGACCGTACTGGCAATGGTTGTAAGTCTTGCTTATGGTTCTATGTCAGTTCAGGCATTAGAAGATCAACAGTGGATCCTTAATGCGAGTCAACCAGGAATTACATCTTATGAACAAAATACCGGTGAGTGGGAAGGTATCCAAATTGATGCTACAAATGGTAAATTCTCACCACGTGAAGCAGATGTACAAATTAACGCTGGTACAATTCTGTCTATTCCGGTTTCTGGAAATGAGTATGGGGCAACTATCGTGTTCAATTTATCTGGTGGCAGTGCTACTATTAGTGCACCATATTTTGTGGCAAATGGTAACTCTCAAAATCCACCTCGTATGGAATTAAATAACACCGAAGATACCGTAGTTGCTGTAACTTTTGAAAGTAACGCCTATTTAGAATCGATTGAAATAGTTTACAATGAACAACCTGTTGTATTCCCTGGGGATCCAGCACCAGTTGATTTGGAGGATAAAACATATACTTTAAATCAAACGACAGAATTGCTTGATGAAAATGGCATCTTAGTAACTGATCCTAATGGACTGCAACAAAGCATAGGTACGTTTGATGACATTAAAGTCGATGCTACAAATGGTAAATTTGCTCCTCGAACTAGTGATATTCAGGTAAATGCAGGAACAATTTTGTATGTTCCAGTTACTGTTGATGAGGCAGGAGTTTCATTAGTGATTTCAGGAACTGTTGATGGTAGTACTCCATTAAGTATTACTGTAGATGGTCAGGAAACTTTAGCTAATTCATCGATTGATCTTGCAGTTGATGGATTAAGATATGTTACGATTGAAATCAACCAAAATGGATATTTAAATGCATTAAATATCGATTATGCCAGTGATACTGGTTTAGAAACACCTGAAGTGAATGTTCAGGATAAAACATGGTATTTTACTGATGACAATGCAGTAGCCAGACCTAATTTACAGGGAAATACTGGAGATTATGATGGTATTCATGTTGACGCTACTTTAGGTAAATTTGGTCCCCGTGAAGGTGATACTCAAATCAACGGTGGAACTACTTTATATATTCCAGTAGCTGCTGATAGCAGTTCAATCAATATTACAGTTAATGCCAATAACAATGGTGATTTAGATATCACTTTTGATGGAAATCCAATTTCTGTTAACTTTGAAACATCTTTTACTAATGATGAGACAAGATATATCCCTTTAACTTTTGAAGGAGATGGAAGTTGCTATCTTTACAACATTGTTATTGATTACACTAGCTATGATGATTCAATCAGTCATACAGTTGTTGTAGGATCAAGTGTAGATGCTGATTATGCAACTATTAATGAAGCTTTGACAAATGAAACATCTTCTTCTCAAACACCATTAATTATTGCTTTAGAAAATGGGGTTTATGAAGAAAAAGTAACGATTGATATGCCAAATGTAACTTTGACATCTTTAAGTGGTGATCCAAGTAAGGTTATTATTAAAGATCGATATTATTCATCTAACACTTTTGATGCTGAGGGTAATTTCATTCCTCAAGATGGATATGATGTTGGAACTAATGATTGCGCCACGGTTTTGGTTACTGCTAACGGAAGAAATTTTACAGCTACAAATATTACGATTGAAAATAGTTACAATATTGAATTTGTAACTGAAGTAGGTGGACAAACCCCGGCAGTCGCTTTATATACTGGTGCTGATCGAGTAGCTTTAAGCAATTGTCGTATTATCGGTCGCCAAGATACATTGTATGTTAATGGATCAGGAAATCGAGTATATTTTGATGATTGTTATATTGAAGGTACAGTAGATTTTGTTTTTGGTAAAGCTGATGCGTTCTTTAATGATTGTACATTACATATGGCAAGTTATCCAGGACGTGATAGTGGTTATTATACAGCACCAAACACTGAAGATGGAGAGGGATTAGTATTCTATAACTGTACTTTGACAGCTGATGAAAGTTTAAAAGAAATCAGCTTAGGTCGTCCTTGGCAAAACGAAATTGATAACAAAACAGAAATTATTAATGGAAGTTCGGTTGTTGTAGATTATGACAGCACTAAAAAACATCCTAATTATGAAAATATTTCTTCGAAATCTACATATATAAATTGTACAATGAATGATAAAATCATTGACGAAAGATGGTCATTGTGGCGTCGAAGAGATGTAAATGGAAATATGATTGATGTTACTTATCATGATTCAGTATTCTTTAAAGAAATTAACAGTAAGGATGCTAGTGGACAATTATTAAATCCTAGTGATTATCCTGATATTCCATATATTCGAACTGGATTTGAACCAATGGTAGTCGTTGATGATGTTCAAAGTGAATTAAATACATATTTAAACAATATGCGAATTGGTGCTAACTTATGGCTTCCAGATTTTACAGTTGAATTACCAGGAGAAGTAACTGATCCAGATAACCCAGGAGGAGAAGTAACTGATCCAGATAATCCAGGAGGAGAAGTAACTGATCCAGACAATCCAGGAGGAGAAGTGACTGATCCAGATAATCCAGGAGAGGAGACTACTCCTAATCAACCAGATGATCCTACTGGAGAAGTGACTCCTAGTGGTAGTGATGATACTGCTAATAAAGAAAATAGTAGTACCCAAGTAAGCGAAACTAACAAAGCTGATGTTTCAGTAGCTACTGGGGATAATAATGATCTTGCATTATACACTATGGCTCTGTTTATAACTGGTGCTAGTATCGTTATTACTTATGAAAGTAAAAAAAGATTATCTAGTAAAAAATAAAAATAATACTAATATGTGATTAAGACAAATTGATATGATGGCCTTCTAGCAGATAGTCCTTTAAAGTACTATTTGCCAGGAGGCTTTTTATTTAAAAAAAGTGAAAATTAGCATATTCGCTATCTAAATGACATCTTGATCTTGTAATACGAAAAAAATATCATGATGGGATTTCAGTATTATCTTGAACATGATCATAGATGGTAAAAGCGCATATGAGTTTTTATTCTTGAATGAGTGAATTGTCATGAAGTATTAGTATGAAGCGTTTTTGAGGTGAAACAGCAGTTATTAATATTATTTTAATATAATTTAAAACATCTTTTAATAAATTATCGATATATTGTTTTTGTCAAAGATGACATAGGAAAATGAAGTCACAAATTTTTCCTTTCAATAATTTATCCTATTTTAAACCAATTTTATTAAGTGACTTCATTTTTTTATTTAGAGCTCGATGAGCTCTTTTTTTAATTAAAGATCGATATTGATTATAGAGAGGATTGTTTTTGTTAGTGTTACGCCGAATTTCATAAGCAATCATTTTTAACTCTGGGTTTTGATTGGCAAACTAATTGAATAAGCGTTGGTAGTACTTACTAATTTACCATGCATTGAATGATGGTCGACAAAGGCAATAAAAGATAGTTCTATAATTGATCTTTAGAATAATTAGCATTAGCATTAAAATTAATCTTACAGAACATCTTTTTAAATTGGTGAGTAATAAATGGTGCGTTAATGCATATTCTTCTATTTGACCAACCATTTCAGAAGGAATGATAAAATAAATTAGATCGATATCTTGATGATAAGTTTTTTTTATCATCAGTAGATATTTAAAAACCTTCAGTTTCACTTTAATCATCTATTCAATCATAATTATAAAAAATGATTTTGATTAAAATAAGTCAGGTATTTAATTATCGTACTAATTTCTACAAATACTGATTCATGGTAAGAAAATGAAACTAAAAAAAGTCTGATTTAAAGGAAGCTAATGTCCTTTTAAATCAGTTTAAAATGTTGTAAAGCTTTAAAAATCCCATCATTTAAGACATCATCAGTAACATAATCTGCTGCTTCTTTAGCTAATTGACGACCACTGTTAACACAAATACTAGTACCAGCAATATTAAACATGGGAATATCCACTTCAGCATCACCAAAAGCATAAATATTTCTTTTATCGATTTTTAGATAATCGATCAACTGGCAAATTGCTTGTCGATTCCTGGTAAACCACAATCACCAAATAAAGCTTCTTCTCCTTGGCCACCCCAAGTTAAACATTGATAATTAGAAAATTTTTGTTTAAAATCAAGATAGTCTTGATAGGAATTTAAAACATAATTAACTTTAGTAATATGCTCCTGGTACATACTGTCAGGAAAAGTCATCATTGGATACAGTTCACGAATATTAGGGTTTTCGATTCCATATTTTTTATAAGCTGGGATCGCTCTAGTTTCAAAATCATGGGATCCATATAATCCATCATTACCTTCGAGAAAGTAACAAAGATTGTGTTGCTCTAAATAATCAGTAATCTCTTTGATTTGTGACAATGATAAGCTTTTATCTTGTAATACTTTGCCATCAATTTCTATATAAGCCCCATTACCACAAATCATGCCACTAACATCAATATTGCCAACGGTAGCCCGGTTTTTGGTCCTTCCAGTAACAACAAAAACATAATGGCCATTAGCTTTTGCCTGTTTTAAAGCTTTAACACAGCTATCAGGAACAATTCCATCATAACTTATTAAAGTTCCATCAACATCAAATAATAATAATTTTGGCTCCATAGTTTTCTCCTTATATGATATTATTTACTACCAGTATAGCATGGTATTAATAAAAAGATGATGATTTTCTTATGTGGTATCGTAAATATTAAATGGAAATTATTATCCTAGATATTTTAGTAGAAATAATATACAATTATTTGTGGTGATAATATGTCTAAAGAAATACTGTTGAAACAAATTAAAATAGCAGAAAATCGGGTTCGTTTATTAAATGAAATGGAAATATATTCAGTTAGAGATTTGGTTTTACATTATCCTTATCGTTATGAAATTATTGAAGAGACACCATTAGTTGATAATGAAAAAGTTATTATTGAAGGTGTTTTAATTGATGAACCTAAATTATTTTATAAAGGACGTTTTTCACGACTGACATTTATGGTATTATATCATGATGAAAACTATCGGGTAACGATTTTTAATCGTCATTTTTTAAAAAAAAACATGTATCAGGGAATGAAATTGACGATCATTGGTAAATACACTAAGAAAAATAAAAGTATTACCGCTAGTGATGTTAAGCTAAAACCACTTAATGGAGTAACTGGAATTAGCCCGGTTTATTCTTTGAAAGAGGGAATTACCCAAAAATCATTTCAAGGTTACGTAAAAAAGGCCTTAAAGTTTTATCAAGGGCATATCCAAGATGAAGTACCGATTAGTTTAATGATCAAACATCACTTGATTCATAAGGAATTAGCCTTGAACTTGGTTCATTTTCCTAGTTGTAAACAAGATGTTAAGGAAGCATTGCGGTATTTAAAATATGAAGAATTTTTGAGATTTCAATTAACGATGCAATATATCAAATTGTCTCGAAATAAAAATATTGGTATCAAAAAGATTTTTGATCAGCAAAAATTAAATGAATTTGTTCAGAATTTACCGTTTAAATTAACTGCAGATCAAATTAAAGCTAGTCATGATATTTTACATGATTTACAAAAAGAAACCGTGATGTATCGCTTTGTCCAAGGCGATGTTGGTAGTGGTAAAACGGTAGTTGGTGCCATTGGTTTATATGCCAATTATTTAAGTGGATATCAGGGTGCTTTGATGGCACCGACAGAAATTCTGGCTACCCAGCATTTTCAATCACTGACAAAACTATTTGACAAAACCAATATTAAAATGGCATTATTAACAGGCCATTTGTCGGCAGGTAAAAAGCAGGAAATCTATCAGGAATTAGAATCAGGTAAAATTGATATTGTCATTGGTACTCATGCGTTGTTTCAAGAAAAAGTTAATTACAATAAATTAGGATTAGTTATTACTGATGAACAGCATCGTTTTGGAGTGAAACAGCGAAAAGCTCTAAAGGATAAAGGTAAACAAGTTGACTTTATGATCATGTCGGCAACTCCGATTCCTCGAACTCTGGCAATCAGTTTATATGGTGATATGGATGTATCGACGATCAAAACGATGCCAGCCGGGCGTAAACCGGTAATTACCAGACTGGTGAAATCATTAAGTATGAAACCAATCTTAAAAGATTTGTTGGATTATTTAGCTAGTGGTGGTCAATGTTATGTAGTTTGCCCTTTAGTTAGTGAAAGTGAAGCTATATCCAGCCGTGATGCCACGAGCATTTATCAGGGCATGAAAAAATATTTTAAAGATAAATATCAAATTGGTTTATTACATGGTCAAATGGACGATGAAACTAAAGATCAGGTAATGATGCAATTTAAAAATAACGAAATTCAAATTTTAGTTTCGACAACCGTTATTGAAGTTGGGGTCGATGTCAGCAATGCTAATTGGATGGTTATTTATAATGCGGAACGATTTGGATTGAGTCAGATTCATCAGTTACGGGGTCGCATTGGTCGTGGTAATCAGCAAGGATACTGTTTTCTGTTAAGCAATTCAACTGCTGATGAGGCAATTGAACGATTAGAATTTTTAACTAAATGTAATGATGGCTTTGAAGTTTCTTTATATGATTTAAAGATGCGAGGCCCTGGCGATGTTTTAGGGAGCCAGCAAAGTGGTTTGCCAGTTTTTCAAATTGGAAATATTTTTCAAGATGCCAATATTCTAGAAGTATCGCGTGATGACGCAATTGAATTATTGCAAAGTCCCTGCAATGATCCTGTTTATTTAAAACTAATTGAACAGATAGAAGAACAATTACGCAATAATAATAAATATATTGATTAAAAATATGGTCATAAACTTCACTGATAATGATGATTGTTTAGGTGGTGAGGTTTATTAAATTATGTTATAATGTTAGCTAGTATGAGGTGAAAGAAATGAAATTAGGAATAGATGCGATGAGCGGTGATTTAGGCAGTGAAATTGTGGTTAATGCCTGCTTATCGTTTTTAAAAAAAAATAAAACCGATCAATTATATGTAGTTGGAAAAATTGAAGAGCTACAGGCGCTTAAAGATCATCCTCAAGTAGTTTTGATTGATGCTCGTGAGATACTTGAAATGACGGAAAATATTTTGGCGATTCGTCGTAAAAAAGAATCCAGCATGGTTAAAACCATGATGCTTGCACGGAAAAATGAAGTTGACGCTGTTTTATCATGCGGTAACACAGGTGCATATTATGCTTGTGCTATGTTATTTTTAAAACGAATTGAAGGAATTGAAAAATCTTGTTTAATGGCGATGCTGCCTACATATAATGATCATGGAGTGGCCATGTTGGATGTGGGAGCGAATGCTGAAAACACGCCTGAGCAATTAGTTTCATTTGCAATCATGGGAAATGTGTATGCGAAAAATGTTCGTAAGATTGCTGATCCTAAAATTGGTTTATTAAATATTGGAAGTGAGCATCATAAAGGTGACGAAGTTCATCAAACAACTTATCAAATGTTAGAAAAAATGTCTGACATTAATTTTGTGGGTAATATTGAAGGTAAAGAAGTCTTAGATGGTAATGTTGATGTTATTGTTACTGATGGTTTTACTGGTAACGTAGCATTAAAAACATTAGAAGGTGTGGCCAAAGTACTGATGAAAAGTTTAAAAGATGGTTTTATGTCTTCATCACGTACTAAAGTTGGTGCATTATTGGCTAAACCGGCATTAAAACAATTAATGGTAAAATTTGATACCAAAGCCGCTGGTGGTGCTTTGATGATGGGATTTGAAAAGCCGGTCATTAAAGCTCATGGGGCTAGTGATGCTATTGCTTTTGAAAATGCGATTCATTTAGCTTTTGAAATGGTATCGAGCAATGTGGTGGAAAAAATGAAAGAAGGATTGAAATAAAGTGGAATTAATAGATTTTTTAAATAAACTTGAAGTTCCCTATCAGCATTTAGAGTTATTTAAAGAGGCATTTACCCATCCCTCATATGCCAATGAAAATAAAACTAAAAAGCACGATTATGAACGATTAGAGTTTTTAGGAGATGCTGTTTTGCAGTATCATGTTTCGCGTCATTTATTTGATTTATATCCTGATATGCCTGAGGGTCGCTTGACAAAGTTAAGAGCAAAGCTGGTTCGTGAAGAATCATTAGCTCGTTTTGCTCGAGAGTTAAATTTAGGACCTTTAATTTATCTAGGAGCTGGAGAAATCAATAATGGTGGCCGCGACCGTGACAGTGTTCTAGCTGATATCTTTGAGGCATTTGTTGGGGCAGTGTGTCATGATTGTGGACCAGATGTAGTTGAAAAGATTCTAGATATTACGATTTATAAACATGTTGATGATGTAAATTATGATAATATTACTGATTTTAAAACTAAACTTCAGGAATTGATCCAAGCTGATCAGCGTAAAACAGTTACATATGATTTAATTTCCGCTAGTGGACCATCAAACAACCCTGTTTTTGAAATGGCGGTTAAGATGGATGATATGGTTTTAGGAACTGGTGTCGGTTCTTCAAAGAAACGGGCGGAACAACAGGCGGCAAAAGATGCTTTAAATAAGTTAGCTAGATAAACAGACTTCGGTCTGTTTTTTTGCCTAGTTATTTTTTGGGTGATTGAATAGGTTAAAGTAGGAGGGATGAACATGTACGAAGATTACATGGATAATTTATTTGATCGTCGGCCAGCACCTATCGTGGCCCCAAAAGTAGGTGATATCTTTTTATATACGGTAAATCGTGGTGATAATGTATATGCTATTGCCAGACGTTTTAATACCAGAGTTGACTATATCAAAGACATCAATAATCTAAATGATAAATTGATGATCTATCCGGGACAACAATTATTAATTCCGGTTTTATTTGAAAAGATACCACCGGTAAAACCACCAATGCCACCACAACCACGGCAATCATATGAACTATATTTCTAAAATAACTGGATTTTTACCTAGAAAGAGTTTATTATTAGAATAAATATTGGAGGAATTATAAAGATGGATTATTGTGCAGGTAGTGAACGTAATTTAACGTTAGTAATGGACTTGTATGAATTAACAATGTCATATAATTATTTTAAACAAGGAACTAAAGACGAATATGTTTATTTTGATATGTATTATCGTAAAAATCCGGATAATGGCGGTTTTTCAATTTTTGCTGGTTTGCAACAATTGATAGAATGCGTTAAAAATTTACATTTCAGTGAAGGAGATATTGCTTATCTCCGTTCACTGAATAAGTTTGATGAAGATTTCTTTGATTATTTAAGAAATTTTAAATTTACTGGTTCAATTTATGCTGTCAAAGAAGGAACACCTGTATTTCCTAATGAACCATTAATTACAATTAGAGCTAAATTTATTGAAGCTCAATTGATTGAAACCTTACTATTAGTAACGATCAATCATCAATCTTTAATTGCAACTAAAGCTCATCGAATTGTTAGAGAAGCTAAAGGTAGACCGGTAATGGAATTTGGGGCTCGTCGGGCTCAAGGTTATGATAGTGCTACTTATGGTGCCCGGGCAGCTTATATTGGTGGTGTAGCTGGTAGCGCTACAGTATCAGCTGGTTTGATGTTTGGGATTCCCGTTTTAGGAACGATGGCGCATTCGTTTGTTCAATCATTTGATAGTGAGTTTGAAGCTTTTAAAACCTATGCCTTAACATATCCTGATGATTGTGTTTTATTAGTTGATACATATGATACTTTAAAAAGTGGGGTTCCTAATGCTATCAGAGTTGCTGAAGAAGTCTTGGCACCAATGGGTAAAAAATTAAAAGGAATTCGGTTAGATAGTGGTGATATTGCCTATCTTTCTAAACGGGCTCGTATGATGTTGGATGTTGCTGGTTTAAAAGATACAACGATTACGGCATCTAATGCTTTAGATGAATATCTAATTCGTTCTTTATTAGATCAAGGAGCGCAAATAGATGCTTTTGGCGTAGGTGAAAATCTAATTGTTTCTCAAAGTTCACCAGTTTTTGGTGGTGTTTATAAATTAGTTGCATTAGAAAAAGATAATCAGATTATTCCTAAAATTAAAATTTCAGAAAATACTGAAAAAATTACTAATCCTGGTTACAAACGGGTTTATCGTTTATTTGAAAATGAGACTGGAAAAGCAATTGCCGATGTTATTGCTTTCCATGATGAAGTGATTGATAATAATAAAGATCTAACAATTTATCATCAATCTAATATTTGGAAATTTAAAACAATTACAGCTAATACATATACTGTTGAAGAATTACAAGTACCAATTTTTATCGATGGTAAGTGCGTCTATCCCGAATATACTGTTGATGAAATTCGTGAATATGCTAAAAAAGAAAGACATCGTTTATGGGATGAAATTTTTAGATTAGAATATCCACATGATTATTATGTTGATTTAACAAAATCATTATTAGATTATAAATTAAAAATGTTAGAAGAACACAATAGAAAAATACAAGAGGGTAAAAATGGCTAGATATAAACGACAAATAGAACGGCAAAAAAATGAATTTCAGTTTTCAAAAAAACAGCCGGTTAAGAAAACTAAATTCCAGGAATTTAAAGAAAATTTTAATTTCAAATGGATCCAGACAGATTGGAAATCAATTTTAATTTTAGTGGTTGATTTTTTAGTACCGAGTTTATTAGTTATTCCACTTTTTATGAATTTCTTTTCACAGCAAATTGCTTTCATTATCGGACATGGATTAATTACTAGTTTATTGATTGTCTTATCTTTCTACATATTTTACAAAGATAAACCATCGTTATGGGGATTGTTTGCTCGTTATTGTTTTGCAGTTTTAATCATTGGTCTAGTTTCTTTTGTAATTCTATGGTTTGTTTAGGAGAAGATAAATGAAAATTGCAATTGTAGGTTTAGGAGTTGTTGGTGGTAGTTTTGCTAAAGCATTAAAAGGACAAAATCATCAGGTGTATGGAATTGATATTAGTCATACAACGCTCCAGATGGCTAAAGATGATGGAACAATAATTGAAGGGTATACGGATGGTCATGAAATTATTCCAGAATGTGATCTGACGATTATTTGCTTATATCCTTCATTGGTATTAGATTTTATTAAGGAAAATCAGTTTAAAAAGGGTAGTATTATTACTGATGCTACTGGAATTAAATCATATTTTTTAGAAGAAGCTTTTAAATTAATTGATGATGATGTTGAATTAGTTAGTGGACATCCAATGGCTGGTAGAGAGAAAAAAGGGTATGAATATGCCAGCAAGGAAGTATTTAAAAATGCTAATTATATTTTGATTGAACATCCATTAAATAAAAAAGAGTCAATTAAGTTTATGGAAGATTTTGTTGGAACTTTAGGATTCAAGAGTGTAAAAATTGTTTCTCCTAAAGCTCATGATGAAATTATTTCTTTTACTTCGCAATTGCCTCATGCAATTGCAGTGGCTTTGATCAATAGTGATCAGCAAAAATACGATACTGGTAAGTATATTGGTGATTCTTTTCGCGATTTAACTAGAATTGCCAATATTAATGAGGATTTATGGTCAGAGTTATTTTTTAAAAATAAACAGTATTTATTGGAATCGATTGATTATTTTGAACAACAACTTGATTTAATTAAGCAAGCTTTACAGACAGATGATGAAAAGCGGTTAAAAGAGTTATTTATTGAATCTTCAAAAAGAAGAGAAAAATTAGAAAAATAATGCACCAGCAAAGAGCTGGTGCTTTTTTTAACAGTTCCATTTTATTTTTACTGGATTCTTTTCGTTTTGAATTGCAATCTTTTTTAATAAATCTAAAGCTTTTTGCAGCTGTTGTTGACTAAAAATGGCATATTCTTCATCAGTAGCTTTTAATCCTAAAGTATCGTAGGCCAAAGCGGCGTTTCCATAAAATAAAAATCCTAAAGCATTGCTTGGGGTTACAATAGTAGCACAAGCAGTAGCTATAGCTTTAATTGATGCTTCGATTTCTGGTTGACTGGTAAATTCTTTAGCCAGGTTTCTAATTTGTTTAATGGCTTCTTTGGCTGGCTTTAGCTGATTTTTATCATTAATAGCCTTTTTACAGATTAAACATTGATTCATTATAGCTTCGTTATAAGATTTTTGATAAATTGGCAGGTAATTATTAGTAGCATAATCAATTGCCCAATTTGCCAGCGTTATTTGATTTTGACTTTCAATCAAATGCATCAGTTTTTGACATTGAGGACTATTGATATCACCAAGAGTCTTTTTTATTTTAGCCATTGTTCCACTCCTTTTTTCTTTTATTATAATGACTATGAGGTATTTTGTATATGTTTTGTGATAATAATATTAAATAATTAATTTAGTATTATAAACAAGTTTTTGTATGATATATTAAACAAATTGTTAAATATTGTTGAATTATTGACAATATTCATTATAATAGGGTAGGTATGAAATCTAATGGAGGTGTTTTATGGATATTGGCAGTAAAGTAAAAAGATTAAGGCAGGCTAATGGATTGACATTAGAAGATCTGGCAAATCGCAGTGAGCTGACAAAAGGTTTTTTGTCACAGCTAGAACGTGATTTGACATCACCTTCGGTTGCAACATTAGAAGATATTTTAGAAGCATTAGGAACTAATCTCCAAGAGTTTTTCAGTGAGAAAGAAGAAGAACAAATTGTTTTTAAAAAGAACGATTTTTTTGAAAATATTCAAGATGAATATAAGATCAGCTATATTATTCCTAATGCTCAAAAGAATGAGATGGAACCAATCTTAATTGAACTTGAAAAAGGGGGACACTCGATGACGATTGATCCTCATGAGGGTGAAGAATTTGGTTTTGTAGTACAAGGAAGAATTAAATTAGTATGTGGTGAAAAAGAATTTGCAATAAAAAAGGGAGAAACTTTTTATTTAAGAGGGCAAGTAGCTCATTATTTAGTTAATCCTGGTGAAGCAAAAGCTAAAGTTATTTGGGTAACAACACCACCATTATTTTAAAAGGAGAGAATATGGGAAAGTTAATTGAGTTAGATAACTTGACAAAAGAGTATAATGGTCAAGTGGTGTTAAAGGGAATTCACTTAGACATCAATGAGAAAGAATTTGTAACTTTGTTAGGTCCTAGTGGTTGTGGTAAAACAACAACTTTGCGAATTATGGGTGGTTTCGAAGAGGCTAACGGTGGTCGTGTTTTATTTGATGGACAAGATATCAGCACTTTACCACCTTATAAACGAGAATTAAATACAGTATTTCAAAAATATGCATTATTTCCACATATGAATGTTTTTGATAATATTGCTTTTGGTTTAAAAATCAAAAAAATGGATAAAGATACGATTAAACATAAAGTAGAAAGAATGCTAAAGCTGGTAGGGCTTGAAGGCTTTGGGACTCGTAATATTAATCAGTTGTCAGGTGGTCAACAACAACGGGTTGCTATTGCACGAGCTCTTGTTAATGAACCTAAGGTTTTACTTTTAGATGAGCCATTAGGAGCGTTGGATTTAAAGCTTCGAAAAGCCATGCAGATTGAACTTAAAAATATTCAACAAGAAGTAGGAATTACCTTTGTTTATGTTACTCATGATCAAGAAGAAGCATTGACAATGTCAGATACGATCGTCGTTATGAATGAGGGACAGATTCAACAGATAGGGACTCCAATTGATATTTATAATGAACCTGAAAACCGGTTTGTTGCGCAATTTATTGGTGATTCGAATATTATTGAGGGGACTTTTGTCAAAGATTATTTAGTTTCATTTGATAATCAAGAGTTTGAATGTGTTGATAAAGGATTTGATGAAGGACAAGATGTTGATATTGTTTTACGTCCTGAAGATTTAGATATCGTTGAAGTAGGGAAAGGTAAAATAGCTGGAATTGTTAGGTCAATTGTCTTCAAAGGGGTACATTATGAAATAATTGTAGAAACAAAAGATCGTAATTATATGGTACATACAACCGATTTATCTGAAGTGGGAAAAGAAGTTAATTTAGATTTCTGGCCTGAAGATATTCATGTCATGGAAAAAATGGGTACTTATTAATGAAACATTTTCGTAAATTAGTTGGTCCATATTGTTTTTGGCTGTTTGTTTTAACAGTTGTACCAATGTTTTTAATTATGATCTACGCTTTTATGGCTAAAGGTAATAATATTGTTACTTTTAAATTTACTTTGGATAATTTTATTAAATTTTTCGATCCAATTTTTATTTCAGTATTAATTAAATCATTTATTTTAGGACTGATAACTACAGTTTTATGTTTATTGATTGGTTATCCAGTGGCTTATGCAATTTCTAAGTGTCGTGAAAAGACCCAGACAATTTTAATTTTGTTAATAACTTTTCCGACCTGGATCAATATGTTGATGCGTACATATGCCTGGATAAACATATTAAGCAGTAAAGGAGTTATTAGTAATTTTGTACAGTTATTTGGTTTTGGTGAAGTTAGTTTGTTATATACTGATTTTGCAGTTGTATTAGGAATGGTGTATGATTTTCTACCATTTATGATTTTACCAATCCATACATCATTAACTAAAATGGATAAATCGTTAATCGAAGCCAGTAATGATTTGGGAGCTAATCCGGTAACTACCTTTTGGAAAATTACTTTCCGTCTATCTTTAGGTGGTGTCTTAACGGGAATTACGATGGTCTTTTTACCATCAATTTCATCATTTGTTATTCCTAAATTATTAGGTGGTGGTCAGTATTCATTGATCGGTAATTTTATTGAACAACAATTTATAAATGTTGGTGATTGGCATTTTGGTAGTGCTGTGTCTTTGATTTTAGCTGTTTTAGTTATTGTTTCGATGGGATTAATCAATCGTTTTGAAAAATATGCTGGATATCAGGAGGAAACTAAACGTGAAAAGACTAAAAAGGATTAAAGGATCGCTTGGTATCGGCTTAACGTTAGCATTTTTATATTTACCATTAGTAATAATGGCTATCTTTTCGTTTAATGATTCTAAGTCATTATCTAGCTGGAGCGGTTTTTCGATTAGATGGTATGTTGAATTGATCAATAATCAGCAAATGATCGATGCGATTATTATTTCAGTTAGTATTGCTGTTTTATCAACAGTGATTTCGACGATTTTGGGAACTATTACAGCAATTGGTATTTCTAATTCACGTCCATTTTTAAGAAAACTGATTTTACAGATTAATAATTTACCAATTATGAATCCGGATATTGTTACGGGAATTTCATTAATGTTATTATTTTCATTTATTAAAATTGAAAAAGGTTATTTAACGTTGTTATTAGCACATATAGCATTTTGTGCACCGTTTGTTATTACTAACGTTTTACCTAAAGTACGCCAGCTGGATGTTAATTTAGCTGATGCAGCTATGGATTTAGGAGCTACTCCTTTTCAAGCTTTAATGAAAGTAATATTACCGCAAATTAAACCTGGAATAATCTCTGGAGCACTGTTAGCTTTTACCATGTCATTTGATGACTTTATTATTTCATATTTTGTCAGTGGAAATGGAATTGAAAATATTTCAATTGTAATTTACAACATGTCAAAACGAACTAATCCAAGTATTTATGCACTGGCAACGATTATTTTAGTTTTTGTTTTGATGTTTGTGGTGGTTGGAACTGTAATTCCTAAAATATTTCCAAATTTTACTAAGAAGATCACTCGCAGTAAAGCTGTTAAGGTAATCGTGGCTTGCTGTCTAATTTTTGCAGTTGGCTGGTCAATTTCAGCAGGAAATACTAAAAGAACCCTAAAAGTTTATAATTGGGGTGAGTATATTGATAAAACGGTTTTAGATGAATTTGAAGAAGAATATGATTGTCGAATTGTCTATGAAACTTTCGATTCAAATGAAATTATGTATACAAAATATATGAGCGGAAATTCCTATGATATTATGGTTCCATCAGAATATATGATTGAACGTTTGATTCGTGAAGATCAGTTACAAAAGATTGATAAAGATATTATTACTAATATGGATAATATTAATCAAGGAATTTTAGGACAATCATTTGACCCTAATAATGATTATTGGGTTCCATATTTTTGTGGTAATGTAGGTATCTTATATGATAAGACAGTTATCGATGAAGCCGATTTACAGCAGGGATGGGATATTTTACGCAATACTAAATATAAAGGTCAATTATATATGTATGATTCAGAGCGTGATAGTTTTATGGTGGCTTTGAAGGCTTTAGGCTATTCAATGAATAGTACTGATGAAAAAGAGATTGATGAAGCATATCAATGGCTGATCGATCAAAGAAATGAAATGGATCCTGTCTATGTTGGTGATGAAATGATCGATACGATGATCAGTGGGGTCAAAGCAATGGCAATCATGTATTCAGGTGACGCGGCCTCAGTAATGCTGGAAAATGAAAATATGGCTTTCTATATGCCTGATGAAGGAACTAATGTCTGGTTTGATGGTTTTGTCATCTCTAAATACTGTACGCAAGTAGAATTAGCTAATCAATTTATTAATTTTATGATATCAGATGAAATATCTTATCGTAATACTGTTGAGGTTGGGTATCTAACGGCTAATGTCAATGCAGCTGATAAAGCTAGACAAGAAGATTTTGCCGGAATTAGTGCGTATGCTATTAGAACTGATACTAATGATGAGATTTTTTCTTATCAAGATAATGCGGTAAAAGAGATGTATAATTCAAGATGGACTAAAGTTAAGGCTAAATAATTAAGTTTGAGGATAAAAACTCAAACTTTTTTTAATTTTTTATAATTAAAAAAATGTAGTAATAATAAGGAAAAATTGCAATTTTGTTAATTTTCAATAAAAAGATAATAATTTTTTTGTAAAAAAGGCTTGCAATTTTCGCAAGGATAACATATAATAAAAAAGCAGTCCGACGAGGAAGCAAAAACAAAAAAAACAAAAAGAAATAAAAAATTCGGTTCCATGGCCAAGTTGGTAAGGCAACAGACTGCAACTCTGTTATCATCGGTTCGAGTCCGGTTGGAACCTCCAAGGAATGTTGCCCAGGTGGCGAAACTGGTAGACGCACAGGACTTAAAATCCTGCGGACCTTTAAAATCCGTGCCGGTTCGATTCCGGCCCTGGGCACCATTTAAAAATTAAATTGCGCTAGTAGCTCAACTGGATAGAGTGCTTGACTACGGATCAAGAGGTTGTGGGTTCGATTCCTGCCTAGCGCGCCATTTTCGGGAAGTAGCACAGCTTGGTAGTGCACCTGGTTTGGGACCAGGGGGTCGCAGGTTCAAATCCTGTCTTCCCGACCATTTAAAAAGGGGCCTTAGCTCAGCTGGGAGAGCACCTGCTTTGCACGCAGGGGGTCAGCGGTTCGATCCCGCTAGGCTCCACCAATAAAAAGAAATAATTATAGCGTTGCTGTAGTTGATTACGGCGGGGTAGCTCAGTTGGCTAGAGCAATCGGTTCATACCCGGTGGGTCGGGGGTTCGAATCCCTTCCCCGCTACCAATTAAATAGAGGAACCCTAATAAAGAAAGAACAAGGACCCTTAGCTCAGCTGGTTAGAGCTATCGGCTCATAACCGATCGGTCGTTGGTTCGAGTCCAACAGGGTCCACCAAAAATAATGCGAGGGATTACCCAAGTCCGGCTGAAGGGATCGGTCTTGAAAACCGACAGGGGATTAACGTCCCGCGGGGGTTCGAATCCCTCATCCCTCGCCATTTATTAAAAAAGAATATCGCGGGATGGAGCAGTCTGGTAGCTCGTCGGGCTCATAACCCGAAGGTCGTAGGTTCAAATCCTTCTCCCGCAACCAAAAAGGTCTGGTAGTTCAGTTGGTTAGAATGCCGCCCTGTCACGGCGGAGGTCGCGGGTTCGAGTCCCGTCCAGACCGCCATATGGTTCCGTAGCTCAGTCGGTAGAGCAGAGGACTGAAAATCCTCGTGTCGCTGGTTCGATTCCGGCCGGAACCACCATGAAACTAAACATAAATTCATGACATCTATCGTTTGATAGATGTCTTTTTTTATATGTTTTTTGTAAATTAAATTCTTTACATGTGTATATTAAAATGATATACTTTATGTAAAGAAAATAATTTACATGGAGGCATCAAAATGGAATTTAAATATAATAATAATCAAGATATTCAAGAAAATTTAAGAATGTTAATTAAAAAAAGTGACTACAGTATGAATGATTTGGCTAAAAGACTAAACATGACTAGACAAAATTTATATAATTTACTTAATTTAAAGAAAAATATTAATAATGATGACATAAAAAAATTACTTGATTGTTTGGATTATGATTTATATCTTAAATTTAAATCTAAAAAAGAAGAAAGCTATTTCACAGAAACTTTAGCGATTGATAATGGTGATCTTAATACAATACAATCATTAGAAAATTTTAAAAATGATCTTAATGATTATATTGATAAAGTTATTGATCGAAAAATTCAAGAGTCTGAAAATAGCAATTTCACTGAGAAGATGAATGAATTGCAAGAAGATGATGAACTTGTGTTGACGGATGATGAAATTGTTTTAATTTTAGATGATTTAGAAAAGAACAGTCATATTTCCTTAGAAAAATATCAAAAAGAGGAAAAAGGTATACGGGAGAAAACAATTGATAAGTTAAAAAATATTTTGAAAAAAGATAAATCATCTAATGAACAGATGTATAAGTGTCTTAAAAAAATAAGAAGATAACTAAATACTTTATTAGCTGTTTGCATTGGGCGTAAAAAACGTTTATAGGGCCAATAACTGAAAATAGAATATTTTATACTAAATTTAAATTATTAATCGTATAGGCGTTATAAAGCCTAATTAATGCATATATTAATGATATTTATATTTGGTTGTTTGCTTTGTTTTTTTGATTGATTATGTTATACTGTTTCTTGTGTTTAAGGGGTGATATGATGAAATATAAAGAGTATAGAATGTTTATCTTTACTATTGTTTTTTTCATTGCAATCGTCATTGCTTGCCTTTATTTTGCAATGAACAACAATATGACAAAAGTAATTATTGGCGTGATTTTATCATTAACGATCATAATAATTTTATCAGCTCGTTATAATATGAAAATTGATAAAGACTTTGTTTTGGTTTATGAATTTAAAGGAATTGGAATTTTACCAGCTATTGTTGATTTTAAAGATATTAAAGAAATTGAATTAGTTAGTAAGCATCGGCTTAAGTTACAACATAAAAATAAATCGATGCTATATTTAAAAGATGCCAATTCTTTTTATCAAGAGTTAAATCAGGCAATTGAAGAGTATAAAAAAAGCGTTGTTCTTAAATAGAATAACGCTTTTTTGATAATGATTAATAAATTCCTTGAGAAATCATTGCTGCAACAACTTTTTCAAATCCAGCGATATTAGCACCTTTAACTAAATCATATCCTAAACCGTATTTTTCAGCTGCAGCTTTTGAATTATCATGGATGTTTTTCATGATTTCTTTTAATTTAGCATCAACTTCTTCAGCAGTCCAGCTATAACGCATAGAGTTTTGAGACATTTCTAAGGCAGAAACGGCTACCCCACCAGCGTTAGCAGCTTTTGCAGGACCTAAAGTACCACCGTTGTTGATGAAATATTCCATAGCT
The DNA here is from genome assembly GCF_944324745.1 of uncultured Thomasclavelia sp. Classification (GTDB taxonomy): domain Bacteria; phylum Bacillota_I; class Bacilli_A; order Erysipelotrichales; family Coprobacillaceae; genus Thomasclavelia. The sequence goes on along the minus strand of NZ_CALUXO010000044.1, from coordinate 38,172 downwards.
TCTGGAGTAGTTGGCATATTAGCACCTTCAATAATGTACTTAACACCATTAGCGATTAATTGTTTTGCTTCTTCTAATCCGATTTCGTTTTGAGTAGCACATGGGAAAGCCATATCTACTTTTAATCCCCAAGGTTTTTCACCTGGATGGAATTCACATCCGAATTTTTCAGCATAATCTTTTAATTTAACATCATTAGATTCACGGATTTTTAATAAGAAATCAATTTTTTCATCAGTAGTGATTCCTTCAGGATCATATACATATCCATCACGTCCAGAAATAGAAACAACTTTAGCTCCTAAGTCACGGGCTTTGATACATACACCCCAAGCAACGTTTCCGTATCCAGAACATGCAATAGTTTTTCCTTCATAAGTGTCATTGAAGTGTTTTAATACTTCGTTTCCGTAGTAGCAAGCACCAAATCCAGTAGCTTCAGGTCTAATCAAACTTCCACCATATGGTAATGGTTTACCAGTTAAGACACCATTTTCAAAAGCCCCACGAATTCGACGATATTGACCGTACATATATCCGATTTCACGAGCACCAGTTCCGATATCTCCAGCAGGTACGTCAACATCTGGTCCGATATGACGATATAATTCAGTCATAAAGCTTTGACAGAAACGCATGATTTCGTTATCTGATTTACCTTGTGGATCAAAGTCAGAACCACCTTTACCACCACCGATTGGTAAAGTTGTTAATGAGTTTTTGAAGATTTGTTCAAATCCTAAGAATTTTATAATTCCTAAGTTAACACTTGGATGTAATCTTAAACCACCTTTGTAAGGTCCAATAGCACTTGAGAATTGAACACGGTATCCACGATTAACGTGAACTTGACCGTTATCATCCATCCATGGTACTTTAAACATAATAGTTCTTTCTGGTTCAACTAATCTTTCTAAGATAGCTTGTTTTTCATACTCTGGATGAGCTTCAATTACTGGTCTTAAACTTTCTAATACTTCTTCAACCGCTTGAATGAATTCTGGTTGATCAGCATTTTTTTCTTTAACCTGATTTAATACTCTAGTAATATAATCTGTTTTAACTTCAGCAGGTTTAGTCATTTAAATTGTCCTCCTTTATTTATATTCAATATAATACTCTTAATTTGATAATAAATAAATCTTTTAAGAAAAACATATTATAAATATAAAAAATTATTAACATAAATTAAAAACCACCGTATTTATCGATTATTATTGCAATAACCCATGTTACAGATAACTAGATAATAAAATTAAATAAGAAAATATTATCATTTTTTCTTTTAATTTTAACTTATCTATGATATATTGTATACATTAAGAGGTGATAGTTATGACAAGTTTAAATATGAAACAATTACATCACCATCATTGGATAGCCTAGGGTTTTATCATCAAATGATACAACCCATTTTGTGTTAGTATTTATATTAATTGGGTGTATCTAATGACAATTTGAAGTAAGACGAGTCATTAGTAAATGACTCGTTTTTTTATAACTAAAGGGGGAACTAAAATGGAGAAATTTAAGTATCTGATACCTGAAGAAAGTATCGATGCGATTATTACAAATGTCGCCAAGTTAAGAGAAATTGAAAATAGTTTGAGAACCATTTTTTCAAAAAATAATTATCAGGAAGTGTTGATGCCATCGTTTGAATACGTAGATTTATATACGCAGCTTGATTGTGGCTTTGATCAAGAAAAAATGTTTCAATACATTAATCATGAAGGAAAAAATGTTGCTATGCGATGCGATTTTACGATTCCATTAGCGCGATTTTATTCGACGAATAATTTCGATAATGAAGAAGCTCGTTATTGTTATTTTGGTAAAGTCTATCGTAAGGAAATCATGCATAAAGGTCGTTCCAGCGAGTTTTTCCAAGGTGGGGTCGAATTGATCAACAAACCAGGTTTAGCTGGTGATCAGGAATGTTTAATGATGATTCAAGAGTCATTACCACATTTAGGATTAAAAAATATTTTAATTGAAATAGGTTCAGCTCAGTTTTTTAACCGAATTTGTTATCTGGTAAAGGATAAAGCTGAAGAATTAACGGAAATATTAAAATATCGTAATATTAGTGGTATGAAAAGATTTGTTGCTCAAAATAATTTTAGTGATAGTTTAAATAGTCTATTATTAAAACTTCCAGTTGCTTTTGGTGATATAAGGTTATTAAATGAGGCTATTGAAAATATCAGTGATCCAATTTTAATTGAAGCAATGCAAAATTTAAAAGAAGTCTATAACACCCTAGATAGTAAAGATAAAATTATTTTTGATTTAGGCATGGTGCCAAGTATGAAATATTATACGGGATTAATGATCAAAGGTTATTGTGATACTAGCGCGCAGCCAATTATTTCTGGAGGACGCTATGATGATTTATTACCTCGTTTTAATAAAAATGTCAGTGCTATTGGTTTTTGTTATCACATGAATCATATTTTAAAAGCATTAGATAAGGAGGACGAGAATAATGATTAAAATTGCCATTACTAAAGGTCGAATAGAAAAACAAGTATGTAAATTACTCCATCAGGCTGGATTTGACATGGAACCAATTTTTAATAAAGACCGGGAATTATTGATTACTACTAAAGATGGGATTCAGATGATTTTCGGAAAAGCTAATGATGTAGTTACGTTTTTGGAACATGGAATCGTTGATATTGGTTTTGTGGGTAAAGATACATTAGATGATAGTGATTTTGAGGATTATTATGAATTATTAGATTTAAATATAGGTAAGTGTTATTTTGCGGTTGCCGCATATCCTGAATATCGAAATAAAAAGTTTGTTCGTCGTAAAAGAATTGCCAGCAAGTATCCAAAGGTTGCTAAAAGTTATTTTGAAAGTAAACAAGAAGATGTTGAAATTATTAAGTTAGAGGGATCAGTTGAATTAGGTCCGATCGTTGGAATTAGTGATGCTATTGTTGATATTGTAGAAACGGGATCAACTTTAAGGGCTAATGGTCTGGAAGTAATTGAAAAAGTTAGTGATGTTTCAACTAGATTAATTGCTAATAAAGTAAGCTTTAAGTTTAAAAAAGATGAAATAATTGATTTGATTAATAAATTAGAAGCAGTTACGGAGGAGAAAGAATGTTAAAAATAATTGATTATAAGGGTAATTTAGAAAATGTTGCCGCTAAATTAGATAACCGTAAGGAAAGTGTCAGTAAAGAAGTTAATGAAGCAGTATTAAAAATCATTGAGGATATTAATAGTCGCGGTAATGAAGCTTTATTTGAATATTGTTTAAAATTTGATGGTTATCAAATAAATGATGAAAGTGACTTAATCGTTAGTGAAGCTGAAAAAGAAGCAGCTTTACAAGAAGTAGATGCTGATTATTTACGGATCTTACAGCGAACTAAAGACCAAATCATCGAGTTTCATAAAAATCAAATTGATAAATCATGGTCGTTATTTAAAGATAATGGGGTTATTATGGGGCAGATGGTTCGTCCAATTGAAAGAGTTGCTCTTTATGTTCCTGGTGGGACTGCCAGCTATCCTTCAACGGTATTAATGAATGCCGTTCCTGCAAAATTAGCTGGTGTTAAAGATTTAGTAATTATTACACCAGTAAAAGCCGATGGAAAAGTTAATCCGGTTATTATAGCTGCGGCTAAAATTAGCGGTGTTGATACCATCTATAAGTTTGGTGGAGCTCAAGGGGTAGCAGTGATGGCCCATGGTACTAAAACAATAAAAAAAGCAGATAAAATTGTTGGACCAGGTAATATTTATGTAGCCACAGCTAAAAAGTTTAGTTATGGTTTAGTGGATATTGATATGGTAGCGGGACCAAGTGAAGTTTTAATTATTGCAGATAAAAAAGCTAACAGTAAATATATTGCAGCTGATTTAATTTCTCAGGCTGAACATGATAAATTAGCTAGTGCGATGTTGGTAACTACCAGCCAAGAATTAGTTGAAGAAGTTAATAAAGAATTAGTTAGACAAATGGGATATTTATCTCGAAAAGAAATTATTGAAAGTTCTTTAACTAATTATGGTGGGGCGATTATTGTTGATAATCTAGATCAGGCTTTTGAAGTTTCTAACTACTTGGCACCTGAGCATTTAGAAGTATTAGTTGATAATCCAATTAATTATCTTCCAAAAATCAAAAATGCCGGATCAATCTTTTTAGGTGAATATTCACCAGAACCATTAGGTGATTATATGAGTGGAACTAACCATGTTTTACCAACTGGAGGAACGGCGAAGTTTTATTCATCTTTAGGAGTTTATGATTTTGTTAAGTACTCATCTTATAGTTATTATCCTAAAAATATTTTGGCTGAATTTAAGGATGATGTCATGACTTTTGCTAAAAGTGAAGGATTAGATGGACATGCCAATTCGATTGCTGTGCGCTTTGAGGAGGATGGAGATGAGAACTAGTCATATTGAACGATCTACTTTAGAAACTAAGATTTTAGTGGATCTAAATCTTGATGGAAATGGTCAAAGTGAAATTGATACTGGGATTGGTTTTTTAGATCACATGTTAACGCTATTAGCTTTTCATAGTAATTTTGATTTAGTAGTAAAATGTCAAGGTGATTTAAATGTTGATACTCATCATACAATTGAAGATTTAGGAATCGTTTTAGGTACTTGTTTAAAAGAAGCTTTAGGTGATAAAAAAGGAATAAAACGTTACGGGGCTTTTACTATTCCGATGGATGAAACTTTAGTTTCTACAAATTTAGACTTGTCTAATCGTCCTTATCTAGTTTTTAATGTTAATTTAACCTGCGAACGAATCGGGACGTTTGAAACTGAAATGGCAGTTGAATTTTTTAGAGCTTTTGCTTTTAATTCCATGATGACATTACATATAAATCAACATTATGGTTTAAATAATCATCATATTGTTGAGGCCATTTTTAAAAGTCTAGGACGAGCTTTAAAAGAGGCCGTAAGTATTGATGAAACTAATCCTGATAAAATTGTTTCTTCAAAAGGAGTATTATAAGGAGGAATTTAAATGGTAGTAATCATTGATTATAATATCGGAAATTTAAGCAGTGTTACTTCAGCGTTAAAACGAATTGGACTAGAGGCAATCGTATCTCGTGATCATGAAATTATTAAACAGGCTGATGCGATTGTTTTACCAGGGGTTGGAGCTTTTCCAGTAGCGATGAATAATTTAAAAAAATATGATTTAATTGGCATTTTAACTGCAAGAAAAGAAGCTGGAGTCCCAATTTTAGGTATTTGTTTAGGAATGCAGATTTTATTTCAAAAAGGTTATGAAGTTCAAGAAACTGCTGGATTAGGTTTTTTAGATGGTGAAGTTGTGTTCATGGATATTGACGAAAAAGTGCCCCATATGGGCTGGAATCAGTTGCATTTCAACCACGACCATCCAATTTTAAAAAATATTCATGAAAATGATGATGTTTATTTTGTTCATTCATATATGGCCAAATGTCCTGATAAACAGCTGATTGCTTATACTGACTATGGTAAAGCCAACATTACGGCTATTGCGGCTAAGGATAACGTGATTGGCTGTCAGTTCCACCCTGAAAAAAGTGGGGCCGTGGGACAACAAATATTATTAGCTTTTAAGGAGATGATCAAATGTTAGTTATTCCAGCAATCGATTTAAAAGATGGTCAAGCAGTTCGATTGTATAAAGGTGACTATCAGCAAAAAACAGTATATAGTCAACAGCCCGAGCTATTAGCAAAACAATTTGAATCAATGGGAGCTAAGTTATTACATGTAGTTGATTTAGATGGGGCGAAAGATGGTAAATGTGTTAATTTAGAGACGATAAAAAAGATCAAAGAAAATACTAAGATGCAAATTGAACTTGGTGGCGGTATTCGAACAATGGCGACAGTTTCTTTATATTTAGATGAAGTTAAAATTGATCGAGTTATTTTAGGAACTGCAGCAATTAATGATCCAGAATTTTTAAAAGCAGCGTTAAATAAATATGGTCCTGAAAAAATAGTTGTTGGAGTCGATGTCAAAGATGGTTTTGTTTCGACATCAGGCTGGCTGGAAACCAGTAATGTTCCTTATTTGGAATTTATTAAATATTTAGAGGATCTAGGTATTAAATATATAGTGGCGACTGATATTAGTAAAGATGGCACTTTACAAGGCCCTAATTTTGAAATGTATGAAAAAATAGCGCAAACTTCTAAAATCAATTTTGTAGTTTCTGGGGGCATCAAAAATCAACAGAATATCATCGATGCAGCTAATAAAAATTATTATGCTTGTATTGTCGGGAAAGCTTACTATGAAGGTAAGGTTGATTTAAAGGAGGTCATTTCATGCTTACAAAACGGATAATTCCATGTTTGGATATTAAAAATGGTAAAGTTGTTAAGGGAATAAACTTTGTTGGGTTAAAAGATGTTGGAGATCCGATTGAATTAGCTAAACGCTATGATCAACAATGTGCCGATGAAGTAGTATTTTTGGATATTACTGCCAGTTATGAAGAAAGAGATATTATTAAAGATTTAATCGAACGTGGTGCCAAAGAATTATCAATTCCATTAGCTGTCGGTGGTGGGATTCGAACTTTAGATGATTTTAGAACGATTCTAGCTTGTGGCGCTGATAAAGTTTCGATTAATTCCGCGGCTATTGCTAATCCATCTTTGATTAAAGAAGCTGCCGATGAATTTGGAGTGCAATGTGTCGTGGTGGCCATCGATGCAAAAAAGAGAGCTGATGGCGGTTATGATGTCTATGTTAAAGGAGGCCGTGAAAATACTGGGATTGATCTAATTGAATGGGTAAAAAAATGCCGACAATTAGGAGCCGGAGAAATTTTATTAACTTCGATGGATGCTGATGGAACTAAAGCCGGTTATGATATCGATATGATCAATGCTGTTTGTGATGTCGTCGATATTCCAGTAATTGCCAGTGGGGGCTGTGGCAGTATTCAAGATATTGTCGATGTTTTTAAACAAACCAATTGTGATGCGGCTTTGGTCGCTTCATTATTTCATTTTGGTGAAGCAACAGTAGAAGATGTTAGAAATGAATTAAGAAAACAGGGAATTAATGTAAGGAGGGCAATGTAATGCAACCAGATTTTAAAAAAATGGAATTAATTCCAGCAATTGTTCAAGATTATCAAACTAATCAGGTTTTGATGCTGGCATATGTTAATGAAGAGTCTTATCAAAAAATGTTAGAAACAAAACAAACTTGTTTCTATTCTCGGTCTCGAAAACAGTTATGGCATAAAGGAGAAACATCAGGTCATTACCAAAATATCAAAGGAATGTATCTTGACTGTGATTATGACACTTTATTAATTCTTGTTGAACAAATTGGGGCTGCCTGTCATACGGGGGCATATTCATGTTTTTTCAATGAAGTAATGCCTTATGATAATACTAATATTTTTTATAGCTTAGAAAAATTGATAGCTGATCGAAAAGTTCATCCAATTGAAAAATCTTATACAAATTATCTATTAGATCAAGGAGTTGATAAGATCTGTAAAAAAGTTGGTGAAGAAGCTAGTGAAACGATCATTGCTGCTAAAAATGATGATAAACAAGAGCTAATTGGGGAAATCAGCGACTTATTTTATCATGTCTTTGTTTTAATGAATAATCAAGGTATTAGTTTATCTGATATTGAAAATAAATTAAAAGAGCGTCATAAAATTAATGGAAATAAAAAAGAATTTCATACTAGGGGACAGTATTAATTTAAGTAATTACTAGTAGATAGAATAAAATCTGTCTACTAGTTTTTTAATATTTGGTCAGGTCATTGAAACCGTTTTGGTTGATTTCGATAATTTTAACTTAATCTTTATTTTATTTGTGGTATAATAAATAAGATAGTTTTTACAAGGAGGAATTCTAATGGAATTATATGATAAAGGAAGTTTAAAATCGTTAAAAGAAAGTATCAGTGGACATGAATATTATATGCCTAAAGTACTATTTAACGGTGGTGAATTTGCTAATATTCGTTTAGAAACTAAATTAGCATATGTAGCTATTTTGGATACTTTATTGAATAAACCTAATTTTAACAATGATAATCTAGCTTTTTTAAAGCGTGATAATCCAATGATTGCTAATACTTTAGCCAAATTAGCTAATAAAGAAGTTGATAATGCTAAAATGGATAAATATTTATTAGAATTATATGAAGCTAAATTAATTTTAATTAATAAACAGGATATTTTTGTTTATAATTTAGATTAAGATGGTTAATTTATTAGCTAAAAAGTTTATTAAAAATTATCAGGACTATCAAAATAATAATGTTCGAGAACAATATGGAACTCTTTGTTCCATCTTTTCAATTGTTTGTAATATTATTTTAGTCTTGTTTAAATTAACAATGGGTAGCATTACTCATAGTGTTGCTATTATTGCCGATGGATTAAACAATTTATCGGATGTTGGTAGTAATTTAGCTTCGTTATTTGGATTCAAGTTAGCTAATCGTCATCCAGATGCTGAACATCCTTATGGTCATGGACGTATTGAATATGTAGCTGGATTGATTATTGCTTTTTTAATCCTGTTAGTTGGATTTCAGGCATTAAGAGATTCGATAGTAAAAATCTTTAATCCTGAAAAAGTAATCTTTACTTATGTAGCAGCAATTATTTTAGTTGTCTCTATTTTAATTAAACTGTATATGGCGCGTTTTAATCGGGTAGTCGCTGTTAAAATTAATTCAACGACATTACAGGCAGCCAGCCAAGATAGTTTAAATGACTGTTTAAGTACCGGTGCTTCATTGGTTGCTTTAATTGCTTCTATTTATACTGATTTACCTGTTGATGGTATTATTGGAGCTTTAGTTTCTATTATCGTATTAAAATCAGGAATTGAAATATTTAAAGATACTGTTGATCCTCTGCTTGGTAAAGCACCAGATAAAGCTTTGATCAAAGAAATTGAAAAGTATATTTTATCATATCCTGAAGTTTTAGGAATTCATGATCTAATGATGCATGATTATGGTCCTGGTCGCCGTTTCATGACTTTACATGCTGAAGTAGATTGCAATGAAGATATCATGGAAGTTCATGATGCTATTGATGTTATTGAAAGAGCTATTTTAGATAAATATCAAATCTTAACAACGATTCATATGGATCCAATCGATAGTAATGATGAATTAACTAATGAATTAAAAGAGATGGTAATTAAAATTGTCAAAGAAATCAATCCTGATTATAGTATTCATGATTTTCGGGTAGTTACTGGACCAACGCATACAAATTTGATTTTTGATGTCTTATTGCCGGTCACTGATGAAATCGATCATAAAGTATTACGTAAGATGATCAATGATAAAATTAAAGCTGTTAATCCTAGCTGTTTTACCGTTATGCAAATTGAACATAGTTATATTTAAAAAAGCCACTAATGTGGCTTTTTTAGGCTCTAAAGACTACTTCTTCTTTTTCATACATTAATTTAGCTAAAAATAAAGCAATAATTACATAAGCTATTGACCAGGCTAACGTAATGTAGAAGTGAGTATAATTTAATTGATTGAAAATTATTTCTTTAATTACAATGACAACATTTAAAATTGGAATATTCATCATTGAAGTAGCAACAGTGCTTGGTTCCATGTACATAGTAATAACCGATAATAAAACTGGTATCAAAGTAACTGGAGTCAAGTATGTATTAGCTTCTTTAAGCGATCTGGCATAAGTAGAAACTAATAGCATAATGGCCGAAATAAATAATACATACAAAATTGCTAAAACTAAGATTAATAGCATACTTTGGATTGATAAATTAATGGTTATTGGCATGGCATCACCAAGACCAAATTTAATGGCTAATAGCAATCCAATTCCTGAAAAGATCGATGTAATTGTGCCAAAAGTAGCTGTAACAATGAGTTTGGCAATGATAATTGAGCTTCTAGATACTCCAGTAGAAAGTAATGGTTCTAAAGTTCCCCGTTCTTTTTCTCCGGCTCCTAAATCAGTTGCAATAGGAGTGATGCCAGAGCCAGCATATCCAATTAACATCATTGGAATCAACATACCTAACATCATCATTGATAATCCATCACTTTCACTATCTTTAGCGTGTTCCTGATAATTAAAAGGCTGTAAGATGTTACTTGATAAATTATTTGCTTCTAAATAGCTAGCTAAATAGGTATTTTGATAGCTATTAAAAATAGTTTGAACAGTGCTGATAGCTGTCAAAGCTCGTTGTGAAGTGGTATCATAATATAAATCAATCGTTGGAATCTGATTTTCTAATAATGATTCTTGGATATCATTAGCAACGATATATGCAGTAATCTCACCATCATAAGCGGCATTGACAGGATCATTATTAGTAACCAGTTCATAAATTCCAGATTGTTCAAATAATGCTTTAATTTGCTCATCATTGGTTTCTAGAACGATTTGATATCGATTATCTTCACTAGGAGCGGCCATATCAGCTACTGATGAAAAAATAAAAGTAAATAACAGTGGCATAATGACAATTGGAATAACAAAAGTCATTAATAAAGTCTTCCGATCCCTTAAAATATCTTTGAATTCTTTTTTTACAATCGTAATTATATTATTCATCATTATTTCCCCCAATACACTCAATAAATAAATCCTCTAAATTATCTTTACGATAATCTTGTTTTAATTGGTCGATAGTGCCGCTGGCAACGACATTACCTTTATGAATAATGACAATACGATCACAGAGTTTTTCTGTTTCATACATATTATGACTAGAAAAAACAATTGCTTTATTTTCCTGTTTACAGTTTAAAATAAAATCATGAATCAATTTACTGGACATAACATCAAGCCCGGTAGTTGGTTCATCGAATAACATGACATCAGGACTATGAATAATACTACGAGCAAGCGAAACTTTTTGCTTCATCCCACGGCTATATTTACCTACGGGACGATCAATATAGTCAAGCATATCTAAATCAGAAGAAATTTTTTCAACTGCTTCTTTAGCCATCTCGTCACTCATGCCATTAAGTTTAGCAAAATAAGTCATGTTTTCGCGTCCGGTTAATCGATCATATAGTGCCACATCCCCACCGAATAAAATTCCAATATGGCTTCGGATTTTAGCCGGGTGATCGATGATATTGAATTCATCAATATAGGCATTACCACTTGTAGGCTTTAGCATTGTGGCAATCATCCTAAGGGTTGTGGTTTTACCAGCGCCGTTTTCTCCTAGTAAACCAACGATTTCACCAGGTTTGACCTCAAAAGACACGTTATTAACAGCCGTGATCTTTTTAAATTTTTTGGTCAAGTTTTCAACTTTTAACATAAATACCTCCCTATATCATTAGATGAATTAATTATAAACTTATTACTCTTGATAAGATATCTTATTTTGATAAAAAAATATCTATTAAGAATTATTAAGAATTTAATCAATCATCCAACTGATCATCGAATATGAAAACTTCTTCAATTGTAAGGTGGAAATATTGGGCAATCTTATGGGCTAAAAGTAAAGATGCCGTATATTTGCCTACCTCAATTGAGGTAATAGTCTGTCGGGATACCCCGACAGACTTAGCTAGACCCTCTTGAGTAATATGATATTGTTTTCTTAATTCTTTTATTCTATTTTTCATTAGTATCACCTGATAATCTATCTTAATTTAAGTATAGTAAACTTGTCTTTTTGTGTCAAGTTAACTTTGCGTTAAGATTTGATAAAGTTACTTTTCAACTGGGTATTTTAGACGATTTTTAGCCAGTTTAGCTTCAATAATTGTTTTAATGTCCAAATCTAATGAATAAGCTAATTGAAAACAATAAATCAATACATCAGCTAGTTCTTCACTGACTTGATTGATATCATAGTTAATATCCCATTGAATACATTCTAGCAATTCACCAGCTTCAACAACAATGCTTTTAATTAAACTGTCGGGATGTTCTAATTGATCCCAATGACGTTCTTTGACAAAGGTAATAATTTCCTCACTAATTTCTTTCATAACGACCTCCTATTATCATTATAATAATTATGTTAAAAGAATTAAACAATTTATATCTATTTCTTGACTTTTAAGATTATTTTCGGTAAGATAACCCCAACGACAGTGAAAAGAAGAGTAGTTTACAAGATTACGATAGAGAGTCCTTGGGTGGTGGAAAAGGATGTATGAGGGTAAATGAAGATGGTCTTGGAGTCTTATAGGCGATATTTAGTCTATAACGGGGGCGCCCGTTATTGCGCTAGAGTATGATGGTACTCGATGAGGTTATTATTGTAAGATAATAGCGAATTAAGGTGGTAACACGGGTAATGCTCGTCCTTATATAGGACGAGTTTTTTTATTTTTACAGGAGGAATAATATGATTGAAATAAGACATGTAAATAAAACATTTCATCTAAAACATAAAGATGTTAAAGCTGTTGATGACGTTTCATTAACGATTGAAGATGGAAGTATTTTTGGAATCATTGGTTATAGCGGGGCTGGAAAATCAACATTGGTTAGAATGATTAATCAATTAGAAATTCAAGATAGTGGTCAAATTATAATTAATGGACAAGATGTAAAAAGTTTATCTAATCATCAATTACGTCAGCTGCGAACCAAAATTGGGATGATCTTTCAACATTTTAATTTATTGTGGTCACGGACAGTTAGCCAAAACGTTGAATTGGCTTTAGAAATTGCTGGTCATAAAGATAAGGCAAAACGAAGAGCAAAAGTTCAGGAATTAATCGATTTAGTAGGATTAAAAGGACGAGAAAATGCTTATCCTAGTGAACTATCTGGTGGACAAAAACAGCGAGTAGGAATTGCCAGGGCTTTAGCTAATGATCCTAAAATTCTATTATGTGATGAAGCAACCAGTGCTTTAGATCCAGAAACGACGAAAGCAATTTTAGATTTATTAAAAGAAATAAATCTAAAATTAAACATTACAATAGTTATGATTACTCATCAAATGGAAGTAGTTCAAAAAATATGTACCAAAATTGCTATTATGTCGCAAGGTAAAATAATTGAACAAGGTAAAGTAAAAGATGTTTTCATGAATCCAAAACATTCAGTAACTAAAAAATTTGTATCTGAAGTCGCCACTCATAATGAGTTTGATGAAGCGATGTTAAAACAGATTTATCCTGAAGGAATATTAATCAAAGTAATTTTTGATGAAAATATTAGTCGTTTACCAATTTTAACTAAAGTAATTCGTCAAAGTCAGGGTGATGTTAATGTTATTGCTGCTAATTTGTCGAATACGCTTGATAGTTCAATTGGAGTAATGGTTATTCAAATTGTCAATGATGATCAAAAAGTAATCGAGTTGTTTAGTCAATATGGTGCTAGAGTGGAGGTGATATAATGCAGAGTATTTTAGAGAATATTAATATTGAACAAATGATTGAGGCTTTAAAAGAAACGCTATTTATGACAGTTGTTTCTTTGATCTTTGCGGTTGTGATTGGGATGATTATAGGGATTTTAATTTATTTGACTCAAAGAGATGGTTTATATCCTAACGTAGTGATTAATAAGATCCTAAATTGGATCGTAAATTTATTAAGGGCGATTCCTTATATTATCTTGTTGATTTTATTAATTCCCTTAACTTCAGCCATGATGGGATCGATGTTAGGAGCCAAGGCAGCGCTACCGTCACTGATTTTATCTAGTGCCCCATTTTATGGACGGATGGTCATGATTGCATTAAATGAAGTAGATAAAGGAACGATTGAAGCCAGTAAAGCCATGGGAGCTAGTAATTTTCAAATTATTACTAAAATATTGATTCCGGAAGCTAAACCAGCCTTGATTTCATCTATTGCGGTCATGGGGATTTCGTTAATTGGTTATACTGCTATGGCTGGGGCTATTGGTGCTGGTGGTTTAGGAAATCTGGCATATTTATACGGATTTGTTCGGCGTAATAATTATGTTATGTATACTGCAACGATCTTAATTTTAATTATTGTTTTTATTATCCAATTTATTGGAGATTATGCCGTTAAAAAAATTGATAAAAGATAGAAATGAAAAGGAGAAAGTAGAATGAAAAAAATATTGACGATTTTAACTTGTTTATTATTAGTATTAGGATTAACCGCTTGTAAAAGCAGTGATGATGAAAATACTTTAACTGTTGCAGCTACTTCAAAGCCACATGGAGATATTTTAGAAGAAGCTAAATCAATTTTAAAAGATGAATATGATATTGATTTAAAAATTGAGATTTTAGATGATTATTATATTTTCAATAAGTCTTTAGATAATGGTGATGTTGATGCTAATTATTTTCAGCATTTACCATTCTTTGAAGAAGATGTAGCTACTAATGGTTATGATTTAGTCAATGCTGGTGGGATCCATATTGAGCCATTTGGTTTTTATTCAAAAACTATTAGTGATGTTAGTGAACTGAAAGAAAATGATACGATTGTTATCTCTAATTCGGTTGCTGATCATGGACGTATTTTAGCAATTTTAGCTAATGCGGGAGTGATTGAATTAAGCAGTGATGTTAAAATTCAAGATGCGACTATTGAAGATATTACATCTAATCCTTTAAATTTACAATTTGAAGAAATCAAACCAGAAATCTTAACAACAGCTTATGAAAATAATGAAGGAGCTTTGGTCGCCATTAACGGTAATTATGCAATTGATGCTGGATTGAATCCTACAAAAGATGCGGTAATTATTGAATCGGCTGATGAAAATAACCCTTATGTAAATATTGTTGCTTGTCGCAGTGAAGATCAAGATGATGAAAGAATCAAGGCTTTAGTATCAGTTTTACAATCTGATCAAATTAAAGAATTTATCACCACTACATACAGTGATGGATCAGTAATTCCAGTATCTAATTAGATTACAATTTTTGCTATTAAAATAGCTAAAAAATATTTATATTTTATAGCCATCGCCGTTATAATGATGAGATGGCTTTTAATATTTCTTTTAATAACTTTCTAAAACTGAAAAAGTAAGAAAACTATTTTGTTTTATTATACTATTTAACTAACAAATATTTAAATAATGGGAGGTAACGATGAAACGGAAATTTTTCTTTTTTGATATTGATGGAACAATTGCTGTAGGAACACCGGGAGACCAATATGTTCCTGAATCAACAAAAGTTGCAATTGAAAAGTTAAAAGAAGCTGGTCATTTTGTGGCCATTGCAACTGGTCGCAGCTATGCGATGGCTTATAATCATATGAAAGAACTGGGATTTGAAAACATGGTCAGTGATGGTGGTAATGGAATTACCATTAATGGCAAATTAATTGAAATCAAACCACTTGATTATCAAAAATGCCTGAATTTAATTGATGAGTGTATTGAAAAAGATTTTATCTGGGCTTTGTCACCAGACAATGCTACTAGAAGACTGGCACCTGATGATCGTTTTTATGAATTTACACATGATATTTATATGGATACCGTAGTAAAATCGGGTTTAAATCCGCGAGATTATGATCAGATTTTTAAAGTATATGTTGCCTGTTTTGCACCAGATGAACAAAAATTAGTTTCACTAAAGGAATTACCATGGTGTCGTTTTCATAAAGAATATATCTTTGTTGAGCCGGGGGATAAATCGGTAGGAATTAAAGCGATGGTTGACTATTTCAATGGAGATTATCGTGATGTTGTAGTTTTTGGTGATGAAAAAAATGATTTAAGTATGTTTAAAGATGAATGGACTAGTATTGCAATGGGAAATGCAATTGATGAGTTAAAAGCTAAAGCTACATATGTTACAGATGCCTGTGATCAAGATGGTATTTATAATGCCTGTAAACATTTTAATTGGATCGATTAGTTATTTATTTCTAAGATGTTGTAAGGCTTGATAGTAATTAAGGAGATTATAATGGCCGGTAAGCGATTATTTGAATTATTATATTATCTATTAGAACATCGACAAACCACAGCTAAGCAGCTTGCTGAGGTCTTTGAAGTATCGTTAAGAACAATTTATCGTGATTTGCAGCAGCTAATTTTAGCTGGGGTACCAATTATCAATAAACCGGGTTATGAAGGTGGTGTTTATTTGGATGAAAACTTTGTCATGGATCGTACGTTGTTAAATCATCAGGAACAATTAGAAATATTAACATCATTGCAGGCATTGGATATGCTTAAAGATCAAGACAATCAGTTATCTAAAAAGATATCTTCTTTATTTAATCTTAGTGATTATGATTGGATTGCAGTTGATTTTAATTCCTGGCATCATAAAAATGATTTAAATGCTCGCTTCGAACATTTAAAATATGCTATCATTAATAATTTGCAAGTGTCATTTAATTACCTTGATTTAAAAGGCAATGATTCTTGGCGCCAGGTTTATCCGTTAAAATTAATTTTTAAAGCAGCAACCTGGTATTTGCAAGCATATTGTTTAAAGCGTCAAAAGTTAAGAGTTTTTCGTCTTTCAAGAATTCAGAATTTAAAAATTGATGCGAAAACCTTTGATAAAGATGTGATCATAATCGATGAAAATAATAATGATTATGGTTTAAAAGAGTCAATGATAGATATTGTCTTGTACTTTGATTCCAGTATTGCCAGCGTGGCATATGATGAATTTGAAAGTGCCGCAATTAGCAAAGATAACATGGGCAATGTTATCGTTAAAGCCAAAGTTGCTGATGGTACGTGGTTGTTAAGTTTTATTTTATCATTTGGTTCTAAGATTAAGGTACTGGCGCCAAAGTCGCTGCAAAAACAAATATTATTAGAATATGAAAAAATAAATAATTTATATAGAGGAAACTGACAGAGGATGTCAGGTTCGTTTTGTTATAATGAAAGTGTCAGGAGGCGATAGAATGGGTAAAATAGATTATAAAAAAGAATATCGTGACTTATATTTACCAAAAACAAAACCAATGATAATTGAAGTACCACCAATAACATATGTTACAGTTGTGGGGAAAGGAAATCCCAATACTAGTCATGAATATCAAGAAGCTTTGGAATTGTTATATGGGTTATCATTTACTATTAAAATGTCTAAAATGACTGATGAACAAATTCCTGGTTATTTTGATTATGTAGTACCACCACTAGAAGGATTGTGGTGGAGTGATGATAGTTATAGTGAGTTACCTGCTAATAAAGATCAGTATTTGTGGAAGTCAATGATTCGATTACCAGAGTTTGTAACTGTTACAATTTTTAATCAGGCTAAAGCAAAGCTGTTATTAAAAAAGCCTTATTTAAATGTTGATAAAGCTAAATATGAAATAATTGATGAAGGCAAATGTGTCCAAATGATGCATATTGGCAGCTATGATAATGAAAGCGTTACTTTAGATATTATCAAGCAATATTTAAAAGCTAATCATTTAGAAACTGATTTTAATGAAAATCGAAAACATCATGAAATCTATTTAAGTGATCCTAGGCGATGCAAAACTGAAAATTTAAAAACTGTAATACGTTTGCCGATTAAGCAGCTTTAAAAACATGATATTATTTACATCATTATTTTTCAGTGGTAAACTATATTCGTTTGGAGGTATAGCATGAAAATAGCAGTTTATAATTATCGTGAGTTTGATGAAGGAATTTATTTTGAAAAATACGCTAAACAATATAATGTTGAAATTGTCAGAATTGATGAGACACCAGATGTAAATAATGCCAGTTTAGCTAAAGGTTGTGTTGGGGTTAGTGTTATTACAACGCCAATTACCAAAGATATTTTAAAAATATGGCATGAATTAAAGGTTGAACATGTATCAACTAGAACGATTGGTTATGATCATATTGATTTACAGGCAGCTAAAGAATTTAAAATGACTGTCAGCAACGTTACTTATTCAACGGCTAGTGTTGCTAATTATACAGTTATGATAATGCTAATGGCACTAAGAAAAATGAAAATGGTTATGCGAAGAGCAGTTGGCTTTGATTATTCTTTACCTGGCAGTATGGGAATGGAATTGGAAAATAAAACGGTAGGAGTAGTGGGAACTGGAGCAATTGGCCAAAAAGTAATTCAGAATCTAAGTGGTTTTGGCTGCAAAATTTTAGCCAATGATCCTTATGTTAAAGAAGAAGTAAAAAAATATGCTACATATGTAACCATGGATGAATTATTTCAAAAAAGTGATATCATTACTTTTCATGTTCCAGCCTTACAAGATACATACCATTTAGTATCCCAAAAAACAATTGATCAAATGAAAGATGGAGTCATTATTGTTAATACGGCTCGTGGTAGTGTAATAAATACTCAAGATTTAATTAAAAACTTAGAAAATGGAAAAATTGGAGCTTGTGCATTAGATGTAATCGAAAATGAATTAGGATTATATTATAATGATTATAAATATCAGGTAATTGGTAATCATGAGTTATCAATTTTAAGAGATATGCCAAATGTTTTATTAACACCACATTTAGCTTTTTATACGGAACAGGCGGTAAGTGATATGGTTGAACATTCAATTGCCAGTATTTGTGCTAAACGTGACGGGAAGGAAAATAAATTTAAAATTTGTTAGGGTATAGAAAATTTAATTTTGGTTAAACTAAATTGGGTGATAAAATGAAACAACAAAATAAGCAAAAGCAAGAAAAAAAATCAGCTTATGATAACCAATGGGTTAGTAACCAAAAACATTATTCTAACGAAGACAAACAACATAATCAATAAATGTTAAAAAGAAACTGAATTTTCAGTTTCTTTTTATGTTAAGTTGGAATATAATAAAAAAGCAGGAAAAATCCTGCTAACTAGTTATTTTGGCTGGGGTACTTGGATTCGAACCAAGGAAATGTCAGATTCAGAGTCTGATGCCTTACCGCTTGGCTATACCCCAACGACAAATACTATTCTATAACTTTTTGAAATAAAATACAAGGGATAAGAGGAATATTTTTATGGAAATTAGAACACGATTTGCACCAAGTCCAACCGGATTTATGCATATAGGAAATTTAAGAACTGCTTTATATGAATATTTGATTGCTAAAAAAAATAATGGGAAATTTGTTTTAAGAATCGAAGATACTGATAAAGCTAGACAGGTAGAAGGCGCTATTGATGTAATTTACCAAACGTTAAAAAACACGGGATTGAACTATGATGAAGGTCCCGATATTTCAGGACCGTATGGTCCCTATATTCAATCACAACGCTTAGATATTTATCAAAAATATGCCCACCAGTTAGTAGAACTAGGTGGAGCACATTATTGTTTTTGTGATAGTAATGATGAAAATGAAGTTGATCCTTGTCACCAGATCTCATTAGAAATGGCCAAAAAGATGATTGCAGAGGGGAAAAGCTATGTTATTAGACAGACGATTCCTCAAGGTACTACGACTTTTAATGATGAAGTCTATGGTGAAATTACTGTCGATAATGATACTTTAGATGAAGGAGTCTTATTAAAAAGCGATGGATATCCTACCTATAATTTTGCCAATATTGTTGATGATCATTTGATGCATATTACTCATGTAGCTCGTGGAAATGAATATTTAGCTAGTACGCCAAAATATAATTTGATTTATCAGGCTTTTAATTGGGAAATTCCGACATATATTCATGTTCCACCAGTTATGAAAGATGAACAACATAAGTTGTCAAAACGTAATGGTGATGCCTCATATCAAGATTTAGTAAACCAAGGTTATTTAAATGAAGCAATTATTAATTACCTGGCTTTACTGGGATGGGCTCCTGAAGGAGAGGAAGAAATCTTTTCTTTAGATGAACTAGTTAAACAATTTGATGTTAAAAGAATTTCTAAAGCTCCAGCTATTTTTGATTTAGAAAAATTAAAATGGTTAAATGGAATTTATCTTCGTAAATTAAGTTTGGATGATTTTCATCAATTAGTATTGCCTTATTATCAACGTCTGATTCATCGTGATGTTGATTTAATGGAATTAAGTAAAGTTTTACAATTAAGAATTTCTTATTTAGCAGAGATTGATACGATGATTGATTTTATTGACGAACCATGTTCATTTGATGCTTCATTATTTAAAAATAAAAAAATGAAAACAACACCAGAAAACTCACTAGAAGCTTTATTGTGGTTAAAAGAAGCTTTAATTGATTTCAATGATTTTGATAATGATGAAAAACTACATCAATTATTTGTTGATCTGGCTAAAGAAAAAGAAGTTAAAAATGGAAGAATCATGTTTCCACTTCGGGTGGCTTTAACATTTAAAGCTTTTACACCAGGTGGTGCGGTAGAAATTGCCCATATTTTAGGTAAAGATGAAACGTTAAGACGGTTAAATCTGGCAATTGAACAATTACAGAATTTATAAGCCATCATTTTGATGGCTTTTAATATTTAAAGTCGAATTTTGTTAATATTATTAACAAATTTTATTTTTACAATAATAGATTTTTGTTAATAACATTAAAACTGATTACTAAGCTGTAGCAAAATAATTAAGATTGGATTACTATAATCTCGTAATCGATAGAAAGAAGGTAATTAAGATGAATTTAAATCAAATCAATGATAAAGCTGTTAATTCATTACATCAGTACTTTGAAGACGATTATACTAGAGATATCAATGAGATTGATGCTAAGCAAATGAATCAAGAAGAAATCACTAACTTAGTAAAAAATCAAGCTGATCAACATCGTGAGAAAATTGCTTCATTAGAAGTTTTAAGAAAAAATATTAATGTTAAAGCAAAATCATCGATGGCTAGATATTATTAATAAATAAATTGTTTAATGTAAAGATAAATTAAGAAAGAAGGAAAATATTATGGATAAAAAATCAATTAATCAACGTGCTATTGAATCTTTAAAAAAATATTTTAGTGAAAACAAAGAAGATTTAGTTAATCAAGATTTAGAACCCTTATCAAAGGAACAAGTTACTAAAATTGTTGATGATGAAATTTCTAGATATGAATCTAAAATTAATGAATTAAATGAATTAAAACATAAGATTGCTTTAGAAGCTGAAGAATCATTTGAAAAAGTTTTTGGAAAAGCTAAAGAAGAACCAAAACATGAACGGTTAAATACTGATGAAATGGAACAAAAACTTAATGAAGAAAAAGAACATCAAATGGAAATGATGAGCAAATTAAAAGCAGAAAAAACTAGTAAATAAATAGTATAAAATGGAGATAATTAGTCTCCATTTTTTATTTCTTTTTTAATCTTTTTAAATAGCGATAACGTACCCAGCCAATTTCATTATCTTTAATAACATAGGCATAGGGACCAAAGATACCGATTAATTTTACAATTTGTCCTTTTGAAAGAGTAAGCATTAAATCAACATAGTCATCTAAACAATAGATTTTATCATTTTTTGAATATAGAAATTCATTTTTTATTTTAATCTTTTGGTTAGTATTTAATTGTTGACATAATGTAAAATTTTTCCCTTGCTTAATTATCTTTACTTCAAAATTTGGCCAGGCAATCTTGTGGGGTTCTTGTTCACTGGCTTTAATGTCAACTATGACTTGGTATAATGGTAAAGGCTGAACATAATCGGTAGTAAGATTAAAATGATTGCCATTACCTTCGATAATCAAAGCATTTAACTGACTGATTGATTTAACACCGGTTCCTCCATCAATGCAAATGATTCTTTTAGCGTCATCGATAATAATATTATTATCAATTCGATTTTGGAATTGATTTGAAGTTGGCAGATGACCAACAACAACATAATCGTCTAAACAATGACCATCTTGATAAAACGTCCGCATTTCAATAAAAGAATGCCAGTTTGAATTTTGCCAGTCAGGTCGATTTTCAATTCCGGCATGAACAAAGATAAAGTTATTTAAATGTAAAGTAGTTGGTAAAGTACGAAAATAATTAAAGCATGGCTCTAAATAATCAGCAACTAACTGCTGTAATTGTAAAGCATTAGCTTGATGATAATCAATTTTAAGATTTGCAAGAGCTTGACGAATCAATCCACCTTTACCAACATGATTTAAATAATGCGTAACATGGCTGGCATATTCTTTATTCGTAACGATTTTTTCAATAGCGTATTCACAATTTCCAAGTAAAACAAAAACCCGGTCACTTTTAGCCTGGAGTTCTTGTAAGAAAGCTACTATTTCTAATGCTTGGGTTCCTTTTTCAATAAAATCACCAAGGATTACTAAATAATCTTCATGACAATAATTAACTTTATTTAACAAGTCAATAAAACGATCTAAATGACTATGGATATCACTAATAACGATACAACGATATTTACCACTAATTTTTTTGGTAACATGTCTGACTTCTATCATTGTTATCACCTCAGATTACATCTTAACACAATTCTTTTACTTTTACTTATATTATTACCGACATTTTTTCTATAAGTTATGTTAATTTGTAATTTTTCTTAAGAATCTGTATAATAAAGATAAAGTGAGGTAATTAAAATGTTAGAAGCTATAAAATGTCGACAAAGTATTAGAAAATATCAAAATACACCGGTGGAACCAGAAAAAATTAATACTATTTTAGAAGCGGCGATGAATGCACCATCAGCAAGAAATACTCAGGAATGGAAATTTATCGTAATTACAAATCGTCAAGCTTTAGATGATTTATGTACTCTTTCACCATATACAACGATGATGAAAGAAGCCCCATGTGCTATATTAGTACTAGCAGATCTTGATAAAGCTATTAATGTTGAATATGGTTTAGTTAATTGTTCCGCAGCAATTGAAAATATGATCATCGAAGCAACTCATATTGGATTAGGTACTTGCTGGTGCGGGATTGCTCCAGTCAGTGAAAGAATTGAAAACTTTAAAAAATATTATCATTTAGCTGATAATGAATATCCGGTGGGAGTTGTAGCAGTTGGCTATAGCAATGAAAAAAGGCCGTTAATTAATACTTATGATGTAAGTAAAGTAAGGTATATTAAATAAAGCAGTTCAAGCTGCTTTTTTGTTAATTAAGGAGGGAATATGTTACTAATCCATAGAATCGAACAAACTCATTTTTCTGCTAGTGAAGCTACCATAATTGATTATATCTTGGAACAAGGGTTGAATATTAAAAATATGTCTGCCAATAGTATTGCCAAAGCAACATATACTTCACCACCACTATTAGTCAGGATTGCCAAAAAATTAGGGTATCATGGTTGGAATGATTTTAAAGAGGCATACCTGGAAGAATTGGAATATTTATTTAAAGAGCAAAATATCGATGCTAGTATTCCTTTTGTTGTAAGTGATGATATCATGACTATCGCTCATAATATTGGACAGTTAGAAATAGAAACGATTCAAGATACGATATCTTTAATTAACCATGATGATTTGCAGCAGGCTTTACGTTATTTACGTGATTGTAAAGAATTAGATATTTATGGTGTTGCTAATAATTTATTAATTGCTGAAGAATTTAAAGCTAAATTATTTTATTTGCATAAAAATGTTAACATCTGTCATTTACCAGGTAATGCTAAACTGCAGGCGGCAATGAGCGATGAAAAGCATTGTGCTATTATGATTTCGTATTCTGGTGAAACTAATTATATTATTGATGTTGCTAAGTTATTAAAAAAGATGAATACACCAATAATAGCAATTACCAGTATTGCAGATAATAATTTGTCAAAATTAGCAGATGTTACCTTAAGAATATCTTCTCGAGAGATGTTATTGACCAAAATTGGTGATTTTGCTACTACGACATCAATTAAATATCTTTTAGATACTTTATATTCAGGTATCTTTGCTTTCGATTACCAAAAGAATCTTGATTATAAAATACAGATTGCAAAAATGGTTGATGATCGTCATTCAGGTTATGAGTATATTGATGAAGATGAATAGAAATATGAGAAAAATGATCATATTTCTATTTTTTACTTTATAAAATTTGAAAAAGTGTTATTATATATGTATACGGTCCGTTGGTGAAGTGGTCAACACACTAGGTTCTCATCCTAGCATTCAGGGGTTCGAACCCCCTACGGACTACCAATAATAAAGTAAAGTCCTGATTTATCAGAACTTTTTTTATTTATTTATGATATAACTGTTTATTATAGATAAATGATGGAAACATTTATTATTAAGGAGTGCGTTAGTATGGAATTTCGGTTAGGAACATTAAGTGATTTACCGCAAATTAAACAAACATATAAACAAATTATTAGAAAAATGAAAAGTCAAGGTCTCAATATTTGGGATGATATTTATCCCCTGGAATTTTTTAAAGAAGATCTTGTTAATCAAAGATTATATGTTTTGGTTGATAAACAAGTAATTGTGGCAGCTTTTTCTTTAAATAATAAACATCATGGTCAAAATAAAGTTGTCTGGAATGAAAATACTAAGCGAGTTTTGTATTTAGATCGTTTAGGGGTAAATATTAATTATGCAAATATGGGTATTGGAAGTTTGATGTTGGAAAAGGCTAAAGAGCTAGCTGAAGAAAATAAGATGGAATATCTAAGGTTATTTGTTGTGACAGATAATTATCCTGCAATCAAGTTATATCAAAAAAATGGGTTTATTAAAGCTATAGGAATCTATCATGAAAAAATCGATGATATGATGATTTTAAATGAGTATGGATATGAAATTAAACTCTAAATATTAAATATGCTTTTTTAATATGATATTCTAAGTTACTAGTATTTTTTATATTAATTGAATTAAAAACCGGTCATATTATTAATTATAGATAATAAAAATTAGTTGCTTAATGTTGCAAGATTGACGATTAGAATTCTAATAGTTATAATTCTAATTGTTGTTATTGGATAGAAAGGAGTAATTTAAAATGTCAAGTTGGAGAAAAAACGCTTTGCTAAGCCTGATTTTAATAAAAAGGAAATAAAGCCTTTTCCAGCAACAAAATTTTTTGATCAGTTATCATTTATTGGAAATGAGATTGTTGGATGTTTTGTTTTAGAAACAACTGCGGGGTATGTTTTAATTGATTGTATGAATCCTGATGAAGATTCTAAAAAAACGATTGAAGAAGATTTTAAAAGTCTAGGATATGATATTAATAATTTGTCTGCTATAGTCATATCTCATGGTCATGGTGATCATTTTGGTAATGCCGGTTATTTTAAAGAAAAATATGGTGCCAAGATATTTATGTCAAAGCTCGATTGTGAATTTGCGAAAAATATGTCGAAAACTTTTCCATGGGAACCGATAAAATTTGAGGTAGATCATTATCTAACTGATGGTGAAACATTAGAATTTGGTCAAATTAAGTGTGTTTTTACTCCAGGTCATTCAGTTGGTTGCTTTTCATTTATTATTCCAGTTACTGATGAAGGACGCAAACATAAAATGGCTTTATGGGGTGGTTTTGGGATTTTACTGGATACTAGTATTGAAGATTATGAAAATTCTTGGTATGAATTCAGTAAAATTTGTGATAAAGAGGATGTTGATAGTGAAATAGATACCCATTCATGCTTAGATATGGGACTTGAAAGATTATCAATTATTAGAAATATTACAAATAGCGTTTATAATCCTTTCATCATTGGTAAAGATGGTTATAAATATTATGAAAAACAATTCTATAATTTGCTTAAAATGCATAAACATAAAAAGAAAGTAAATTCATAGTTATATTATATCGATATACTTAATTTTTATTTGATCAATATCTTGGGATTAAATTTGCTTGATTAAAGTTATCAATCTAAAATTAGAAAATAGCCTTTATGGCTGTTTTCTTTTTATTTAACTAAATTTTACAGAAATCTATGATATTTAAAATAGCGATAATAAATAAGTTTAATGATCGAATTAAATTGTAAACTTTAGATAAAAAATGATAAATTCTATCGAAGTTCTCTGGTTCAGGAATATTATCTAAAGAAGGAATGTGTTAGAAGGAGGGAGTATTATGAATCAACAGGCAATTGGCAAATTTATAGCTAAAAAGGAAAAGAGAAAAACTTAACTCAAGAACAGTTGGCCAGTAAATTAGGTCTTTCCAATAAGACGATTTCTAAATATGAAACCGGTAGAAGTATGCCAGATTATGCCATAATAACCAATTTATGCCAAGTACTAGATATTACGATTGGTGAATTGATAAATGGTCAAGAAGATGGAGATAATACTAAAGACCAGCTGATGGATTTATTAAAACGGATTCAAGAACTAGAAAAACAAAAAGATATGTTATTAGGAATAGTTATTTTAGTTATGGCAATGTTTTTGATGACATTATCATATAGTTTTAGTGATTCTAATTTTAGTGATTTTATATCTGGTGCTCTATTAGGAATAGCGGTGGTTTCGATATTTGTGAGTGTTTTGATTATTATAAAAAATATAATACAAAACAACCTTTTTGATTGTTTTGATTTGTTATCTAGATAATTGCTGATTATCTGTTTATAATGATGCTAGAGGAGAAATGAAAAGATGCTTATTAGTCAAAAAATAGAAAAAGTTAAATTGTCTTCAGGTCAAAAAGCTGTGATTGACTATTTATATGATCAAGGAAGTAAAATAAAAAATCAAACAATTAAAGAAGTTGCGGAGGCCTCATATACTTCAACAGGAACGATCATGCGGTTGATAAAAAAGCTGGATTTTCAGGGCTTTAATGAGTTTAAAGAAGCATTTATCAAAGAACTTAATTATTTAGAATCGCATTTTAATCATATTGATCCCAATTATCCTTTCAATCAAAATGATAATATTCAAAAGATTGCCAGTAAAATCACTATTTTAGCTAAAGAAACTCTTAATGATACATTATCATTAATTGAACACGACAGTTTACAAAAAGCGGTTTTATTGTTGCACAAAGCAAAAAATATCCATTTGGCAGCTATTTCATATAGTCTTTTATTAGGACAAATATTTCAATTGGATATGTTAAGAATCGGGGTTAATGTTAATGTCTGCCACATAAATGGTGAAGAACTTTTTTCAACGGCTATCATTAATCAGGGCGATTGTTTATTAGTTGTTTCTTATTCGGGAAGTATTGATAATTTAGTTCAAATAGCTAAAAAAGCCAGAGAAAAACAGGCCAGTGTAATTGTTATTACTAGTCTAGGCGACAATCGATTAGTTGATTATGCTGATGTGATTTTACGAGTGTCAACTCGAGAAAAATTGTATTCTAAAATTGGTGGTTTTAGTAATGAGTATAGTATTAAATTAATTTTAGATATCTTATACTCTTGTTATTATGCTTTAGATTATCAAAAAAACAGTAATCGAAGAATCAATATTTCAAAAGAAGCTGAAATAAATCGTCAAGCGACATTGGAAATTATGAAAGAAGAAACCGAGTCGTAATAAATTGTCGGTTTTATTTAGATTTAAAGTTTAATAATCGTAACAAGATTTCTTTTTCAATGGAATAACTACCAATAAAAGTCTTTATTTATATAATGAAAGTTATAAAAAACGGAGGTATTATATGAATAAAGATTTTTTATGGGGCGGCGCCACTGCTGCCAATCAATATGAAGGCGGTTATGATCTTGGAGGTCGTGGTTTAAGTACCAGTGATGTGGAAATGGCTGCCAGTCACGGTCATGAAAGAATTATTCATGATCACATTCACAATGACACATATTATCCCAGCCACCAGGCAACTGATTTTTATCATCATTATCAAGAAGACATTGCATTAATGAAAGAAATGGGTTTTAAATGTTTTCGAATGTCGATTTCCTGGGCACGCATTTTTCCTAATGGTGATGATGAAGAACCTAACGAAGCAGGATTAGTATTTTATGATTGTGTTTTTGATGAATTATTAAAAAATGGGATTGAACCAATTGTTACTTTACATCATTTTGAACTGCCATTAGCTTTAATCAAAAAATATGGTGGTTGGCGTAATCGTAGATTAATTGATTTATTTGTTAAATATGCAATTTGTGTAATGAAAAGATATCAAAATAAAGTGAAATATTGGATTGCTTTTAATGAAATTAATTCATTGTTTATTGCTAAAACACCATGGCACCAAGCAGGAATTATTTATCAAGAAACCGAAAATAAAACTAATACCATGTTTCAAGTAGCTCATTATCAATTAGTTGCTGGAGCTTTAGTAGTAATTGAAGGAAAAAAGATCAATCCGGATTTTAAATTTGGTAACATGATATTATATAACTGTTGTTATCCGCATACTTGTCGACCAGAGGATCAGATAATTGTTCATGATAATTTTTTACCGATTTATTATTTTTCAGATGTTCAAATTAGAGGTAGATATACTAATACGTGTCTGGCTTATCAAAAGAAAATGCAGGCCACTTTTAACATTGACCAAGATGATTTGGAAATATTGAAAAAGGGAACGATTGATTTTTACAGTTTCAGTTATTATGCATCAATGGTTGCTGGAGTCGATGTTAAACAAAGTACTAATGGAAATTTGTTAGATGGCGGTAAAAATCCATATTTGAAAACAACCGATTGGGGTTGGCAAATTGATCCTTTAGGATTGAGAACTTCATTAAACCAAATTTATGATCGTTATCAGATTCCAATCTTTATTTCAGAAAATGGAATTGGAGCTATTGATAAAATGGAAAAGAATAATTCAATTAGGGATAGCTATCGAATTGATTATTTAAAGAGTCATTTAAAAGCATTAAAAGAGGCGTTAGAAATAGATTTAGTAGATTGTTTTGGTTATGCAATGTGGGGACCAATTGATATTATTAGTGCTGGTACTGGTGAAATGAAAAAAAGATATGGTTTTGTTTATGTTGATTTAGATGATCAAGGTCATGGTTCTTTTAAAAGATTTAAAAAAGATTCATTTTACTGGTACCAAAAAGTTATTAAAACTAATGGAGCCTGTTTAGATGATTAGTGATTTAAAATATTTGCAGACTATTTATCAACGATGCCTTAGTTGCCATCAATGTACTAATACTATTGCTTGTGGAAAACCATTAGGTTTGGTAGCTAAATTCTTATTAGAAGATGATTCAAAAATCAAAGATTATGTATTTAGTTGTCATCAATGTGGTTATTGTTTAAAAAATTGCCCTAATCATTTTGATATTAAAGAATTTATATTTCACGCTCGGAGTTATTTACATTCATCAAGTTGCTATCATAAAGCTCAATATAATTCAATCAGGGTTGATCAAGAAGATAACCTTTTCAATAAGCTTAAAGCTATTTGGCAAGTTACATATGATGATTGTTTAAAAAAACCAGGGACTTGTCAGCGATTATTTTTACCTAGCTGTCATTTGGTAGCTAAATTTCCTGATTTAGCGAAGAAAACAACAATATATTTACAGCAATTAGATCTCATAGATGGTATGACGGCAACATGTTGTGGTAATCCGTTATATATGGCTGGTTTAAAAGAAGAATTTCAAAATTACATCATTAAATTAGATCGTAGTCTAAAAGATCATAGTGTTCAAGAAATTATAACACCATGTCCTAATTGTTATAACTTTTGCTTAAGAATGCAGATTTTAGGATATTTAAAAAATATCGAAATTAAATCATTACCGGAGCAATTAGCTAAATTAAAAATTAAAATTGATTACAAACAGTTTTCTCAAATCAAGACCGTTTCCTTTCATGACTCTTGTCCAGATCGTTATAGTCAAAAATTTGGTTTACCACTGCGCCAATTATTTAGAGATTTTGATATTATTGAATTACCACATAGTCTTGAAAATACACTTTGTTGTGGCGGTGGTGGCTTAGCTTCGATGTATCATAATAATTATACTAAGACGACCATTCAAGTTAAAGTTAATGATTATAATCAAGTCAAAAGCGATTTAGTTATTACGAGCTGTTTTAATTGTTTGGATACGTTGCATGATTATTTACCGATTAAACATTTTTTAGAATTACTAGTTATTGATGCTGATTTTAATTTGTATAATGATATTAAAATGAAACTAACTGAGAAATAATCCAGTTAGTTTTATTGGTATTTATTACAATATTATAATGATTAAAACCTTACTTTAAGTAAATAACTAATAATAATTAATAAATGATAATAAATTGTTTAGGAAAAATTAAGAATATTTACCATTTTTATTATATTTTAATCGTTATACTTATAGTTGAGGTGAAAAATAATGACACTTAAAACGACAAAATGGCTTACAATAGCCGGTACTTTAGGACTTTGTTGGTTGGTAATATATTTAGCGCAACATAATTATCTTACTAATCCTGAAAATTTACAGATACTATTAGAGGGAATTGGACCCTTAGCTCCAATATTATTTATAGTAATTCAAATAGTTCAAGTGATTATACCGATTATCCCTGGAGGTGTCAGTAGTGGTATTGGTGTAATTGTTTTTGGAGCATTTTGGGGTTTTGTATATAATTACATCGGTTTATTGATAGGTTCCTATTTAGTTTTTATTTTGGTACGAAAATATGGTCAGGCGTTTATTTTAAAAGTAGCAAATAAAAAAACTTATGATAAATATATTGGCTGGTTAGATAAAGGAAAGAAATTTGAAATCTTTTTTGCGCTGGCAATCTTATTACCAGGTATGCCGGATGATTTATTATGTATGTTATCGGCACTGACAAATATGTCAACTAAAAAATATATGCTGATTAATATTTTATGTAAACCAGCTGGATTAATATTATATTCTTATGGAATCAAAGAATTATTATTTTTTGTAGGAAATATGATCTAATTTGATTGAAGGGTATAAATATCCAAAAAATAATTTTTAATAAATATTCTTGTTTAAAAGCGATTGATGAAAACATTGATTGCTTTTTTGTTTGAAAACAAAGATTAGTTTGCTGGTAGTTAAATCTAGCTATCGTATTTTAATAAAATTTGATAAAATGATAAGCATACAAGGTAGGTGTCATTATGGAAATTAGAACTTTAAAATATTTTTTAGCAGTAGCTCGTGAAGAAAATATTACACGTGCTGCTAAATTTTTACATATAACGCAACCAACTTTATCTAGACAGCTGATGCAATTGGAAGATGAATTGGACGCTAAGCTTTTCATTCGCGGAAAAAATCGGATTGTTTTAACTGATGAAGGGATGTTGCTTAGAAGAAGAGCTGAGGAAATAGTTGATTTAGCTGATAAAACTGAAAAAGAATTTTTGGAACATGACAATTTATTATCTGGTGAAATATTTATTGGTAGTGGTGAAACAAATGCGATGCATCTTTTAGGTCGAGTAATTAAAGAATTTACCCAAGAGTATCCCCAAATTAAATATCATTTGTATAGTGGTAGTGCAGATGACATTAAAGAAAGAATTGATAAAGGCTTAGTTGACATTGGATTATTAAGTGAACCAGTTGATATTGAAAAATATGAATTTATTCGGCTTGATTATAAAGAGGTTTGGGGTGTATTAGTACCTAGTGATTGTGATTTGGCTAAACAAGAATATGTAACCCCGGCACAACTTAGAGATTATCCGTTATTATCTACTCATCGTTCCGTTGTTCAAAATGAAATAGCCAACTGGTTTGGTGAAGATTATGAAAAGCTAAATATTATTTGTACTTATAATCTAATATATAATGCTGCTATTATGGTAGAAAATGGCATTGGATATGCCCTTTGTTTTGAAAAATTAATCGATACTTTAGGTAATCCAAAAATTAGTTTCGTCCCTTTTTATCCCAAAATGCAAACAGGAACCGTTCTTGTCTGGAAAAAACATCAAATCTTTTCACCGGCTACAGCTCGCTTTATTGAAAAATTAAAACAGGAATTAAAATAAAAGATTGTTGAAGAAATATCAAGATAATCTACAGTTACCTTGATAAATAAATACTTACATGTTAGTGAAATTCGTTAATTGATGGGTAAAAATGGGTTAATTAGCGTATATTAAACTTTAATAAATTAGCCAAACCTCTTGATACATATAGTTTTTTATCATGCTTTTAAAACATGAAAGACAATACAAAATGAGTATTAGACATATTTGAACTTTCGTCTTACAATTTACTTGTAAAAAATGAAAGCTGGTGATCAAGTGACAATTGATGAAGTTAGTAAAAAGTTTAATGTTGCTAAAACAACATTATTAAGTTTTGAAAAAGATAATCTTTTTGATCGATCACCTGAGATTTCTGTTTATGAATATAGTGATAAAGAAATCGAACGATTAAGTTTAATATTATCACTAAAGAAAATTGGGTTAAAAAAAGAGAAAATAGGTGAGTATTTAAAACAAAATGAAATTGGCCGGCAACAGATTTTAACGAAGCAGCGACAATTGATTTTGGATGATATTCATCTACAACAGAAAAATTTAGATGTCATTGATTATCTTATTTATCAACTAAAAAACAAGTAAAGGAGAAAGTTATGAATATTAAAGAATTAGATGAGTTATTACATGATGAACCAAATGAATCAAAATATGATCAAGAATATAATGAAATTATTAAAAATTATTTATATGGTGATGTATATCAACATGGAACTTTGGATTTAAAATTAAGACAATTAATATTAATTGTTGTTGATACTACCAATCATACTTTAAATACTTTAAAAGAACATGTTATTGGGGCTGTTAATGCTAAATGTGATCCAGTAAGTATTAAAGAAGCTATTTATCAATGTAGCCCTTATGTTGGTATTGGTAAAGTGCAAGATGCTTTAGAAGTTGTTAATACGGTTTTTGAAGCAAAAAATATTAAATTACCATTAGAATCACAAGCTACAGTAACTAAGGAAACTCGTTTTGAAAAGGGTTTTGATGTTCAAAGTGCTGCGTTTGGTCGCGAAAATATTCAGGCTAACCACGATAATGCCGCTCCAGAACTAAAACATATTCAAAATTATTTATCTGAATATTGTTTTGGTGATTTTTATACTCGTAAGGGACTTGATTTACCAACTAGAGAATTAATAACTTTTGTAATGTTAGCTAGTTTAGGTGGTTGTGAAAATCAGCTTAGAGCTCATACTCAGGCTAATTTGACAGTTGGAAATACTCGTGAAATGCTTTTAGAAACAATTACTCAATGTCAACCATATATTGGGTTCCCTAGAACATTAAATGCAATCAATATTATTAATGAAATTACAAATAAATAGGAGGAGTTTAAAATGAACGATTTTGAAAGTATGTTTAAAAAAGGTGAAGAAAATAGTGGATTTGCACAATATTTTATTGGAAAAAGTTATTTGAATATGTTAGCTAAAAGTAATGGCGTTGGGGTAGCAAATGTAACATTTGAACCAGGATGCCGTAATAATTGGCATATTCATCATAAAGGTGGCCAAATCTTATTAGTAACTGATGGAAAAGGTTGGTATCAAGAATGGGGAAAGCCAGCTCAAGAATTAAAACCTGGTGATGTAGTCAATATCGCACCTGAAGTTAAACATTGGCATGGAGCAGCAAAAGATTCTTGGTTTGCTCATATTGCTATTGAAGTTCCTGCTGAAGGTTCTTCAAATGAATGGTGTGAACCAGTTGATGATGAACAATATAATTCATTATAAAAACAAGTAGTCTTTCTACTTGTTTTTTTTGAAAGATAAAAATCATGTATTATTTAATAGAGTGTCTAGTTATGAAAAATTAGTAATAGTTTGACGATTTTTATCAATCAATGCAAGTTTAATTATAGCGTTTATTAAAAATTTCCATATGGTTTTAGGGGAAATGGGAATTTTTTTGCAAAAAATAAATAAGAATTTTAATATTTTTGATAGAATTTTACTAAAATTCAGGAAATTTACGAAACATTTAGCTATTAACTGGTATAATTATATTATCAAAGGAGGATAGTCTAATGTTTTGTGATTATCATGTGCATACAGAATTTAGCGATGATTCTGATTATTTAATGGAAGATGTCATTAAAGATGCTATTAAAAAGGGGATAGAGGAGATTTGTTTTACTGATCATGTTGACTATGGGATTAAGTTAGATTGGGACGATCCAGAATTTGTCGAAGGTGAGTTCATTGCCAATGTTAATTACCCTGCTTATTTTCAAAAAATTGAATATTTATCTAAAAAATATTATGGTCAAATTAAAATTCGTCGTGGAATTGAATTTGGTGTTCAAAAACATACCATAGCTAAATATGAACAATTATTTAATAGATATGATTTTGATTTTGTGATTTTATCAATTCATCAAGTTGAAGATAAAGAGTTTTGGACTGGTGATTTTCAAAAAGGTCGCAGTGAAGCTCAATATTATCAGCGTTATTATCAAGAATTATATGATGTGGTTAGAAACTATCATCATTATAGTGTTTTAGGTCATTTAGATTTGATTAAAAGATATGATGATAAAGATGGTTATCTTGCTTTTGAAAATCATCAGGAAATTATTACTGATATTTTAAAATATATTATTAAAGATGGTAAAGGAATTGAACTTAACACCTCTTCAGTTCGTTATGGTTTAGATGATCTGATGCCTTCACGAAAAATATTAAAACTTTATTATGATTTAGGTGGGCGTATCATTACAATTGGCAGTGATAGTCATGAATCAGCACATCTAGGTGCATATATTGAAGAAATGAAAGATGAATTGAAAAAAATCGGTTTTAAGCAATTTTGTACTTTTAAAAAAATGGAACCAAGATTTCATAATTTATAAAGATGGGAAATTCCCATCTTTTAATCTATGTAATTATCAATTTTAAATTTCAAAAATTGATCAAAATTACGTTCAAAATAACACGAATAGAGACAATCTAAAATATATTGTAATGAAATTCTTGAAGAAAAAGAACCAATTTTTTCTCTAAAATTTTCATAAGAACATAAATATAAGCGATAATTAGCTAGTGGTGATATTTTTTCTTCGTAAGTTGCTGAAATTAATACAATAGTGCAACCTTTTTCTTTTAAAGTAGCTACGGTATCAATAATTTGTGGTGTTTTGCCTAAATATGAAATTACAAAAACCAAATCACCAGGTTTTTTGATTGTAGCCGACCAATGTTGATCAAATCGATTGCTGGCAATTTCTACTGGTTTACCAATCTCTTGCATATTTTGTCGAAAGTTTTCAGCAATGTTTATATTTCCAACTGATGGATAAATAGCGATTGAATGAGCATGATACATTTCTTGAACAATTAGGCGAAGTGTTTCCAAATCTAACAAATTTTTAGTAGCTATGATTGTTTGCTGGTACAGCTCTTCCATGTTATTGATAATTTGGTATTGGGTTTGATGATGATAAAAAGGATAATTAAAATCAGTTGAACTTTTTTCTTTTGAAAAATCATCTTTTTGCATAGCAATTAAAACTTTAAGATCACTGAAATTAGATAACGCTAATTTATTACAGAGACGATAGACAGTTGTTTGAGAAACAAACGTTTTATGGGCTAATTCTTTTGCGTTCATGGTCAATATTTGTTCAGGGTGATTGATAATATATTCAGTTAGGATTCGCTCATTTTCAGTTAATTTGGTTAATGACGATAATTTTGTTAAAATATTCATCTTTGACTCCTTAAATATTCTTAAGCTAATTATAAAAAATAATCATCATCAACACAAGATAATTTATTTTACTTAGTCTATCAGAACTTTATTTTCATTTTCTTTTGATTTGTTATATACTATATGTAGAAATAAATCCTCAAATATATGTTAGAAAGAGAGAAAATAATTATGGAGCTAATGATATCAAGAATTTTAAAATACTTAAACGGCTGTCTTGACGATGATCATATGTATCGTATTGGTAACTTTGTAATTTCTCACTATACTGAAATGGAAAATTATGATTTGGATACTTTTCTACAAGCTGGAAATTTTAAACTGGATGATTTATTGGATTTTACTAGACATTTTGGAATTGATAATTATGATGATTTTAAACAGCGGTTGTTAGCAGATCATCAAAGTCGTTTGGAACAAATTCATGCGCGGATGCTTAATTTGGATATTGAACCATTTTTTGACCATTTAGATACTTGTTATAATAAAGAAGAATTAAAGAAATTAATAGATGAGATTTGTGATTTGATTTTCAAGAAAAATCGGATAATTATTATTGGAGCTTTATATCCTAGTAGCGTTGCAGTTGATTTTCAGACAGATTTAATTACACTAGGGAAAGAAGTCGTAGAATACCATTCATTTGATAATGATTTTGAATTTGGTGATGATGATGTTGTTTTCTTTATTACAGCTACTGGTAGATTGATGGAACAAAATGTCAAAAAACTTAAACCACAAAATATTTGTGAAGCTTATTTGGTCTTGATTACCCAAAATATCAAATATCGTGAATATGAAAATGTTTGCGCTGATTATGCAATTGAGGTTTTAGGTAAATTTGATGGAATTCAATTTAATTATCAAATTATGATGATTTTTGATATCTTAAGAATTAAGTATTATCAAAAATATTATCGCTAAGCTTAAGTTTTAATAACAGCATTATGCTATAAAAATAATATTTTTATAGCAGTAATTTTTTTACATAGAGAAGTGTTTTATAAATAAACAATATCTGAATAAAAGTAAGCTGTTAAAGGATGCCAGATTTATCGAAAATTATATGCTAGATTAACTATTTTAAACTATTTTTAATCATTTAAAGTTTGATTATAGTTATTTATTTTGTATAGATGATTTTCGATGCGATGAATATAACAAGTACTGAAATGAAAATGATGAAAGGACAAAAATTTTGGTTTATTGTGATTTTGGTGATGGTTGGATTTATTTTTTTAAGTATCTAATATTGTTGATAATCAAAATCGAATAAATACGAATAGTCAATCAAAAGGTTCTATTTGGCAATATCGAAAAAATTACTAGGTATTTAATAGTAGTCTATTGACGTAAGTTAATTTTTTTGAAAATAAAGATTGGACCATGTATGAAAATAGTACATGGTTTTTAGATAATATTTAATTTTTAATAATCAAAGTATTGGAGGGGCTCAATGGAAAGTTTTGAAAGTATTGAAAATGAAAGTAATTTGATAGTTGCTTTAAAAGAAGACGAAGCTATGTTACAGATAATCTGTCAGGCCAAAGATCTGTATGATGATATTTTAGAAATAAAAAGATTAGGCATACGGTTTGAACGATTATTTTATTTGATTACTGCTTTTTTGATGCAGATTTTTGCTTTTTGTTTACTAGTTTCCCTTCCATTTATTATTACCGGTTTTTTATTTTTGGTTATGACTGTATCAATTTTAATGAGTCTGATGCTGTATTTCGTTTTGAAAAAAGAACTTAATAACTGGTTGGAAGTGGTAAGT
Organism: uncultured Thomasclavelia sp.; assembly: GCF_944324745.1. Lineage (GTDB taxonomy): Bacteria > Bacillota_I > Bacilli_A > Erysipelotrichales > Coprobacillaceae > Thomasclavelia. Next base: position 948 of record NZ_CALUXO010000044.1, on the reverse strand, counting down.
AAACAAGATATAGTCACCATTAATAAATATTTACGAAAAAACCAATCCGATTTAAAGATAATATCAATTGATCATCGACGAGTGATACTTAAAGATTCTTAAGTATCATTTTTATTATTAGTTTTTTCCATTACATAGTTAGTTAAATAAACTCCTTTTCTTAAAACTTGCTGCTTTTTCATGATTTGATAACCTTGCTTTAGAAAAAAAGGTAAAGCTGTAATTGAAGCATGAGTTACAATTTTATTAAAGTTTTTATGTTTTACTAACTGTTCCGTGATTTTAGTGGCAATATGTTGATTTTGATAATCTTTATGAACATATAAATGATCAAGATATCCGGAATCATCTATATCTCCAAATCCAACAATTTTATCATTAATAATTGCAACCAATGCATAATTTTTTGTTAATGATTTTTGCCATCGTTCTATATCAATATCATGGCTGGCCCAGGCATCTAGCTGTTCTTTGGAATAATCTTTTAGATTAATAGTATGAACTGTTTGATAAAATAGATTAAGAATTTCATTTAAATCACTTGCTTGAAATTGACGAATTAGCATAACCGCTCCTTTACATTAATATAGATAATTATTTTACAAGTATTATAACATGATATATAATTAATGATTCATATAAAGTAACAAATAAGTAATAACCCGTCTTTGGCAGTTAGCACCATGTTTCTTTTGTAAACTTTTTTAAAAAATTTAAATTAAGTCCATTTTATGGGCTTTTTTTATTTAAAAATTATTTTATTATTTTTTTCTTTTGTGTTATAATAGTGGTGTAATGGTGTTATATATCGGAGGTGTTCTTATGGCTTACTTTCTTAAGATTACAAAACAGCAGTCTCGTACCTATCTCTCTATATACGAGAGCTTCTATTCCCCTGAAACCAAGGGTACAAAGCATCGCAGCTATCGCTCTTTAGGCAATATTCAG
>NZ_CALUXO010000043.1 GCF_944324745.1 uncultured Thomasclavelia sp. | reverse complement strand
CAGCTGCATAACCTTCAAATACTTTTTCTTCATAATTTTCAGTTACACCACTTTTTACTTTATCAACTGCTCTTTTGATAACATCAGCAGGTACTTGTTCTTTTTTAGCTTTTTCAATTATTCTTCTCAAAGCAAGGTTTCCATCGGGTTCTGGACCACCAGCTTTAGCAATTAAATAAATTTCTTTACCATAACGTGAGTATAGTTTAGCTTTTTTAGCAGCTGTCTTGGCCATTGCCACTTTACGCACTTCATGTGCTCTACCCATAAATAATTCCTCCTTAAAGTGATAAATTCTTTTAAATTATACACTTATCATCTAATATTATCAAGTAGACTTTTTGGGTTGTAAAATGACAAATATGTTGTTTTAAACAAGATTAATTAAATATTAGGAGAATCAAGGGGGCTAATAATTGGCATTAAATATCAATTATGCTATAATCAAATAACTACAAGGAGAAAGATATGAAGACAACTATTATTATTGGAGCTGGAGCTAGTGGCTTGCTTTGTGGCTGTGAACTGGCTAAACATGATGAAAATGTAATTATTTTGGAACAATCAAATAAATCTGGCCGGAAGATTTTAGCTAGTGGTAATGGTCGCTGTAACTTATCAAATTTAGATTTAGCACTTAGCCATTATAATACTGATGATAAAAAAATTGCCAATATAATTGGTTACTTTGATGCTCGGGAATATTTTGAGTCCATCGGTGTGATGGTTAAAGCTAATGGTAAGCTGCTATATCCTCGCTCTAATCAAAGTCTGACGATTAAAAATGCTTTAATGAATAATTTTGATAATGTAGCTTTGATTGAAAACTGTCAGGCTTTAAAAATTACTAAACAACAAGATGGTTATCTGGTTACGACTAATCTTGGTAAATATCATGGTGATAACATTGTAATTGCCACGGGTTCTAAAGCTTCAGGTTTATCAGGGACTAATAATTATGATCTGGTTAATCAGTTAGGTCTTCAAATTACTAAACTAGCACCTAGTTTGGTTCAGTTAAAGACTAATCCCCATTATCGACAGTTAAAAGGGGTAAGGATTAAATGCTTAGCTTCATTGTTGGTGGATGGAAAAGTCATTGAACGCCAAGATGGAGAGGTTTTATTTAATGAAGCTGGTTTATCGGGAATTTGTATCATGCAATTATCAAGGTTATTGCCACATTACCAAGGAAAAAAAGAAATATCTTTAGATTTAATGCCGGATTTTAGTTATCATGAATTATTAGATTATTTAACAAGAAGAAAAAAACAATTTGGAGATTATTATTTTGCCGGTATTTTCAATGATAAATTAGCTAAGATAATTCCTGAAATTGATAATATTAAAGATTGGCGTTTTAAAATTGTCGCTACTGGTGGTTTTGATAAAGCTCAGGTAACTAGTGGTGGAGTTAGTTTGCAGGAAGTAGATGAAAATCTCGAAAGCTATCAATATCCTAATTTATATCTTACCGGTGAATTATTAGATGTTGATGGTGATTGTGGTGGTTATAATTTGCATTTTGCATTTGCTTCTGGCTACCATGTGGCTAAAACGATATTGAAGAAAAACGAGGTGGAATATGTTACAAATAAATAATGTCAATGTTCCTTTATCAATTAAGGACTATCGACAGATCATTTCGCAACAGTTAAATGTTTCTAAAAATAAAATTCATGATGTTAAATTAGTTAAACAGGCAGTCGATGCCCGACGTAAAAATAAAATTCATTTTGTTTGCAGTTTTACTTTTAATATTGATAATGAAGATCAGGTAATAAAAAAATATCCAAAATTACAATTAAATAAAGTAAAAGAATATCACTATCCTAAATTAAAAGCAACTGATGATCACATAGTTGTAGTAGGTAGTGGACCAGCTGGTTTATTTTGTGCCTATAATTTAGCTCGCTGTGGGCAAAGAGTAACTTTGATCGAACGAGGAAGTGCGGTTGAAAAACGCAAACAAGATATTGAACAATTTTTTAAGACGGGAAAATTAGATCCGCAAAGTAATGTTCAATTTGGTGAAGGGGGTGCCGGAACTTTTAGCGATGGTAAATTAACTACTGGAGTTAAAGATTATCGAAAACGGTTTATTTTGGAAACTTTTGTCGAACATGGAGCTAAAGAAGATATCCTTTATGTAAATAAACCGCATGTGGGAACGGATTATTTAATTAAGGTTGTTTATAATATGCGACAAACAATTATCAAAAATGGTGGTACTGTTTTATTTGATACTAAATTAGTCGATCTAGAAATTGTGGATAATTGTTTAAAAAGTATCGTAATTGAAAGAAATAATCGTAAAGAAAAAATGAACGCTGATAAATTAGTTTTGGCAATTGGTCATAGTGCTAGGGACAGTTATGAGATGCTATACCAACGTGGGTTAGATATCAGCCAAAAATCATTTGCAGTTGGTTTAAGAATTGAACATCTACAGTCATTTATCAATTGGCATCAATATGGAAAAATGGCCAACCATCAATGCTTACCAACAGCTGATTATAAATTGGCAGTAAAAACAAGTAGTGGTCGTGGGGTTTATACTTTTTGTATGTGTCCTGGTGGTCGAGTGATTAATTCAAGCAGTGAAGTTGGTGGGGTTGTTGTCAATGGAATGAGTAACCAGGCTCGTGATGATAAAAATGCCAATAGTGCTATTTTAGTGACAGTTGGACCTGAAGACTTTGATAGTGACCATCCTTTAGCTGGAGTCAGTTTCCAACGCCAGTTAGAAAAGAAAGCTTTTGAATTAGGTGGTGGTAATTATCAGGTTCCAGTTATGCGAGTTGAAGATTATTTAGAAAATAAAATTGGTTTATCAATGGATCAGGTAACCTGCAGTGTGTTACCTCAAGTTAAATATGCTAACTTGAATGAATTGTTTCCTAAAAATATCAATGATTCTTTAAAAGAAGGATTAGTATTAATGAATCAGAAGTTTTCTGGTTTTACTACTCAGGCGATGCTTTCAGGAGTTGAATCACGTTCTTCATCACCAGTACGTTTTTATCGTGATGAAAATTTTGAAAGTAATATTAAAAATATTTATCCTATCGGTGAAGGAGCTGGTTATGCCGGAGGAATTATGTCTAGTGCGATTGATGGTTTAAAATGCAGTGAAATGTTATTGAAAAGTGAATAATTAATGGAGGAAGTATGAAAGTTTCAACTATATATAAAACAAGGATGCATTATTCAATGCGTCCTACCAGACAAATAGCGTTAAGCTTTTTAATGGTGATTATTATTGGTTCTATTTTACTTTGTTTACCGATAACTAATGTACAAGAACCAACTAGTTATCTTAATAATCTATTTGTTGCTACTTCAGCTACCTGTGTTACGGGATTGATCCCAGTAGTACCAGCCAGTCAATATAATTTATTTGGTCAGATCATTATTATTTTAATGATTCAAATTGGTGGTTTGGGATTTTTGACTTTTTTAAATATTTTGATTTTAAAGCTGAAAAAGAAAATGACGTTAACCAATAAAGTTGTTATGCAAGAAGCTTTTAATCAGCCAAATCTCAATGATTTAGCGGGATTTGTTAAAAATGTCATTAAATATACCTTTGTTGTTGAAGGAATTGGGGCATTATTGCTGGCATTTGTTTTTATTCCAGACTTTGGAATGATCAAAGGCATTTACTATGCTATTTTTCATGCTATATCAGCTTTCTGTAATGCCGGTTTTGATGTTATCGGAAGTAATTCATTAGTTGCTTATGCGACTAATCCCATCATTAATCTGGTGATTCCTGGGTTGATTATCATGGGTGGCCTTGGTTTTGTGGTCTGGTTTGATATAGCTAAATGTATTAAAAAAGAGTTTAAAAGAAGAGCTAAGTTTAATAAGAAACACTTATTTAACAGCCTTTCTTTGCATACTAAAATTGTTTTAATTGTTACAGCGGCATTATTAATTGCAGGAACGATTTTATTTTATTTTTGTGAATATCAAAACCCAGATACCATCGGCAATTTACGATTAATTGACCAGCTTCAAGTATCCTGGTTTCAATCGGCAACTTTAAGAACGGCCGGTTTTGCTTCAGTTGATATGGGAGCTTTAAATACGGCAACCAAATTTATGATGTGTTTGATCATGTTTATTGGTGGTTCACCAGCGGGAACAGCTGGCGGAATCAAAACAGTGACGTTTGCTTTAGGAATTTTAGAAGTTTATCATATTTATCATGGTCATAAAGAAGTATCTCTTTTTAATCGTCGAATTCCTAAGCATTTAATTGTTCGCAGTTTTGCCATTATTTCTATGGCCTTATCACTAGTATTGATTAGTATTTTTATCTTATCAATTACTGAATCAGCGCCATTTATTGATATTTGTTTTGAAGTTGTTTCTGCGTTTGCCACTGTTGGTTTAACGGCAGCCTTGACTCCTAGTTTAACTAGTGTGGGCAAGATAATAATTATTATTTTAATGTATATTGGACGAATTGGTCCGATTACGATGATTATTTCTTTTGCTAGAAAATCATATCTTAAAGCTAATCAAAAAGAATTAAAATATCCCGATGGAAATGTGTTAATTGGATAGGAGGATGTTTGATGGAAGATAAACAATATGCAATCATTGGATTAGGAATTTTTGGTTCTACTGTGGCCACTGAATTAGCCAATCATGGTCAGGAAGTCATTGTTTTAGATCAAGATGAACATTGTGTTGCTCGAGTGGCTGATGAGGTAACTAGAGCAATTGTTGGCGATGCTACTGACAAAGAAGAATTAAATGCGGCTGGAATTGGTGATTGTGATATCGTAATTGTGGCAATTGGAACTAATTTAGAAGCCGCAGTTTTAACAGTAATGAATCTAAAAGAGCTTGGAGTTCCATATATTATTGCTAAAGCTATGAATAAACAATATATGAAGATATTAGAAAAAGTTGGAGCTAACCGGGTAATTAGAGCTGAAAAAGAAATGGGAATCAAACTGGCTAAAAGTTTACTGAGAAAGAGTATTATTGATTTAGTTGAATTAGATGATGAGTTTTCTTTAGTAGAAATAAAAGCACCAAGTGATTGGGTTGGTAAGAATTTTGTTACTTTAAATATTCGTCGTGTTTATGGAATGAATATTATAGGGGTCAAACATGGTGTTGATGGGAAATTATCATTAGATGTTTTACCAGAAGATTTGATTAGTAAAGATGATTATTTCTTAGTGATCGGTAAAACTAAAGAGTTAGAACGGTTTGATTACATGACTAAATAAAATACATTTCATCAAAATCAGAAGTAATAACCATTATTTAATAAAATGGGATTACTTCTGATTTTTGTCTTATAAAATAATTTAGATTATCGTTAATGCTCTTAGCCGTTATTCAATTTTTGTAACATAAATAAGATAATAGATAGTTAAAAATAAGATTGGATTTGGATATAATCCTTTTAATAGATAAAATAAAGAGGAAATAGTATAATAAATTATAGATAAGAAATAAAAGGAGCTAAGATTATGAAGAAAGCATTGCCAATAGGGATCACCGATTATCAAGAATTGAAGAGTGAAAATTATTATGCAGTTGATAAAACAATGATGATATATGATTTTTTAAAGGCCCAAACAAAAGTGACTCTAATAACAAGGCCAAGACGATTTGGAAAAACTTTAAATATGTCGATGATGGCAGAGTTCTTTGATATTACCAAGGATTCCAAAGAAATCTTCAAAGATACCAAAATCATGGAAACCAAATATGCCGCATATTTAAATCAATATCCAGTCATTTATCTTTCTTTTGCCGGTGCCAAAGGTTCGCGCTATGAAATTGTTAAGCAAATAAAATTAAAAATTAGAGATATTTATGATCGATATGAATTTATATTTACTAAGCTTAGTCGTTTTAAAGAAGATGAATATCATAAAGTTGTTTTAAGTTTAATGGGGATTGAGGATGAAAGATTAGATAATGCAACCAATTCTTTATCCTTTTTAATGGAACAAATGCAAAAATATTATAATAAGAAAGTGATGGTCTTCATTGATGAATACGATACTCCTTTTATCGAAGCACATGCAGGTGGCTTTTATGATGATATCCGCCAATCATTATCATCATTGCTTCATAATGCTTTAAAGACCTCAAATAGTCTGCAATATGGAATGCTGACGGGAATCCAGCGAGTAGCCAAAG
>NZ_CALUXO010000042.1 GCF_944324745.1 uncultured Thomasclavelia sp. | reverse complement strand
AGGTCAAAGTGGTATTTGGGGTGGTGAATGGTCTTATGAATTAACTTTAAATCCAAATACTGGATATTATGAAATTAGTCTTCCAATGATTAGTGGTGCACATTATTACTATTACACAGTAAATTATGGTGATCATCAATCAATTCAAATTGATGATCCTGCTAACTTGTCACCTTGTCGTGATAATGAAGCTAATAGTAATTCAGCTACTAGTGATATTACTCATAGTATTGTTTATGGAAAATGGGATCCAGTAAAACAATCAGAATCTCCAAATTTAGACTATGTAACACCATATGAAGGTGAAAATAAAGGTACGCTTGAATATGTAGAATATGCTGGTTCTTTAGCTGAAGACCAAGATTTAGGTATTTATTTACCTGCAAATTATGATCCAAATCGTGAAGAACCTTATAAAGTTATTTATTTAACTCATGGTGCTGGTGGTAATGAAACTTATTGGTTCTCGCAACCTCAAGCAACAAATATTATGGATCATGTAATTGCTGAAAATCCTGAACAAGAAGCAATTGTAGTCGGTATGGATAATACATTATACAATTGGAATTATGAACAAATTGCTGATAACGTTGTTAATTATATCATTCCATATATCGAAGCTAATTATAATGTATCAACTGATCCAGATGATCGGGCATTTGCAGGATTCTCTATGGGAGCAATGACAACTACTTATATGGCATTCCATCATGCCGATAGTTTTGGATATTTTGGAATTTTCTCAGGATGTAACATTGGAAATGCTACATTTGCTGATGGATTTGAATATGATAGCTCAAGATTCTACGATGATGATGCCGCTGAATACTTACAAGAAGTATATGAAAATATCGTAGCTTCTGATGATTTATTAAATTCAGTAGTCTTTACAATGGCTGGTGATGCGGATACAGCAGTCTTTGCTAATGGATTTGGATATTACGGTGCTTATGAAACAATTCGTGACTGGTGTGCCATGTATATGCCAGAAGATAATTTCATTGATGGTGGTTTAGTTCATGGTTCTCATGATATTTATACTTGGGGACAATGTTTATATACATTTGCTAAAGATGTGTGCTGGTCAAAAGATAGGGAACCAGTAACTCCTGAAGATCCTGGAGATATAGATACACCAGATAATCCAGGTGATCAAAACAATCCAGATACTCCAGATGTACCTGACACACCAACAACTCCAAGTCAACCAGGACAAAGTGGACAAGTAAGTGTAGCAACCGGAACAACAACTGGTAATCAAAGTGCTGTAAAAACTGGTGATGATGTAAATTATCCATTATATGCAACTATGGCCGGTATCGCTATTGTCGGAATTTTAGTAAGTTTAAAAAAGAAAAAAGTATTTTAATATTAATTAATGTTTAGGAGCGATAGAATATATCGCTCTTTTTTGATAAAAGAAATAGTTAATTTGATAAAATTGGATTATAATTAAAATAACTATAAGAAAGGATGATCATGGTGGAATTTAGAGTGTTACAGTATTTTCTGGCAATAGCTAGAGAAGAGACTATATCCGGAGCTGCTGAGGTCTTGCATATAACGCAACCTACTTTGTCAAGACAGATGAAGGATCTAGAAGAAGAAATTGGTAAACAGTTATTTATTAGAGGAAATAAGAAGATTACTTTAACTGAAGAAGGGATCTTATTGAGGCAAAGAGCTGAAGAAATAGTTAATCTAGTTAATAAAACTGAACATGAATTAATGACGATGGATTCGGTTTTAGCAGGAAATATTTATCTTGGAGCTGGTGAATGTCAAACATTGCGAATAATTACTAGTTCTATGAAAAAAATGCAACAACTGCATCCAGCCGTAAAGTTTAATATACATAGTGGTAATGGTCCGGATATTATTGATAAAATTGAAAATGGCTTAATCGATTTCGGAGTATTGACGGAACATCCTAAATTATATAATTATAATCATCTATTATTGCCTATAAGTCATCATTGGGGTGTTTTAATGCGCAAAGATGATAAATGGGCTGATAAAGAAGCTATTTCTTTAGAAGATATTAAAGATAAACCATTGATTGTTTCTAAAGAGATTAATAATAATTCCCAATTAAGTGAATGGTTTAATAATGATATTGAGCATCTAAATATTGTTTCTACTTATAGTTTGTTATTTAATGCAACTTTGATGGTCGAAGATCAATTAGGGTATGCAATTTGTTTAGATAATTTGATTAATACTACTGGAGAGAGTCAGCTATGTTTTAGACCGTTAGTAGGGGCTAGAGAAGTTTCTTATTATTTTATTTGGAAAAAGTATCAAATCTTATCTAAAGCTTCACAGTATTTTTTAGATACTGTAAAAAAGACAATTGATGATTTTAAATAGTAGTTAATGAATTCCTATGCTTTTTTAGCATAGGTTTTCTTTTATTATAGGTATTTGATATTTAAATATTGGTCATTTAAAATAATAAATGTAATGACAATGTTAATAAATCAAATATGTTGCTAGGTATTTTAGATACTTGACTTAAAGTCTGCTTTAAGTTTTATAATAGCTTTAACCCTGTTTAAAGTGGATAATGGCAACAATTCGACAAGTTTGATCTAAAAACATTGCCTAAGCTTAAAAAGATGGAGATGGAAATATGGATGAAAATATTGACATTAAAGAATTGCAGCAGTGTTTAGATGAAATTGGATGTGATCATCAAATGATTACTGAAATAATAATGGGTTTAAATCAACACGATTATAAAAAAGTAGATGGACTTTTTTTAAAACAGTGTGGTCTTTTATTAGAAAGTATTCATAATAAACAGCATCAAATTGATCGTATTAATGCCATTATTAATAATTTGAAATAAAAAAGCAGGGGGTAGATGATGAAAAATATTTTAGTTGTGGTAGGAGCTGGAAATAAAAACGGAAATACTAATTTGTTGTGTGATTCTTTTATTCAAGGAGCCAAAGATGCTAATCATCATGTAACTAAAATTAATCTAGATGGTAGAATCATGGGTTGTCGTGGCTGTGGAGCTTGTCAAATTAATGGTGGTAGTTGTGTGATTCAAGATGATATGCAGGAATATTATCCGATGTTTGCTAAGGCTGATATCATTGTTTTGGCTTCACCATTATATTTTTGGAGCATATCAGGAAGATTGAAATCATGGATCGATCGTCTTTATGCCATTTCAATTAATGATGAGTACCCATATCGAGAGACCATGTTATTAATGACAGCAGGAAGTGATGATTTCTATGCTTTTGAACAAGCAGTATCTTTTTATCGCTTTTTTACAAGAGCCTTGGGCTGGAAAGATAGAGGAATGGTTTTAGCTGGTGGCTGTCGTAGTGAAAAGGAAAAATATGTACCACAGAGTTATATTCAAGAAGCCTATCAGTTAGGAAAAAATCTTTGATTTTATGGAGGGAAAGGTAATGGACAAGAAACACAAAGATAAGTTACGGATAAAAAATAGAATCAATCAATTAAACCACTGTGATATTTTTATTAAGGGTTAAATGATTGAAGTTAAAATTAATGGATAAATTAGAAAGCTTAAAAAAGACTCTGAAAAATTATCAAAGAGTCGCAATTGCATATAGTGGTGGTTGTGATTCCCATTTTTTATACACCGTGGCAAAAGAAACCTTAGGTAAGGATAATGTTTTAGCAGTTTTATGTGTTGGTAAGATGATGTCATTAGAAGACATATCTAGTGCTAAAAGATTATTGAGTGATGGTTACTATGAAATAGTACCTATTGATGTTTTAAAAATTACAGCCTTTAAGCATAATCAAAAAGACCGCTGTTATCATTGTAAAAAAGCCATCATGTCTCAAGTGCTTGCTACAGCTAAAGTACATGGAATTGATATTGTTTTAGATGGAATGAATCATGATGATTTAGGAGTATATCGTCCGGGACGTAAGGCAGTAGCTGAATTAGGAATTTTGTCTCCTTTAAAAGAAATGTCAAAAGCCGAAATTAGAAATTATTCAAAGCAATTAGGAATTGAAACCTATAGTAAACCAGCAAATGCCTGTTTGGCCACTCGTTTTCCTTATGGAACTATATTAACTGAGGAAAAACTGGATCGAGTAGCTCAAGGTGAAGCTATTTTTCATCATTTAGGAATCCAGCATGTTCGACTTCGAGATCATGGGGATTTAGCACGGATTGAAGTGTCTAGAAATGACTTTGATCAAGTTGTTGCTAATCAAGAATTGGTTAGTCAATTAAAAAAATTAGGTTATAAGAATATAACATTAGATTTACAAGGAATAAAAAGCGGAAGCTTTGATTAAAAATATTTTTACTATTCCACCACAGGAAGTGGCTGAAGAGTTATAGAAATAACTGTGGAAAGGAAAATATGAATTCGATTTTATTAATGCATATGTCTGATGGGCTAGTATCCATCAACATCAGTCTTATTTTTACCATTATTGCTCTTTTGATGATGGGCTTTTCAATTAAACAACTTACAAAACAACAAGATATTAGTAAAATACCAATGATGGCGGTAATGGCCGCATTTGTTTTTGCGGGTCAAATGATTAACTTTACTATTCCTGGTACTGGAAGCAGTGGTCATCTAGGTGGCGCAATTTTATTATGTCTGATTTTAGGACCTTATGCAGGATTTCTTTCATTATGTACGGTTTTAATTATTCAATGTTTATTTTTTGGTGACGGGGGATTATTAGCATTAGGATGCAATATTTTTAATATGGGAGTTCTGCCTTGTTTTGTGGCTTATCCTCTAATTGCTAAACCATTATTGAAAATCCTAAACCGCCCAAGATTAATTTTAGCAAGCATTCTTACAGCTGTTATTGGATTAGAATTAGGAGCTTTAGCAGTAGTATTAGAAACCGTTGCCAGTGGTATTTCATCATTACCATTTACTTCTTTTGTAATCTTAATGTTGCCAATCCATTTAATAATTGGTTTAGTTGAAGGAATAATTACCGCTTTAGTAACCGGTTATGTTTATCAAGATAATCCAGGAATTATTAAAACGGCTTTAAGCAACCAAACATATCAGGGAATTGAATTAAAACGTCCATTATTAATATTAGCGCTTAGTGCTTTGTTAATTGGTGGCGGACTTTCACTTTATGCTTCTAGTAACCCTGATGGTTTAGAGTGGTCAATTTTAAATGTTACTGGTAATAGTGAAGTTGTAAGTACTGATGAAACAAAAGAACAGATAAGCAGTATTCAAGAAAATACCGCTATTTTACCAGATTATAATTTTAAAAACGCTGATGGACTTTTAGGAACTTCATTTTCTGGTGTCGTTGGGGTAGGACTAACATTTGTTATTGTTGGGGCTATCGGTTTAGCGATTTGTCATAAACGTCATGAAAAGAATAACTAAAGCTCTAATAGAAGTAAATCATTTAGAGCAATTAGTTAGTATTAATTCATGTATCCATCAGTTACATCCATTATTAAAAATGATCATGGCTTTAATGTTATTAGTGGGAATATTAACGGCTAATAATATTTTGGCATTATTAATTTATTGTTTAGTTATTTTAATTATTATTAAATTGGCTAAGCTGCCAGTTAAAAAGATTCTAACGAAGACATTAGTTGGATTGCCGTTTTCATTTTGTATTGGTTTATCTAATTTATTGTTAATGCAAAATCAGGTGAGTTTTTATGGAATTACCCTGACTAGTGGTTTTATTTCTTTTTTGATGATCATTTTAAAAACTACTTTGACTTTATCAGTAATCTTTAGCTTAATTGCCACAACAGGTTTTGATGTGATTGCTGGTGAATTGATTCATTTAAAAGTACCGGCAATTTTCGTTTTACAGCTATTGATGACTTATCGTTATATTTTTTTATTAGTAGAAGAAGCCAGTTCGATGTCACAAGCCTATCTGCTTAGAAATCCCAATCAAAAAGGGATTGCTATGAAAGATATGGGTTCTTTTCTAGGCAGCTTGTTAATTCGTAGTTTTCATCGATGCCAAGAAATTTATAAATGTATGGAAACTAGAGGGTTTAATGTCAATCGGGTCTATGTTAATTATCGTCCTTTGCAATTAGAAAATTATTTTATTTTAATGATTGCGGCTGGATTATTTTTAATTGTTAAGGTGGTGGGATTATGATTGAGATAAATAATTTAAAAGTTAGTTATAATTTAGATATTTTGGCTATAGATGACTTAAGTACAACGATAAGTGACGATCATTGCATTGGGATTATTGGCGAAAATGGTTCGGGTAAATCAACTTTACTTTCAGCCCTTATAGGTTTAGTTGATTATCAGGGTACAATTAAGGTTGCTGATTTAGAAGTGAAAGATCATCTAAATCAAGTGAGACAAAAAATCGGGTTTGTTTTTCAAAACTCTGATCATCAATTATTTATGGCTAATGTTTATCAAGATATAGCTTTTGGTTTGATTAATCAGGGGAAAGATAAATCAGAAATCGATAGAAGAATAAATGATATAGCTAAAACTCTCAATCTTCAAGATTTATTAGAACGTTCATCAAGTCATCTTTCAGGGGGACAAAAACGGATGGTAGCATTAGCAACCGTTTTAGTCATGCAGCCAGATATTTTATTATTAGATGAACCTTCGTCATATCTAGATCCTAAAAGTCGCCGAATAATAATAAATTTATTACAAAAATTAAAGCAGCAAATTATTTTCGCAACTCATGATTTAGATATGGCTTTAGATCTTTGTGATGAAGTTATTTTATTAAATCATGGAAAAATAAAAGCGTTTGGAAAGGCAAGGGAAATATTAACCGATGAACAATTATTACAAGAAAATGGGTTAGAACTTCCCTTTAGGTTACAAAAATGAAAGTGACAGAAATATTAAAACAAGTACAAGACAATCAAATATCAATTGAACAGGCACAAGAATTATTAGAAAATCCACTGGATTATGCTACGATTGATTTTAATCGTCAAAAAAGAACCGGGGTACCGGAAGTAATCTATGGTGAGTCTAAAACTAAGGAACAAATTGCCGGAATAATTAATAATATGTTAGACCATGATGTTTCTAATATCTTAGTTACCAGAGTTAGTCAGGAAAAATATCAGTATCTAAAACAATCTTTCCCATCTTTTGAATATGATCAAGATGCACGAACATTTTTATTGAATCAAAAACCTAATCCAATTAATAAAGGAAAGATTGTTGTTGTCTGTGCTGGAACTTCAGATTTGCCAGTCGCTAAAGAAGCTTATATCGTTGCCAGTTATTTAGGAAATGAAGTCGAACTGGTCTGTGATGTTGGGGTGGCTGGTTTGCATCGATTGTTTAATAAATTAGAAATCATTCAAGAAGCTAGTGTTCTTATTGTTGTTGCTGGAATGGAAGGTGCTTTAGCTTCGGTTGTCGGTGGTCTGGTTCACGCTCCGATTATTGCTGTACCTACTTCAGTTGGTTATGGAGCTAATTTTCAAGGATTGTCAGCTTTATTATCAATGTTAAACAGTTGTGCCAGTGGGGTAGCTGTTGTTAATATTGATAATGGATTTGGTGCTGGATATATGGCACATTCAATTAATAATTTGGGAGGAAAAAGATAATGAAAGTTTTATATTTTGATTGCAGCAGTGGAATAAGTGGTAATATGACCTTAGGTGCATTAAGTGAGTTGGTTGCTGAGCCCGATTTTTTACAACAGGAATTACAAAAATTAAATGTTCCTGGATATCATCTTCATATTTCAAAGACTAAGAAAAACGGCATTACTGGAACTTATGTTGATGTTCATTTAGAACATGAACATCATCACGACCATGATCATCACCACCATCATCACGATCATGGACATCATCATCGTAATTTAGCTGATGTCAATGCTATTATTGATCAGGCTCAAATTGATGAAGAAGCTAAAAGTTTGGCCAAACGCATTTTCTTACGAGTTGCTTTAGCTGAAAGTAAAGTTCACGATGAACCATTAGAAAATGTTCATTTTCATGAAGTAGGGGCCGTAGATTCAATTGTAGATATCATAGGAACGGCTATTTTAATTAGTAAAATTAAACCTGATAAAATAATTAGCAGTGTTGTAAATGATGGTTATGGATTTATAGAATGTGCCCATGGCTTAATTAGCGTACCAGTGCCAGCTACTTCAGAAATCTTTGCGGCCAGTGAAGTAAAGTTTAGACAGATTGACATCGATACCGAATTAGTAACCCCTACCGGAGCAGCAATTATTGCTGAATTAGCTCAATCTTTTGGTATTATGCCTGCAATGAAGGTGTCTAAGATTGGTTGGGGCTGTGGTAGTAAAGATCTAAAGATTCCAAATGTATTAAAAGTGTTACTGGGAACAATTGATGAACCCTCACTTTAATCATAATTATAATTAAAGGAGCTATTTATTAAAAATGGCTCTTTTTATTTAATGAATGATTGTAATCATTGACATTACAATTAAAACCGAATAAAATAAGGCCAGGAGGAGTGATGTTATGCAAATTTCCAGTCGTTTTACAATTGCAGTACATATTTTTGCTTGTATCGATACTTTTGGCAAGGATCATAAAATTACCAGTGATTTTTTAGCTGACAGCATTAATGTCAATCCAGTCATTATCCGTAAGATCTTATCTTCATTAAAGAAAAATAATTTAATTAATGTTCAGCGGGGAACTGGTGGTACAACGATTGCTAAAGAATTAGATCAAATTAATTTATTGGATATTTTTAGAGCTGTTGATAGTATTGATAATAATCAGTTATTTCATTTCCATGAAAATCCTAACACCAATTGTCCAGTTGGTAAAAACATCCATAATATTCTTGATGATAAATTGTCTAGAGTTCAAAAAGCAATGGAAGATGAATTAGCTTCAATTACATTAAAAGAAGTATTAGATGATACAAGATATTATGTGGCAAATAATCAATAAAATAATCAGATTATTTTTTCTATAAAAAAGGTTATCTCTAAAGCTGGAGATAACCTTTTGTTTGAATATTGTTTAATTGTTGTTTGTAAAAGACACCGACTACAACAACTATATTGTAAGTTATAAAAGTTATTTTGTAAATTGCAAAAGTATACGATGGTGATAATGATAAACAAATTGTTGTGATAAATAACTTGTTTTAGTTTGATATTATTTAGGGGATTACAAAATGTAAAATATTTTAATTTTTCATAAAAATACCCAAAATATGGTAGAATTATCTGGTTATTATTGGGAATTTATTGTGTTACTATCATATTTTTTTGGTAAAAAACAGAAATAATTTGGAAAAGATTAGACAAAATAAGTGGTGTTTGTTACAATGAATTAGGTTATCATATATGTTTGAGAATTGGCTCAAATGTTTCTACCCTGTTACCGTAAATAACGGGACTATGATAGATGCTTTTTCGTGTCTATCAGTATTGATAGACTTTTTTAATTGAGGAGGGATGGTAGTGAAAAAAAGGATTCATTATTTGCTTTTGGTTCCTGGTTTGGTTTTATTGATTGTCTTTTTGGTAATGCCACTAGTACAAATTATTTTTCCAACCTTGTTTCCAGATGGAAGTGGTTTTACTTTCGAGCATTATTTGAATTTCTTTAAAGATGAATATTATATGACAATTTTTATTAGAACAGTAAAGATTGCTTTAATATCATCAGTTGTTTGTATGATTTTAGGAGTACCAACAGCTTATTTTATTTCACGATGTGATAAAAAATGGCGGGGAATTTTAATGGCTATTTCTATTTTCCCAATGCTGACTAACTCAGTTGTTCGTAGTTTTGCCTGGATCAATATTTTAGGACGTAATGGAATCATTAATAATCTATTGATGTCTTTAGGGGTAATTAAAGAACCGATGACATTATTGTATACTGAGTTTTCAGTACTGATTGGTACCATTTATTTATTTTTACCACTAATGATCGTTACTTTAGTTGGGGTTATGGAAAATATTGATAACGATATGATGGAAGCGGCTGAAAGTTTAGGCGCAAATCGAGTTAAAGCGTTTTTAAAAGTCGTTTTACCATTAAGTGTTCCTGGTATTATTGTTGGTTGTGTATTAGTTTTTACTGGTTCATTAAGTGCTTATACAACACCACAATTATTAGGAGGACCAAAAAACTTAGTATTAGCAACTTTTATTTCGCAACAGGCTTTAAGTTTGAACAACTGGACAGCAGCCAGTGTCTTTGCCGTTATTATGATTATTACTACATTAATTGTAATGAAAGGTTTAAATGCCATTGCGGCTAAATTAGATAAAAGAGGTGAGGTTTAATGCGTAGACATAAGGGATTGATGATTATTGCAATATTAGTTTTTGCCTTCTTATTTATTCCTCTTTTCATTATTGCTGTAACGGCTTTTGGAACTGAAAACACAATTACTTTTCCAATTGATGGTTTTACATTAAAATGGTTTGCGAATGTTTTTTCTTCCAGCAGTTTTATGGATTCTTTAGCCTTGAGTGCTAAATTGGCTTTATTAGCAACAATTTTGGCATTATTAGTAGGGGTACCAGCTGCTTATGCGATGGCTCGATATAGCGTAATTGGTAAAAAATTTTTAAAAAGTTTCTTTTTATCACCTACGATTATCCCAGGTATTGTAGTTGGGTATGCTTTATATCAGAGTTTAATTTTAAGTATGGGATTACCGGTATTTGAAAGTTTATTATTAGGGCACTTTTTAGTTGTTTTGCCTTATGTAATTCGAATCGTTGGTTCTTCATTAGATCAATTTGATTTTGCAATTGAAGAAGCCGCAATCAGTTTAGGATGTAAAAAAGGTCAAGCATTCTTTAAAGTTGTTTTACCTAATATTACATCAGGGATTAGTGCTGCTTTTATGTTATCATTCATCAATTCATTTAATAATATTCCAGTTTCAATATTTTTAACTGGTCCTGGTATTACTACACTACCAACAACTTTAATGAATTATATTGAATATAATTATGATCCAACAGTTTCTGCTGTTTCAGTATTGTTAATGTTTGCGACAATTGTCATCATGTTTATTGTTGAAAAGACATTAGGTATTTCAGCACTGGCAAAATAGGAGGAAAATATGGCGTTTTTAAGTTTAAAAGATATAGCAGTAGCATACAATAAAAAGGATTATATCTTACAAGGATTAAATCTTGATATTGAAAAAGGTGAATTGGTTTCTTTACTGGGGCCAAGTGGTTGTGGAAAAACGACAACCCTTCGTGTAATTGCCGGATTCATCGAACCACAAAAAGGGCAATTTGTTTTAGATGGTGATGAAATGACTAAAGTCCCGGTACATAAACGTAATTTTGGTTTAGTATTCCAAAGTTATGCGCTATTTCCCCATTTAACTGTTAAAGAAAATATTGCTTTTGGTTTAAAAATGAGAAAGATGGATAAAACACAAATGGAAGCTAAAATTAATGAAGTAGTTGAAATTTGTGATTTAACAGAATATGTTGATCGTTTACCAAAACAATTATCAGGGGGACAAAGACAAAGAGTTGCTTTAGCAAGAGCTTTAGTTATCGAACCTAAATTGTTACTTTTAGATGAACCATTGAGTAATTTGGATGCAAAATTAAGAATTCAAATGCGTGTTGAAATTAAGAGATTACAAAAAAGATTAGGAATTACTACTGTTTTTGTAACTCATGATCAAGAAGAATGTTTCTCAATTTCTGATAAAGTAGCAGTTATGAATAATGGAGTAATTGAACAATATGATACTCCTGAAAATATTTATTCAAGACCAAAAACAGAATTTGTTGCCCGATTCATTGGGTTTGAAAACTTTATTGATTTAAAGAAAATTGATAATAATCGTTATCAAAATATTAGTGATCAAATTTTTCATGTAGACAATGATGGTGATTTCAAAACATGTAAAGGAACGATTCGTCCTGATGATATTGAAATCATTACATCTGCTGATAAATATAATAATGTTGTTGCCGGGCAAGTAAGTGTGAGAACTTTTCTAGGAAAGAGTTACCAATATGAAGTTGATACTCCAATTGGTAAAATTGTAGTTAACAGTGATAGTGAAACTGTTTATAAACAAGGTGATAACATTATGATGCATCTACCAGCAAGCAAAATTGTCTTAGTATAGAAAGGAAGGAAAAAAGTGAAAAAAGTATTAGCATGTCTTATGGCTGGAGCACTATTTTTAGTTGGATGTTCTAGTAACAGCTCTAGCAGCAATTCAAATGAATTAGTTATTTCAACATGGGGATTAAATGCCGATATTATTAGAGAAGATGTTTATGCTCCATTTGAAGAAGAAAATGATTGTACAATCGTAACTGATGAAGGTGGAACTTCCGATCGTTACACAAAATTTTCAAACAATCCTGATGCCAGCATCGATATTATCGAATTATCTCAAGCTGAAGCTCAAAAAGGTTATGCTGCCGATTTATTCGAAAAATTAGATTACAGCAAAATCGAAAATGCTTCTGATTTAATTGATGCTGCAATGCAATTAAGAGATGAAAATGGTTATGGTGTGCCATATACATTAAATAGTATTGGTATCATCTATGATCCTGATCAAGTTGGTTTTGAAATTACAGAATGGAATGATTTATGGGACAGCCGTCTTCAAGGAAAAATTTCTATTCCTGAAATTACTACAACTTTTGGACCAGCAATGGTACATATAGCTAGTGATTATAAAGGTGTTGATATTAAATCAGATGATGGTGCTGCTGCTTTTGAAGCCCTTGCTGAATTAAAACCAAACATCGTTAAAACATATTCTAAATCTTCTGACTTAACAAATATGTTTAGTGCTGGAGAAATTTCTGTTGCCGTAGTTGCTGATTATGGTGTTAGTCAAATTCAAAATGCTAATGAAAACTGCGTTTATGTAGTACCTGCTTCAGGAACATATGCTAACTTTAATACAATTGAAGTAAATAAAAATTCTGAAAATAAAGAACTTGCATATAAATATATTTCTTGGCGTTTAAGTGCTGATTTACAATACAAAGATGCTGTATCTGATTTAAATGAAGCACCTACAAACAAAAATGTTGTTTTAACAGAAGAAGAAGCTAAAAACAAAACTTATGGTGACATCGCTGATCGTGCTAAAGTTATTGATTTTACATTTGTTAACCCATTATTAGAAAGCTGGGTTGATCAATGGACTCGTATTTTAAATAGCTAAGCGGAGGTCTTGTTATGATTAATCAACTCATAAAAAATGTTCATGTTTATAATACGTTTATTCAAACTTTTGAAACTAAAAATGTTTATGTTCATAATGGTAAATTTTATTACATCAGTGATGATTTGCCATTAGAAGCTGATGAAGTAATTGATGGTAATGGTAAATACATGATTCCTGGGTTGATTGATATCCATATGCATATAGAAAGTTCAATGACAGTTCCTAGTGAGTTTTCACAAGCCGTATTACCTCATGGGGTCACAACCGTGGTTGCTGACCCTCATGAGATTGCCAATGTCTTTGGAATTAGGGGAATTGAAGCAACGATATCCAATGAAACAACATTGGATATTTTTTATGGAATTCCATCTTCAGTTCCTTCAACTAATAGTACGCTGGAAACTACGGGTGGTGTCATTGATGTTGCGGATGTCAAACAGTTATTGAAAAATCCTAAAATCATGTGTTTAGGAGAAGTAATGAATTTTAAGGATTTAATCGGTGGTGATGAAACTTTAATTAATCAAATTATTAAAGCCTGTCATGAATCTAGATGGCAACTGCCAATAGAAGGACATTGTCCTAGAATTAGTGGTTTAGATTTGGCTAAATATATCTATCAGGGAGTTGATGCTGATCATACGCATCAAACTCCCGAATCAATCGTTGAAAAGATTAAAAACGGGATGTTTTTGGAAATTCAAAGAAAGTCAATTAATCAAGCTACTATTGATACTTTAGTTAAAAATAACTTTTATGAATACTTTGCTTTTGTTACTGATGATGTCATGGCCGATCAATTACAGCAGGGACATTTGAATTTATTAGTAAAATTAGCGCATGATTTAAATATGCCAATTGAAAAAGCCATCTACTGTGCCACTTATACCCCAGCACGGAGAATGCATATGAACGATCGGGGATGTATCGCTCCTGGAAAACAGGCTGATTATGTCTTATTAGATGATTTAGATAATTTTGTAATTTCTAGTGTCTATAAAAAAGGAAAGTGTGTTTTTGATCGGCAACGAAAGATTCAAATAAAAGATCAGCCACCAGTATTTCCAGAAGATTTTTATCATTCATTACACGCTAAAATGGCAACACCACAAGATTTTATGATTAAAAGTAATCAAAAAGAAGTAACTTGTCATGTAATGGAAATCGAACCCCATTCGACTTTTACCAAACATTTAAAAATGACATTACCGGTTAAAGATGGTTATGTTGATTATCAAAGTGCTGGATTATCACTATTGACAGTTTTTGAAAGATATCAAAAAAATGGGCATATTGTTCATGCTTTGGTTAAAAATGCTTTTACACAAGCTGGCGCAATAGCTACCAGCTGGGCTCATGATCATCATAATATCATGATTTTAGGAAATGATATCGACGATATGGTAATGGCTCAGCAACAATTACTGAAACAACAAGGTGGTTATCTAGTAGTTAGAAATAAAGAAGTTGTTGCCAATACCCCATTAAAAATTGGTGGTATTATTTCTGACGAACCAATTGAAAAATTAGCAGCTTCATTATCTAAGGTTAGAAAGGAAATGGCAGCATTAGGTTATCACCATGATAATGCTATCATGTCTTTATCAACTTTATCATTACCAGTTTCACCAGAGTTAAAAGTTACAGATTTTGGTTTATTAGATACTCATAATCAAACAATTATCCCATTAATGGAGGCAGAAAATGATCACACTAATTAAAAATGTCAATATTCTAACGATGAATCAAAATTTTGATGTTATTGAAAATGGGGAAGTAGTGATTGAAGATGATACTATTGTTGCAGTTGGTCATCATTGCAGTCATAATTATCAATTAGATCAGGTTATTGATGGAAATAATGGAATTTTAATGCCTGGCATGATCAATGGACATAGTCATTTAGGAATGATTCCTTTTCGGGGATTAGGCGATGATTGCGTTGATCGTTTAAGAAGATTTTTATTTCCATTAGAAATTGAATGCATGGATAAAGAATTAGTATATCACAGCTCCCGATATGCGATGGCAGAAATGCTGCTTGCCGGGATCACTACCTTTGTCGATATGTATTATTTTGAAGATGAAGTAGCTCGAGCCGGTGATGAGATGAATATGCGTGGTTTCGTTGGGGAAACGATTGTTAATTTTCCAAGTTGTGATAGTCCTAGTGAATATGGTGGTTTAGATTATTGTCGCTGGTTTATTCCTAAATGGAAGAATCATCCCTTGTTAGTGCCATTTGTTGCTCCTCATGCTACTAATACCAATGATCTAGAACATTTAAAGCAGGCTCATCAGTTAGCTGTTGAATACGATGTTCCTTTTTCTTTACATGTCAGTGAAATGGATTATGAAATGGATTATTTTAAAAAAGAATATCAGATGACCCCCGTCGAATTTTTGAATCACTATCAAATGATGGATGAACATCTTCTAGCTGCTCATTGTATTAATTTAAATCAACATGATATTCAATTATTTAAACAAAATAATAGTGCTATTGTTCATTGTCTAGTAGCTAATTTAAAGGCAGCTAAAGGAGCAATGCCTTTAAAAGAAGTATTAGAACAAGATGTTCCAGTTGCCTTAGGAACTGATGGACCATCTAGCGGTAATACTTTAGAACTATTTACACTAATGAAAATGATTGCCTGTGTGCATAAAACTAAAAACCATGATCGTAGTCTTTTTCCAGCTCGAGATATTGTAGCTCTAGCTACAATTAAAGGGGCTAAAGCTTTACGGATCGATCATTTAGTTGGTTCAATTGAAGTAGGTAAAAAAGCGGATATTACGATTTTAGAAACTCAATCAGCTAATATGTATCCATTGCATGATTTTTATTCAGCAATTGTTTATAGCGCTAATGCTTCTAATGTTGATACAGTATTTGTTAATGGTAAATGTCTGGTTTTAAATAAACAGTTACAACAGGTTTCATTATCAACTTTAAGAGAAAATTTAAAAAGGGCTTCTAAAACCTTCAATCAGACGGCTTTAGAATATGCTGATAAGAAATTAGATTAAGTCAGTTTTTGTTAACTGACTTTTATTTAGCTTTAAAAAAACAGTCATTGATAATTTCCTTTATTATATGAGTGTTTTTTTATTTTATTATTAATATTAAGCTAATGTTAATATTTGGTTAATTTATAGTAACGATATTTACACTTATCTTAATTTTATGTAAAATTAATGTGAAATTTTGATAAAAAATGAAGATAAAAGCAGTTATTTTTATCAAAAGGATTTATTTATATGATGTGGAAGTATATGTAAAAGTTTTAAGCTAGCAGTCTTTTTCATTGCTTCATTAGAGCTTAAATTCATAACTATAAGGCTTTGGTAAAATAACTAGCAGTTCATTTAATTGAAATTTAAAGATTAGACTAAAATAGAAAAGGAGTATCTATGACTAATATAATTAACCAGGAGGTTATTACTGCTTTAGGAATTGTTTTAGGTGGTATTGCCTTGTTTATTTATGGAATTGACCAGATGAGTGATGGTTTAAAAAGTATGGCTGGTAATCATATTCGGGAATATATTGAAAAATATACCAGAAATCTATTTATGGCCGTTACGGTGGGAACGATTATCACAGCTTTATTAAATTCATCTACTGCTGTTACCGTTATTTCAATTAGTTTAGTCCGAGCGGGTTTAATGAAACTGGAACAGGCTATTGGAATTACTATTGGCGCTAATATTGGAACCTGTGTTACCTCAATTATGATTGGATTGAATATTGAACAGTTTGCCTACTATTTTGTCTTTGTAGGAATAGCACTGATGTTTTTAGGAAAGAAAAAAACGCTTGTTTATTTAGGAAAAACGTTATTTGGTTTTGGATTATTGTTTGCAGGACTAGAAATCATGAGTACCCAATTAGTTCATATTGCTGATCAGCCATGGTTTACTGATTTAATGATGATTTTAGGACGTTATCCTTGGCTAGCTTTAGTTGGTGGTACGGTAGCTACGGCTATTTTACAGTCATCAGCGGCTTTAATCGGGATTGTTCAAAAGTTATATACAACTGGAGCAATTGCTCCAGCAGCAGGGGCAGCGTTTATTTTTGGAGCTAACGTTGGAACTTGTTTAACAGCTATTGTTGCTGGTGCTGGTGGTTCGGTTTCTACTCGAAGAGCAGCCTGGTTCCATGCCGTTTATAATATTGTTGGAGCCTTGATTGGTATGGTTATCTTAACACCGTTTATTATGTTCACTGATTTTGTTAATAGTATGATTCAAGGTGGACCAGAAATGTGGATTGCCCAGGCGCATTTAATTTTCAATATTGGTTCAACGATTTTGATTTTCCCATTTGTTAATCAAAGTGTTAAGTTATTGAAATTCTTTATTCCTGGAGAAGATAAACAAGGAACTAGAATTGAAACAATTGATGAATTAGATTACTCATTAATTGAACAATTTCCAGCTGCGGCTTTAGAAGTTGCCAAGAAAAATACTGTTAGAATGGGTCGCAATGTAATTGAAAATGTTAAATTGACTCAAACATATATGACTTCTAGAGAACAAGAGGATTTCGATGAAATTATGGAAGTTGAAGCTGTTATTAATAAATATGATACGATTTTATCAAAGTACTTAGCTAAAATTGTTCAGCAGCAAACTTTAGGACAAGATCAGACAGTTGAATATTCTAAGAACTTCCAGATAATTAAAAATATTGAAAGAATCTCAGATATATGTGTTAACTTAGCCAATTTCTATCGGATGGCTTTTGAAGAAGAAGAAAAATTCTCGGATATTGAAAGAAATGAATTAGATTCCATCTATGATAAATTATTAGAAATGTTAAAACTGACATTTGAATTCTATGATAATAGTGATAGTGATAATGATACGTTAATGAAGATCAATGAATTAGAAAAAAATATTAATGATTTAGAGCGTACTTATCGTGATAATCACTTTGCTCGAATTTGTAATAAAATTGATGATCATAATCAAATTATTTACTCTACTTATATTGATATGTTATCAAACTTAGAGCGAATTGGTGATCATACTTTAAATATTGCTAATGGAACTATTACTAATCAAAAAAATCATGATGAAAAATATTTGGTTTTAGAATAGATCAGCAAAAGCTGGTCTATTTTTTTATCTTTTAATGTAACTATTGACATTACAATTGGATGGTAGTATATTATTAATGTAATAATAACAGTTACATCAAGGAGGGGGGCATCATGAACGAAAAACTATGGACTAAAAAATATCTTTTTTCCCTGTTATTAGTATTTGGGGTAAATATGGGCTATGTTTTATTGAACTCAGTTATGGCTATTTATGGAACAGTGTTAACTTCATCAAGCGTTATCGGTGGTTATATGATTACTGCATTTACCATTGCTGCACTAGTTGCACGAGTTTTTATTAAAAAATTGAATGAAAAGTTTAATAATAAGACACTATTAATTTCTGGTTTGGTTTTAACGGTTATTGCCGCTGCCGGCTATTGTAAAGCAGGTGAAATTATTAGTTTTATCTTATTTAGAATTTTGCATGGATTTGGTTTTGGAATTAGTTTAACTTGTGCAACAGCTATTTCTAATGAATATGTTCCAGCTTCAAGGCTTAGTGAAGGGGTTGGTTTTACTTCTTCAGCAAATACTATTGCCAATGCCATTAGTCCTACAATAGCTTTACAAATATTAGGACAGGACTATAGTAACTTTTTAACATTATTTATTGTCTTGTTTGTTATTTCGATGACAATTCTAACTTTATCATTTTTATTAAAAAACAATAATCAATTAGCTACTGCTAATAAGAAGCAGCAGTCATATCGGGAAATTATTATTGCCAGTGTCTTTTTTCTAGGAACTTTATCTCAAGGAGATGTTAATAGTTTTTTAACATCTTTTGCTCGTATTTTAGATTTAGGTAATATTGGATTATTTTTTACCATTACGGCAATCGTAACTTTTTTTCCCGATTTTTCTCTCGTAAAGTGCAAAACTGGTTAGGCATTAGAAAACTTAGTTTGATTTTAACATTGGTACTGGCAGTTAGCATTTTTAGCATCGCTTTAGTTCAAACAAAGTTACAGTTATATTTATTGGCAATTCCATATGGTTTAGCTTCAGGAATTTTATTTCCAATCTTTAATTTCAGAATTATTCAGACTGTTTTACCATCACAATTTGCCTTTGCGACTTCTATCTACTATTGTGGGGTTGATATTGGTTATGGTGTTGGAGCTGTAGTTTGGGGCTATGTTGGTCAATATTTAGGGTATCAAGCAATCTTTTACTTAGCCGCAATCACTTTGATAATTATGTTATTAGCCGATCAGTTTATTTATCAAAAGTTTAAAATTTAATAAGGGGTGATAAGAAATGGAAAGAGGAAAAATATTACAAATATTACAACAGGATATTCATACTGTAATTATGGCTACTAGTGATCTTCAAGGAAAAGTTTATACTTGTGCGATTGATTTAATGTTATTAGAAAATGAGAGTTTATATTTTTTAACAGCTCGGGGCAAATCATTTTATCAGCGATTGATGAATAATCATTATGTAGCTTTAACGGGGTTAAAAGGCGAAGATACTATGTCATCAATTGCAATTTCCTTACAAGGAAAAGTTAAAAATATCGGTCATGATAAATTAGCTTTGATCTTTCAAGAAAATCCTTATATGCAAGAAATCTATCCTGATGAAATAGCTCGTGATGTTTTAGAAGTATTTGAAATTTATCAATATGATCTAGAATATTTTGATTTAAGTCAAAAACCAATTTATCGTCAAAGTTTTTCAGTAAATCAAGAGAAAAAGGAACAAGGATATTTTGTTAATCAACAGTGTGTTAAATGTTTAAAGTGTGTAACCGTTTGTCCTCAAAATTGTATAAACATTAACGATGAAAGAGTAACTATTGTTCAAGATCATTGTTTACATTGTGGAAAGTGTCAAGAAGTATGTAAATACCAGGCGATTGATCATATCGATTAAATTATTTATCTTTATAGCATAAAATCAATATGTTAAAATAGTCGGTAGAGGTGAGTTGAATGAAAGAAGGAATGCGTTATTTAACGAATCATTACCAATTACGGGAATTTGTTTTAACAAGAATGTTAGAAATCGTTAAACAAAATCAGTCATTTAAACCTGGTGGTACCGTCTTTTTTGGCGATTCCATTACGGAAAAATGCAATTTAGAGCAGTATTATCCAGAAATAAAAAATAAATATAATACGGGAATTTGTGGTATTACATCACGAATATTGTTGAATTTTATTGATGAAGGAGTTGTCAAATATCAACCTGATCGAGTAGTGATTCTTATTGGTACCAATGATCTAGGGGATACTGTGATGGAAAGCCCACGAGATATTGCTTTAAATGTAAAAGAAATGGTGGAAATCATTCATTACAATTGTTTACAAACTAAGATTTATCTAGTAGCTCCAATTCCTTGTCTAGAAAAATATGATGGTTATAAAGCAACTAAAAAGGGAATTAGAAGTAATGATGTTTTAAAGATGATCTTTAAAGAATACAAAAATGTTATTCCCTATGATTATGTAACCTTTATTAATCCCTATCAGGCATTATGTAATAAAAAAGGAGAACCGATTGAAAACTATTATGAAGATGGTCTCCATATCAATGATGTTGGTTATCAGGTTTTAACTAATGAAATTAAAAAGGTGCTTTTAACAGAGGACTGATTATGGCTGAAATATTAATTGTCGAAGATGAGGTAAAATTACGACAGGAACTGGCTACTTTTTTAAATAATAATGGGTATACGACTAAAGAAGTTGCCGATTTTAGGGATACTTTAGATCAGATGCTGCATTTTGATGGTGATTTGATTTTATTGGATATTAATCTTCCTAATGTCAATGGGCAATTTTTATGTAAAGAATATCGTAAACAAGCTAATAAACCAATTATTATTGTAACTAGTCGTAATGATGAAATGGATGAATTAATGTGTATTAATTATGGGGCCGATGATTTTATTACTAAGCCATATAATCCTTTAATTTTACTAGCACGAATTGAAGCCGTATTAAAACGGATGCATCCTCAAAATGAATTAGTTATTAATTATCAAGATATTCAATTGGATGTTTCTAAAAGCTGTTTGATTAAAGAAAAGCAGATTGTGGATTTGTCAAAAAATGAATTAAAGATCTTCTATTATTTATTAAGTCATCGAGGTACGATAATTTCTCGTGATACATTGATGTCGTATTTATGGGATAGTGATATGTTTGTTGACGATAATACATTAACAGTTAATATCAATCGGCTGCGCAAAAAATTAGAAGATATTGGTTTATCTAATGTTATTTTAACTAAGCGAAAACAGGGATATATAATTTTATGAGTTTGAAAGATTATCTAAAAGATCAGATTTTTGCCCTTTCTATTGTGGCCATAGTCATTACACTATTAGTTACACTCTTATGGGTCTTTGATGTTAATTTATTTTTATTAATTTATTTACCACTTTTAGTTCTGTTTGGAGTCATTTTGATTTTTAGTTATGATTTTTGGCGCAAATGCAATTATTATAATGAGTTTACAAATATATTAGATCATTTAGATCAAAAATATTTGATTACTGAATTAATTAAACAACCGGCTTTTTTAGATGGTAAAATTATGGTTGCCAGTATTTATGAGATTGATAAAGCGATGAAAGAACACATTAATGATATTCGGCAAGAACAAATTGATTTTAAAGAATATATTGAAATGTGGTGTCACGAGGTAAAAACTCCCTTGGCTACGAGTTTAATGATGGCAGAAAATAACCCGAATGCTATTAATCAAAGCTTGCAAGAAGAATTAATGAAAATTGATAATTATCTAGAGCAGGTGTTATTTTATAGTCGTAGTGCTAATGTAGAAAAAGACTATCTGATAAAAAAAGTAAATCTGGCTACTGTAGTTAATACAGTAATTAAACGAAATAAAAAAGATCTGATTGCTAGAAAAGTTAAAATAGAATTAGAAAATTTAAATTTATCGGTAAATAGTGATTTAAAATGGCTGGAGTTTATTTTAAATCAAATTATCAATAATGCGATTAAATATATGGATAAAGATCCAGTTTTAAAAATATCAGCTGATGTATTTGATAACCGAGTTGAATTATCGATTCAAGATAATGGTATTGGGATTTTAAAAGAAGAAATTGATCGAGTATTTGATAAAGGATTTACGGGTACTAATGGTCGTAGTCATCAAAAAAGTACTGGTATTGGTTTATATTTGTGTAAAAAATTATGTCAAAAACTTAATCATGAAATTAAGATAGTATCTAATCAAGGCACTTGTGTTACTATTGTTTTTCCTGATAGTTCTTATATCTCATTGCGTTAGAATCTGTGAAAGCAGATTCTTTTAAAATGACAAAAATGTAAGGTTAAGTTATTTAATTCGATGGTTAAAAAATAGGGTATCATTATAATTATGCTTGAGGTGAGGATAGATGGAAAAAATATTACAAATTGATAAGATTGAAAAATATTATGGGAACAAAAATAATTTAACTAAGGCGGTTGATAACATCAGTTTTGATGTTAATGCTGGCGAGTTTGTTGTTATTATGGGAGCCAGTGGTAGTGGTAAAAGTACTTTGCTTAACTGTATTTC
The DNA here is from genome assembly GCF_944324745.1 of uncultured Thomasclavelia sp. GTDB lineage: Bacteria > Bacillota_I > Bacilli_A > Erysipelotrichales > Coprobacillaceae > Thomasclavelia. Next base: position 14,751 of record NZ_CALUXO010000042.1, on the reverse strand, counting down.
AACCATTGATCGGGTAACTAGTGGTCATATTTATTTGCGTGGTAAAGATATTACTAAATTAAAAGGCCATCAATTAACCAAATTTCGGCGGGATAGCTTAGGTTTTATCTTTCAAGATTTTAATTTATTAGATACTTTGACTGCTTTTGAAAATATTGCTTTAGCGCTGACGATTAAAAAAACTAATTATAAGTTGGTTGATGATAAAGTCAACAAGATTGCAAATGGTCTAGGAATCAAAGAAATCTTGGGTAAATATCCCTATGAATTATCTGGTGGTCAAAAACAACGAGTTGCCTGTGCTCGGGCAATCGTAACTAATCCTGATTTAATTTTGGCTGATGAACCAACTGGAGCCCTTGATAGTAAATCAGCTCGCTTATTGTTGGAAAGCCTGGAAACATTAAATCAAAAGCTGCAGGCAACCATTTTAATGGTAACCCACGATTGTTTTACGGCCAGCTATGGTGATCGAGTAATCTTTATTAAAGACGGTAAGATTTTTACTGAAATTATTAAAGGTGATCATAGCCGGAAAGAGTTTTTTGATATGATCATGGATGTCCAGACGGTTTTAGGTGGTGAGTTAAATGAACTCATTTAAATTAGCTTTTCGTAATATTAAAAAGAGTTTTAAAGATTATTCAATTTATTTTATTACTTTGGTCATTGCTGTAGCTATTTTTTATTTATTTAATTCTATTGGCAGCCAGACAGCTATGCTGAAATTAAATCAATCAACTAAAGAAACGGTAGTTGCTTTAGTAGGTGTTATTAGTACCGTATCAATCTTTGTTTCAGTTGTATTAGGATTTTTAATTGTTTATGCTAATAATTTTATTATTAAACGGCGTAAAAAAGAAATTGGCGTTTATTTAACACTTGGAATGTCAAATTTAAAAGTATCGATGATTCTAGTAGTTGAAACATTATTAGTTGGTATCGTATCGCTATTAATTGGAACTTTTTTGGGAATTGGTCTGTCACAGCTATTATCGATTTTTACTGCTAAGTTATTTCAAGTAGATATGACATCGTTTACTTTTGTTTTTTCTGGTAGTGCTTTATTAAAGACAATTATTAATTTTGGAATTATTTTCTTGATTGTAATGATTTTTAATGTAATCAGTTTAAATCGTTTTAAACTAATTGATCTATTATATGCTAAAAGCAAAAACGAGAAAGTTAAGATTAAAAATGGCTGGTTAATTTCACTAATTTTTATTATAGCGATCGGCTTAATTGGTTATGCTTATAAACTATTATTTGATGGTGCTTTATTAGAAGGTGGTAATAACTTTTTATTGATGTTAGTTTTAGGAGCACTAGGAACCTTTTTGTTCTTTTTATCAGTTTCAGGATTTTTGTTGAAAACGATTTCCTGGTTGAAAAGAATCTATTATCGTGGTTTAAATATCTTTATTTTAAAGCAGGTAAATAATAAAATTAATACCCATGTTGTTTCGACGACGATTATTTCATTGATGCTCTTACTAACAATTGGAATTTTATCAGCGTCATTATCACTTGCTAATGCGATGAATATTTCTTTTGCCAATAATACTCCCTATGATATAAGTGGTGTTAGTTATGAAGCGGATATTCAAAAATTAAGACAAGATCCTGCTTACCAGGAAATTATCAAATCAGATTATGTTTATCATCAATATACGATTGATAATTTAATGATTGGTGATTTTATTGATAAAAATAATGAAATGTATGATAACTTAACAGTGCTAAGACAACAATATATGGAAGTAATCAAACAAAGTGATTATAATAATCTAGTTTCTTTATCAAATAATGAAGATGCAGCGGTTAATTTGGCAGATAATCAGTATCTTCTAGTAGCTACCCAGCCCATGGCTTTAGAGTATTTTAATGAGTTTTTAGGTAATGATAGTACTATTGAAGTAGGTGATACCACTTTAACTAGTAAGGAAAATCATGTAGTTGAATTATCAATCAGCAATAGTAATGGTAACAGTGGTTTTATTGTCGTAAGTGACAATATTGCAGTTACTTATGGACAAAGTGATGAGTATGTTAACTTTGCTGGTAATTATTTTGAAGATAAAGAAGCTTGTGAAACTAAGTTTAATGATTTAGTTACTAGCTATAGTAATCAAAATGCTAGTATTTATTGTTATACTAAAATTAATTTAAGCGCTGAAGGGATTGGAGCTGCAGCTATCTTTACATTTATTGGTCTGTATCTAGGAATTGTTTTTGCCATTGCCAGTGGAACATTACTTGCAATTGAACAATTATCCGAAGCATCAGATAATAAAGAACGTTATCGAATTATTAATCAATTAGGCGCTAGTCGTCCAATGGTAAATCGCAGTTTGTTAGTCCAAATTGGAATATCATTTATTTTCCCCTTAGCAGTAGCTTTAGTTCATAGTTTTGTCGCTTTGAATGAAATTAATAATTATATTAATTTAATCGTTAATATTGATTTAGCCGATAATATTATTATTACTAGTTTATTTATTATTATTGCCTATGGTGGTTATTATCTGGCAACATATTTTGCCAGCAATCGAATTATATCTGAAAGATAGGAGCCTCGTTTGAGGCTCTTAATTTATAATTTGTGGTTTTAGCTGAAAGATGATGTCGTCAAAATCAAATTTAGTAATTTGTGAAGTTATCGGTAAATTATCTTGAGAGGCTAAAATACCGTCGAAAACTATTTTGTTTTTAAATGGCAATAATGCGAGATTGACAACCTGTGGTAATGACTGATTGGGATAGATTTCTTTTAAATGATTAACGATTCCATAGACAGCATAAACATCACTTTTATTAGAAATAATAGTATAATCATCAGTGTTTTCGATAATCAAAAACTCATCAATAAATCCTTTTTTAAACTCTTTAATGATATCTAATTGACTTTGATTTAGATGAATGGGGTTATCCTGGATGTATTGATCAATAATTTCAGGATTTTCAAATAATAAAATTCTAATATGATTTAAATCAACTTGATCAATCTCCTCTAAATTATAAATTGAAATTGGACTGATCTGAAATTTTTGATTAGTATATTCCAATAAACTTAAATAAAGTCGATAAAATAACATACTTTCCTGTTTAGTAAAGCTAGAATTTTGGTGTAATAAGCTATAATAATCATTTAATGATAGTCCATAAAAGCTGGCACTATGAATATAATACATCGCCTCTTTAATCGGTTCAATCAAGTATGTTAAATCAATATCCGTATCAAATTGCAGCTGATAGATTAAATTAATCACTTCTTTAGTATGACTGTTAGTTTGGCAGGCTTGAATGATAAAATCTTTAAGCATTTCTTGAATTAAATAACTATCAATTTTTTTAAGCTCTTGAAACAGACAATTGATACAAGGATGTTTGATATTCATGCCATAACGAGCAATTAAATCGATTTCTTCCCTTGAATAAGTAAATTCCATAGGCTCGATATTTATCCGATTAGCAACAATTTTATCTAAATAAACAGCATAGGGCTCATAGCCATAAATTAACTCTTCTTGTTTGTCATAAATAAAATAATGCCAGCGTAGATAACGATTATCATGAATATGATTTAACAAATCTAAAGTAGATAAAGAATCATCATAACGATGATATAATCCAATCCAGGTTGATTGTTTTATGGCTCCATGTAATGCTAGTAAACCAATTAATAATTGATTGATTTGATCTAACTGCTTTGTTTTATTAACATCTACATGGTTTAAAGCCAAAGTAACAATATCTTTTAAATCATCTGGGATAATTAAATAATTATGATCTTGCTTATCTTTGATCAATAGGCATTTATTGATCAAAGAATTAATAATATCTAAATCCTGATAATTAGCTTTGTTATTGATTCGTTTTAAAAAATTGATTTCATCAAGTGATAACACAGCTAAAACATGATGATAATCTTCGTTATAATATGCAACGATTTCTTTACAGATTTGTTTTGAATCAATTTCATCAGTTTTTTTAGGATTAGAAACAATTTTAAGATAACGCTGGTATAAATGGTGACAGTTTGATGAAGTTGTAAGTTCACTAAATTTCATATATCCTCTCACATCCTTATTAATAGAATACTACAGTTATAAAAAATAATAAAATAAAAAGATTACAAAACTTTACAATAACCAATATTAACTTATAATGATTTTGAGGTGTTGCTATTGAAAAGAAAAGAATTAAACATATCTAATTTAAACAAAGGGCAATTTGAAAATGTTAATGATAATTTTTACCAATTATCATTTGATCAAAATCCTGCTTACGAAATAACGATTAAAGATACTACGATTGAAACTTGTAAATTTAATAAAATTGATTTTAGTCGCATTAAACTGATCAATACGCATCTAGTAAATTGTTTGTTTGAAAACTGTGATCTATCGAATCTGGAATTCGATCGGGTGAGTATTCACTGTTGTCATTTTATTAATTGTCGGATGACAGGGATTAGTTTTATTGATTGTTCATTACATGATTTGTTGTTTCAAGATGTTCAAGCTCGTTATTTAAATATTAGTTTTGGTAATATTAGAAGTAGCGAATTCATTGATAGTTGTTTAGATGAAGGGAGCTTTTTAGAGGTTGATGTTAAAGATTTAATTTTTAAAAATGTTAGTTTTAGATATGGTGAAGTGTTTAAAACTAGTTTACAGGGGATTGATTTAAAAACTGTGGATATTGAAGGATTGCAGGTAGATTTGCCAAGTTTAAAAGGAGCACATGTTGATATTTACCAGGCAGCGTCTTTAGCCAGGTTATTAGGAGTAATTGTAGAATGATTTTGTTCATAAAATCAAATAAAAATGGCATAATTAAAAAAATAATGACAAAATGTAATTCTGTGATATAATGATTGAGTTGTAAGAGAGGTTGTGAAGAAATGAAAATAAGAAATATCGCAATTATAGCCCATGTCGACCATGGTAAAACAACTTTGGTTGACCAGCTTTTAAAATTGTCAGGAACATTACGTGATAATGAACATATCGCTGAAAGAGCTATGGATAGTAATGCTATTGAGCGAGAAAGAGGAATCACGATTCTAGCTAAAAATACAGCTATTAATTATAAAGATTATCGAATTAATATTATGGATACTCCAGGTCATGCTGATTTCGGTGGTGAAGTTGAAAGAATCATGAACATGGTTGATGGGGTATTATTAGTTGTGGATGCCTATGAAGGAACTATGCCACAAACACGATTTGTTTTGAAGAAAGCTTTAGCAGCTCATGTAAAACCAATTGTTGTTATTAATAAGGTGGATCGTCCAGTTGTTAGAATTCAAGAAGTAATGGATGAAGTTTTAGAGTTGTTCATGGAATTAGGGGCTGATGATGATCAGTTAGATTTCCCAGTTGTTTATACATCAGCTTTACAAGGAACATCAAGCTTGGATCCTGATATATCAACTCAAGTACCAAATATGGATTGTTTATTTGAAATGATCATCAATGAAATTCCAGAACCATTAGTTGATGAAGAAGGGCCATTACAATTCCAACCAGCATTGTTGGATTATAATGATTATGTTGGTCGTATTGGAATTGGTCGAATTCAACGTGGTAAAATGAAAGTTAATGAAAGTGTTACTTGTGTTCGTCAAGATGGAAGTCATAGTCAATTTAGAATCCAAAAATTATATGGATTTATTGGTTTGCATCGAATCGAAATTAAAGAAGCCAGTGCCGGTGATATTGTTGCAATTGCTGAACTTAGTGATATTGGAGTTGGAGAAACTGTTTGTACTACTGGTAAAGAAGAACCATTACCATTATTAAAAATCGATGAACCAACTATTCAAATGGTTTTTGGTACTAACACTTCACCATTTGCAGGACAAGATGGAAAATTTGTTACTGCCAGACAAATAGAAGAACGATTATTTAGAGAAACTAATCGAGATGTGTCTTTAAAAATTGAACGGATTAAAAATAGTGAAGAATGGATCGTTTCTGGTCGTGGTGAATTGCATTTATCAATTTTAATTGAAAATATGCGCCGTGAAGGTTATGAATTACAAGTTTCTAAACCAAAAGTTATTATTAAAGAAATCGATGGTGTTAAATGTGAACCATATGAAGAAGTAAATATCGAAGCACCAGATGATTGTATTGGTAATGTCATCGAATCATTAGGATATCGTCATGGAACTTTGGAAAACATGGTTAGTAATGATGGTCAAACTAGTGTTACTTATACAATTCCATCACGTGGTTTGATTGGATTTATGACTAATTTCTTAACGATGACTAAAGGATACGGAATTATTTCGCATTCATTTTTAGAATATCGTCCAATGGAAGGTGAAACTGTTGGTAAAAGAGCGCTAGGTGTTTTAATTTCTATTGATCGTGGTCAAACTACTGCTTATGCGTTAGGTGGGGTTGAAGACCGTGGCGTTATGTTCGTAGAACCTGGGGTCGATGTTTATGAAGGAATGATCGTTGGAGAACATAATCGTGAAAATGACTTAGTTGTAAATGTAACCAAGGGTAAACAATTAACTAATACGCGTTCTTCTTCTAAAGATTCAACCGTAGTGTTAAAACGACCAAGAACATTTAATCTTGAGGGATGCTTAGACTATATTGATGATGATGAATTAGTTGAAGTTACTCCAAATCATATTAGACTTAGAAAACGTTATCTTACTGAACAAGAACGTAAACAACAATATCGTTTAAAAGCTAAGTAGAAGATTTTTCATATTAACTCATAACGTTTTAAAACTAGATAAATTTAGTAATTATTTGACTTTATTTTCAATCGGAAAATCCAAAAAACTTTGTTAATTTCATAAAAATTTGCATATTTGAAAAAGATATGCTATTATGTTTTTGTTACTAAGTTCTAGAGAAACGGGGGATTGTTTAAATGAAAGCAACAGTTGAGATACAACATAATGGTAAAAATGTTACCGCAGTTGAAATTGAAAAAATGGTTAAGGAAGAAGTTAAAGCTCAAGGTATTAAAATTTCTACTATTGATACTTTAGAAATCTATTATACACCAGCTTCAAATTCAGTATATTATGTTGTAACTACTAAAGACGGTAAAACATATAATAATGAAGAACCATTAGTGGTAGAATAGAATTTAATAAAAATTATATTTTAGAAAACGATAATTATCAATATTATCGTTTTTTCTTTTAGGAAAGTTTTTTATAAAACTATTTATAGCCATGCTGAAAATCTAAAATATCGTGATAATAGTTAACTGTTATAGAGAATTTAGTTTTATTAAGTATTAATTAATTTATAATACTATAAAGAACATTTAAAAAATCAAATTGCTATTTGGGAGGTATCGTTATGAAAGTTGAATTAAGAAAATGGTCAATGGAAGATCAAGCATCTTTAATAGAAATATGCAATAAAATCGATAGAAGTTATTTATCGGATATATTACCTGATCCATACACAAAAGAATCTGCCAAATGGTGGTTAAATATGATAAATGAAAACGAAGGTAAAAAAGGAGTATTTAGAAAAATAGTTGTAAACGATAAAATTATAGGGACTATATCAGTTGAAAAATTAGAAAATAATTATCGAAAAAATGCAGAGATCGGGTATTATTTATTGCCAGAAGAATCTTCAAAAGGAATCATGAGTGAAGCGGTGAGACAAATTTGTAAAATTGCTTTTCAAGAATTAAATATTATTCGAATTACTGGATTCGTTTTTGAACCAAATATTGCTTCTAGAAAAGTTCTTGAAAAAAATGGATTTGTTCTTGAAGGCATAATGCAAAATGCGGTTATAAAAAATGAAGAGATATTTAATGTTTGCATTTATGGAAAATTAAAATAAATTGAAATTGTTTATATATTTATTATTTAAAAAGATAATTTTCATTTTTTAATAGAAATAAAATTTAATTATTAAATGTATGATAAATTTATAAAAGTGGAGATATTATGACAGTAAATAATATCTTGTGAAAGCTATCTGAAAATAGTAAAATGAAATCACTAAAAGAATTTGAGGAGGTGTCAGCAAATGTGTTATCTTATTGCAAAGAGATTTAAGAAATCAGGATGTGTAGCATTGCAAACTGAACCAGGCGAAGAAATGGCTCACTTTGCTGATGCTTTGCAAGAAAAATTAGGCTATGATATTCAAATTATAACTATTAGTAGAGCAACTGCATACGGCGAGTATGAACCATATCATTTTGTTAATAGTTATAATGAGTTTAGTAAACAAGCAAGCCAATTGTAAGAAATTGGTTATTATGATTTCAAGGTGTTTCTTTGTAATAGCAACAAGAAATACCTTTTTATTCTTTATAGAAGTTATGATAATCTTTGAAAGTTATCTGATACAGGAATACAATGTAATAAAGATAATGTTAAATATCAATTTTTTAGGTAATTTAGGTTACTCAAATGTTACAAAAAGCGAAGATAGGATTTATATTGAAAAAAAGGTTAAGAGGGCTCAATATATTATAGACAGTAAGTTAAAAGATTTGAAACTTTAAAGAAAAGCTAGTATGGAGCAAAAATCATGTGGATATGATCGGTACAAATTTATTTTACTATTTACCAGCCTTTGATACTATATATTGGATTTACAAAATGATAGATATTAAACCAGGAGGTAGTTAATGGAATTAAAACTAATAACGACAAATGATGAAGAATGGGAAGATGCTATAGAATATGCTCAAACTTGTCCATGGAAAGCTGGAAAATCTTTAGTTAAGAAAATGACTAGTGGTTATTTTAATGACTGGCAAAGAGTGATGATTGTAAAAGATGATGGTTATATTATTGCTTTTTGCACTTTTACAAAAGAAGATGGCATTATAGATATTAATTACACACCTTATATAGGTTATATTTATGTTGATGAAAAGTATCGTGGCTATCGTATCAGCAAACAAATGATTGATAAAGCTATTGAATATGCAAAGGAATTGGGATTTAAAGAAGTATACATCGTATCAGATCATGATAATTTATATGAAAAATATGGATTTTATGTCTGTGATTATAAAAAAAACAAACACGGAATAATTGAAAAAATATATAGAAGAAAAATATAAGATATATTATTATCTTAATATATAATTGTTTTAGCGGATTTGGTTGTGGTATTGGAAATAGGTTTAGTTTTAAAGTAATAAGCAGTTTATAATAAAAACATAAAATTAGAGAATTTTTAAGTCGTAGATAATTTTTTATACAACTTCATAATTTGTGTTTTAAGTAACAATCTGCTATATACAAAATAATAGATAAACCTGCAATATCGAAAGTGTGGAGCTATTGCAGATATTTATATTATTATGATTGAGTAGAATTAGATGATAAAATTACTGGATGAAAAATAAAGCGCATATATCTTAAATGAAGTTATAATCTTTTTCTTTACATCACACATGAAAAAGACGTAGGCTTTTTTACCTAGAACCTTGACATATGTTTCATCGCCACAATGATAGGCATTAAGATCGTGCTTAAAATTATCCATTCAAAGAAAAAGCAGATGGTTATTTAGCGATAGTTTGATGAGAAATCCTTATATCATGAACTTCGTAAAGGATCAAAGCAGTTTTACGTAATAGGTCGAAACAAGACCTATGACATGCTTAGAATTATGAATACGAGAAAGATTGATCTTATAAGGACTCACTCTGATACTAGATGGAATTGGTTTGAGTGAAGAGGTATACAAAGAAAATGATGTAAATGATGTTATTTTGGATATAAATGCTTTACTCAAAGTAAATGGTCAATATTATAGTCATTATCTTGGTGAAAAGAAACAAATTTATATTTTTATAGTAATTCTTTTGATGAAATGAAAGAGATTGTAGTTAATTATATAAAAACATCTCCATTATGTAAGAGTAGTATAATTGAAAAAATTTGATTTGTATAAACCCTAATTTAGAAAAGAAAGGAGGATTCTTTATTTATGATATATTTAAGAACTTTTAAATTGAGTGATTCTCAAATATGTAATCCTCATATTTATCCATATAGTGTTTTTAGGAATAAAGATATAGAGCCTTTCGTATTTACGCCAATAACAGTCTTTTATGGCAATAATGGTTCTGGAAAATCAACGTTACTCAATATCATCGCTAATAAGTTAAAACTCAAAGGTAGGGAAAATGCTACTAGCAATTCATATGGTATAATGGATTATTGCAGTCAATTTTATTTGGAATGTTCTTATAGTTTGGGTGAAAATGAGCTTGGTCAAAAGATAAGACGTTTACCAGAGAATAGTAGCTATATCAAAAGTGAAGATATTCTATATGAGGTTAAGAAAATTCAACAGCAACAAGTGTTATCGGATGGTATGCTATATGATTATGTAAAAAAAGGAATGACGAAAGAAGAAGCAAGAAAATATTTAGAGTCAAAGGAAGGCTCAAAGCAGATGGAATATATCATGTTTGCACAAGAAAAATATTCTAATGGTGAGACATCAATGGAGTACTTCGCTGAATGCTTACAACCTGATGCATTATATTTATTAGATGAACCTGAAGTTTCTCTTTCTCCTGCAAATCAAGTCACATTAGCTCAAGAAATTAATAACATGGCAAGATGGCTAGATTGTCAATTTATTATTGCAACTCATTCACCTTTTATGTTGGGAACTTTGGATGCCAAAATATATAATATCGATTCAAAAGATTATGCTATTACTAAATGGAGTGATTTAGAGAATGTTCGCTATTTTTACAATTTCTTTAAAAAGAATGAAAAAGAATTTGAGTAAACCATATAGATATCTGAAATTTTCGTTTTTTAGAGAAATTATTGCGATTGGGTCTCTGTGTTTATTCTCTTGTATTCCATATCAGAGAAATTTAAGTAAAACAGAAGTCTATATATTAAATATATACTTTTAAACATGTTAAAAGATGTGGCTTTGTAAGTCGAATTTTAGACACTGGAGTACAGTATACAGTATCATATAAAAAGATTATGGTTATATTGGATCAATGGAAGCTTATACAAGGAAGGAATTTATAAAAAAGAAAATGGGATGGAATTATTTTTATGATGATAAAATGTCAATCTTTGCAAAGATAGAGAAAAGATATAACTGGAAGATAATTAGTAAGCCAGTGGCTTTAAGTGGCGGCTTTATGCACAAGATGTATAGGATTGATACTCAGCAAGGAGTTTTTGCTTTGAAACTGCTAAATCCATTTGTTATGCAAAGAAAAAATGCTATGGATAATTTTTCAAAAGCTGAACAAATAGAATTTTTATTGGAGCAACATGGTGTTCCTATTCTTCCAGCTTTATCTTTTGGTGGAAGAAAAATGCAGGAGATAGATGGCCAATATTTTTATCTATTTGATTATTTTCCGGGAAAATCGTTACAGAGCAATGAGATAACCGCTTATCACTGTAAAGAAATGGGAAAAGTACTTGCTAAAATTCATGGTATAGACAAAAGGTATAAAGATGAAGTATTTTATGAAATGTCTATTGATTGGAATTTTTATCTTGCAAAAATGAAAAATATTGATACCAAATTATACATAATGCTAAAAGATGCTTTACCAGTTATTCAAGATACTCAAAACAAAGGCAATCAGGCACGAAAGAAACTTCCACTTGTAATAGCAATCTGTCATAATGATATGGACTGTAAAAATGTTCTTTGGAAGGGAAATGATTATCGCATTATTGATTTGGAATGTTTATCTTATAACAATCCGTTTATGGAATTATTTGAATTGGCATTGTGCTGGTCGGGATATGAAGATTGCAAAATCAATTTTCAGTTATTTGAATCTTTTTTACAGGGATATAAAAATGCCGATGGCAATATGCCAGTGGATTGGGAAACATTATATGATTGTAATAATGGCAGATTAGAATGGCTGGAATATAACATCAAGCGTGTTTTAGGGATAGATTGTGGAGCAGACGAAAAAGAAATCGGCATGAAACAGGTTGAAGAAACGCTTCACCACATTATTTATTGTTTTAATATGAAAAATCAAATACTTGAGCATTGTAAAAAACGATAATTTCCAATATTACCGTTTTTTGCTTATCGGTCTAAATCTGTGGTTTATCGACAAAAAACATGCTATAATTAAAATGTTTTAAGGAGTGAAATAAAATGAAAAAGATAGCAGCAGGTTTATTAACGATTTTGTTATTAACTGGATGTTCAAATAGTGTAACGGATCAAACATTGTTTGTTGAAAATAGTAAAAATAAATATGCTTTAATGGATTTAGCCGGTGAAAGCAAAACTGATTTTGTCTATGATAAATATGAAGCCGTTGGAACTAGCGGTTATATTGTTATTAGTGATGATAAATATGGTTATATTTTAAGTGATGGCAGTGAAGCCATCAAATTAGGAACTTACGATAAATTAGAATCTATTAGTAATATGCTAGTAGGTTATGATGAAAATGAAAAGATGACCATTTTAAATGGAAATGGCGAAAAATTGTATAAAGAAAGTGATGATACTAAAATTACTTTAACTGGTTTACCAGTTATCAAAGATGGGAAGAATTATCTTGTTTTATACAATACTGGTGAAGAATTAGTAAAAGGTACTGATGAAATTATTAGTGCATATACTGTTAATGATAACTATACACTAGTTAATTATGAAGATAAAGCTTCATTATATTATCATTTAAGTGAAGAAGAGCCATTAGAAATTGATCTTGGTGGTGATAACCAGTTGATGGATCAAGATGATGATAAAGGATATTTACTATATGATCGTGAAGATCATAAAGCCAGTGCAATTAATAATAAAGGAAAAGTTTTATTTACAGTTGAACAGGAATTAGATGATTTTTACTTTGATAGTAATAGCAATATTATTGGTGTTTTAAATCAAACTACTTATATTTTTAATAATGATGGTGATGTAGTAGAAACTAATAGTTATTATTATGATTATGATAATTATGTAGTAAAGAATAATGATACAATTTATGGTCCACATACTTTTGTAAATGATGGTGAGACTATTGAAGTGGAAGGAATTCAATTGGATCCTTTAGCTTCACAGACACGAAATAAGATTTTCCCAGTTTATGTAAAAGATGAGGGATATCAATATTATGGTTTTGATGGTAAAGCAGCATTTAAAACAGTTTATGAAAGTGCTGAAGCTTTTGATCTTAATGGTTTAGCGGTTGTCTCTAAAGAAGAAGATTTGTATTATTTAATTAATACTGATAATAAAAAAATATCCGATGAATATGATCGAATTGAATATTTAGGACGTAAATTCTATGCTGGTTATGTTACTGGCGGTGTTTATGAAGTCTTTGACAGCGAAGGAAATGTTGTCATTGATGAAAGTTTTATGGATGTTGGAACCGTCTTTAAATATGGTGATATCACTTATGGTATTTTTAATAAGAGCGGTACTAGCTATGTTTACGATATGTCTGATTTTGAAGTTATCTTTTCAACTGAGGGTGACTTAGAATTCAATGATCGTGGCTATTTTGTCACAACTGATGCTGATAAGTATTTTACTTTAGAAGGCGAAGAAATTTATACGAGGTAATGAAATGGAATATTATATCTATATGCTTGTATCATTAGCATTGATGTTAGTGATCATTAAATTAGTTTTTTGTGAACTTGAGGGTAGATCAGCCAGTAAAAATGGTGTATTGAACTGGTATACTAAATATAGCCAGCCATTTAAATATCAAAGAACTCGCAGCATTATTTTAATGTGTATTGTTTGTTATTTAGTGGCTTCAATTCAACCTATATTTTCAATGGAATGGTTTGTAGAAATGATTGGATTTGTCGCAGTTGGTGTTATTAGTGATGGATTGAGTCAGGTGTTAGGATTTTATTATAATAAGATCCGTTTCCGTAAGAAAATAAAAAATGCTACAGAAATGAGAGCTGAGATTTCTAAAGCGATGAATGAAGAAACCGATGCTTTAGTGCAACAAAGTTTACCAACATATTCATGCAAAGAAATCGCATCGAGATATCTTGATGATGATACACATGCAGCTTTTATTTCCTTTGATGGTGGCGTATTTGTTGATTCTTTTGAAAAATTGCCACCAATTACTTATGTAGTCGATGTTCAAAAGGATAAAGCTGAAAGCTTATTGGAAAGTCGCAATGTTAAAGTAACGCAATTAACTAAAGAAGGCAAATTGCCTTTTAAAGATGAAAGAATTGATGTTTTGGTCAATGAATTAGCTAATTATGATAAATATGAATTTTATCGTGTTGTTAAACCTGGAGGTTATATTATTGTTGATCAATTAGGTAGTGATAATTATAAAGAATTGACAAATATCTTTTTACCTTTTAAACTTAGAGGACGTTGGGATGAAGAAATGGGTCGTCAGACTTTAAGTGAAATTGGATTAGAGATTATTGATAGTTTTGAAGAACATGGTTTTGTTCGTTTTGATACATTAGCTTCATTTGTTCAGTTTATGAAAGGAATGACACGCGTAGATGTTACGCAGGAAAGATTTATGAATTTTTATAGTCAAGTATTAAAACAGATTAAAGAGAATAATTATTTTGAGCTTACTACTCATCGTTTTTTAATTGTAGCTCGTAAAAAAGAATTATAAAAGACATAGCTTCAATGTCATTAAGTTAAGATGATAAAATTTTAGCCAGGAATTATATGTAAATATATTTTTCCTGGTTTTTAATATTTATTCAAGCTAAAAAAGTGTAGTCTTGAAACTACATTTTTCAAGGTATAT